>JACKNC010000001.1:1692500-2055000 GCA_024235095.1 Gammaproteobacteria bacterium
AGGTTCGCGAGCTGGTGCTCAAACGCGAACCCTCTCCGCCACGACCGCCCACGCCGGGTCGGGTTATTCCACCACGAGGCCAACCTGTGGCCTCTCCGCCAAGGCCAGCGTCAAGGTCTTGATAAGAAATAAGCGTTCACCTCCCCCCTTTGAAATAAGGGGGGTCGGAGGGGATTTCGCATGGTCGCTGGGGTCAGAATCCCCCCTCACCCCCCTTTGCTAAAGGGGGGGACTGAACGGTTACGATAAGAATTTGCAGAGTACAGTCCATTGAGTAAAACCTGGGTTAGATCGTTAATAAGCGGAGGATTACTGGCGCTGCTGCTAGGCGCGTGCGCGACTCCTCCAGAGAGCGGTGATAGCGCTCCCCTTGAAGCGGCGCGCACGGAGCAGGTGACGGTTAGCGCAACGCCGGCGCCTTCGCGCAATGCGCTGCAATTGAGCGCTCGGTCGGAATTGAACGGGGATATGGGAATGCGTTCGTCGGACTCCTCCGCGGTTTCCCCATCCCGGAGGACAGAGATCTTTCCCGGCACCGGCAACTTTATCGACTTACGCGAGGCCAGCAAGCCATTAGCTCGTGCAGCACCGGTTACGCCAGCGCCGGGCCACGGTGTCACGCTGAACTTCGAGGGTGCCAGCATCCGCGATGTGGTCAAGGTCGTGTTCGATACCTTGAAGGAGAATTACGTCATTGATCCTCAGGTGCAGGGCGAAGTGACGGTCCAGACCAGCCGACCGCTGACCCAGGATCAATTGCTGCCCACCCTGGAGACCTTGTTGCGTGCGAGCAATGCGGTGTTGGTGCGTGAAGAGGGTGTGTACCGGATTATCCCGGCTGCGGGCGTGCTGCGCCAGGGCAATCTGACCCCGCGTCTGAGGGGTGGCCGTGTGGGTTACAGTGTGCGTATTGTGCCGCTGAGCTATGTCAGCGCGGTCGAGATGCAAACGATCATCGCGCCGTTTCTGCCTGAAGGCAGTATTCTTAAGGTCGATCCCACCCGTAATCTGTTAATACTGGCCGGCACTCCCCAGGAGTTGAACAGCGTTCAGGACACCATTGACACCTTTGACGTCAACTGGCTCCGAGGAATGTCAATCGGCATGTTTCGGCTGCGCAACGTCGAAAGTCAGGCGTTGGCCAACGAATTGAATCAGTTACTGGGCGAAAACTCCGGAACGCCCATTGCCGGGCTGGTGCGGCTGGTGCCGCTCAGCAAGCTGAACTCGGTGCTGGTCATTTCCCCACAGCGCGAATATCTGCGCGAGGTGGCGGTCTGGATCGAACGGCTGGATGGCATCGGTGGCGAACGCTTATATGTCTATCCCGTCCAGAACAGCCGGGCGGACTATATTGCCGAATTGCTGAATGGTCTGTTCAATCTGGAAGGGGGAGGAAAGGGCGCGGAGCGCGGCGGCGAACTGGCCCCTGGATTGAAAGGCGCGCAATTGTCCAGTAGCGGCGGATTGAATACAAGTTCAAGTTTGAGCAGTAGTCTGTCTTCCACATCAGGGAGTTCATCCGCCAGCGGCTTGTCGGCGCCGGGTAGTTCAACGTCTGCTTCGGCGGGCAAAGCCTCTGGTGGAATTGGCACTGTCTTAGGATCGGGGGGACCCAGCGCTGGCATGGAAGAAGTGCGAATTGTCGCGGACTCCGATAACAATTCACTGCTGATCTGGGCGACCAGCCAGAATTACGAACGGATTCTCAATACCCTGCAAACGATCGATGTCGCCCCCCGGCAGGTGCTGATCGAAGCCACCATTGCCGAGGTGACGCTGACTGGCCAGTTGCAATATGGGCTGCAATGGTTTTTCAATAACTCAGTGGGTAGAGACTACACGGGGACAGGTTCGCTGGGTCTCCCCACCGACCTGGCCCTGACAGACGCGCTCAGTAGTATCCCATCCGGCCAGTTCTCTTATGCGATTACCGGCAGTGACGACATCGTCAAGGTGCTGCTGAATTTGCTGGCGAAAGATTCCAAGGTCAAAGTGCTCTCTTCTCCACAAGTCATGGTGGTAGACAATCAGCAGGCGACGATTCGAGTCGGCACGCAGCAGCCGATTCCGTCCGGCACCAGTACAGTGAACAACGTGACGACCAGCGGTGGAGTCACCTATAAAGACACTGGCGTGCTGCTTGAGGTATTGCCTCGGGTCAACTCCGGCGGCATCGTCAACATGGAAATCAAACAGGAAGTGGTTGATGTGGGACCTCTGGTGGATGTTAGCCAGGCGGGTACGACTGCCCGGCAAGAGCGCGCGTTCCTGCAGCGCACTGTGACGAGCAAAGTGACGGTCAAAAATGGCCAGACCCTGGTATTAGGCGGTCTGATCCGCGACAATCGCACTGAGGGTCAGAATGGCATTCCGGTGCTTTATAAGGTTCCCGTGCTTGGCGCGCTGTTTGGCAATACCAGCGAGCAGGTGGATCGCACTGAATTGATTGTATTGATCACCCCGCGAGTGGTGCAGAATACCGATGAAATTGATGCGGTTACTGACGAAATTAAACGCAAGATGCGGGCGGTTGAGCCGGTGCTTAATAATGCGGGTTAAGAATTTTCAAAGGAGCGATTGATGCAACCGGAAGCTCAGGCCGCGCTGCGTCGCGTATGGTTGAATCAGGAATTGGCCCGCTACCGGCAACGCAGCGCGGCGCAACCGGATAATTTTGAAGCCTGGCGTCATATCGGACGGCTTTATTGGGAACTGGGCGAGATTGAGCAAGCCATCGAAGCGCTTGAAAAGGCGCTGGCATTACAGCCGGATGATCGTGAATGTCTGTTCGGTCAAATAGTTGCCTGCTTGGCGCTTAACCGAAATGAAGCGGCGTTAACGGCATCCACTCGTTTACTGGAGCGATTCCCCAACGATGCCCAGATTCTGTTGCGCCAGATTGAGGCGTTGCGCCGGTTGAAGCGTCCGCAGGAAGCGCTGACCGCCTGTGAACGGGCGCAGACCTTGCCGTTGTCAACTGAACAATGCCTGGAGGTGCTCCACCATCAGGCGAGTCTGGAATTTCAGCTTGGTCAATGGGAAAAATCGCTGGCGTTCATTGATGATGGGTTGGCGCTGGCGTCGGTAAATGCCGATTGGCGTCTGAATCGGGCGCGCCTGTTGAACCGGTTGCGCCGCTGTGAGGAGTCCCTGGCCGAACTGGAGCCGTTGATCGCCGTTCCCGCCGTCGAGTTCGCCGCCCGGTGCGCTAAGGCGCGGGCGCTGGCCATGCTGTGGCGATTTGATGAAGCGGATGCGATTTTGAACGATTTGCAGGCGCATTATCCTCATGCCGCCCTGGAGCGGGAATTCGAGCCGTGGCGGCTGCCAGATGAGACGTTGCCGGACAGTCTGCATAAGCGATATACCGGGCGCGGGTTGTATATGATGCAAACTTTCGAGGCGCAGAAAGAGTGTGACTGGACCGATTGGGAAGCGATGACCGCCCATTTGGATGAGTTGCTGGGAGATGCGCTCCGCTATGGTTTTGTCGCTGGCCTGGAGCCACATCGTCTGTTGAGCCTGCCGATGGATCCGGCCCAACATTTGGCGGTAGCTCGGGCGCAAGCGACCGCGGTAGACACATTGATGGCGCCAGCTCGCCAAAAGCTGGCTATTCATTGGGCGCCCCGACAAGATGATGAACGGTTGCGCATCGGCTATGTCTCAGGGGATTTCCGTGACCACGCGACTGCGCACCTGATCCGCAAGCTGTTTCGGGTACATGACCGAGCGCGGTTCGAGATTTTTGGTTATAGCCTGCGCCCTGGCGATGGCAGCTATTATTGGCAAGACATTTCCCAGACCTGCGATCGATTCGTGGAGTTGCATGGTCTGAGTAATGCTGAAGCAGCAACCCGAATTGCGGCGGACGGCGTTCATGTACTCGTCGATTTGCATGGTTACACTCGTTTTGCCCGCCCCGAAATTTTTGCGTTGCGGCCAGCCCCGGTGCAGGTGGCCTTCCTGGGATATCCGGGTACGCTAGGCGCAGACTACGTTCCTTACATGATTGCCGATCGTGTGGTATTGCCCGAGGAATCGAGACCATTTTTTAGCGAGCAGCCGGTCTATCTCGATTGTTATCAAATTAATGATGATGAACAGCCGATTGCTGAAGCTGGGTTAACGCGAACCGCTGCGGGTCTTCCGGAAGAAGGTTTTGTTTATTGTTGTTTCAACAATACTTATAAAATCGAGCCGCGCATATTCGGTATCTGGATGCGAATTCTGCGACAGGCGCCGGGAAGTGTGTTATGGTTGCTGGCTAATACGTCACGCACTGCTGTTCACCTGCGCAGTGCGGCGGACGAGCAAGGCGTCGATCCTGGGCGGTTAATTTTCGCCCCGCGTTTACCCAAGGCGGAGCACTTGGAGCGACACCGGTTAGCGAATCTGTTTCTGGATACTTTCGTAGTCAATGCCCATACTACGGCCAGCGATGCGCTTTGGGCGGGTTTGCCCGTATTGACGCAACCAGGCTTAAGCTTTCATTCGAGAGTTTGTGCTAGTTTGTTGAGCGCATTAGGATTAAATGAATTAATAGTTGGAAGTAACCAGGAATATGAAGAACGAGCCGTCAGTCTGGCCAGCAATTCAGATCGCTTGAAAAAATTACAAACTCAACTAATGCATTGCCGTGCGACGCGGTTGCCTTTTTCAACTGAAGAGTTTGCGCATGGTCTGGAACACATTTACCAGGAATTATGGTTTGGTTGGCAGAAAGGCGGGTAAGCCAATTGAAGGGAGCTTTGCTTTACTAAACGAAGTTGCGAAGTAAAGTCTGATAATATCGCTTTGAAGTGTGTTTGTTGTTTTATTGAAACAACCATAGATTAGATTGATACCGGGCAAGACGCCCAAAATTTCGCCGTTTTAAGGTATGTTTTAGGCATATAAAGCAATTTTTTACCTTGAGACTAAGGAAAGGTTTAAGTATACTGATTTTGAGTCGAGTTTTTGTGGTTTCGTGTATTGACAACAACAAACTGTTGTGTAGAATCCACAGCAGGTTAGTTTTCTACCGTTCTAGCAGGAACCTTTGTTACCTTAACCCTCTGTCGGAAGTTTCAGATAGGAGCTAAATCATGAGATTCAAGATGAACAAGCTTGCAGCCGCCGTAGCGGCGACCATGGGCGTGTCGGCGGTTGGCATTGGTACCGCCCAGGCTGATGAGATTCTCTTTCCCTATGTGGTGGCCAGTGACACTGTCACTACCTTGATTTCCACGATCAACATTTACGAAGATTTCTTTCAAGGTCCTGCTTCAAACCAGTTGCATTACCGCTATTACTACAAGAATGGCAGCAACGCGGAGAACAACCTTGCGTCTTGCGCCGAGGTCGACGACCGGTTGCCATCTAGCCCAAACGATATCGTTACGTTTGACGTAGCAGAGCGCTTCGGGATCGACAACCTAGGCATTCTGTTTGAGGATGTTGCAACATCCAGTAATGTTGACTATGGCAGCAAAACCTTTTCGTTGTTAAACATCGCCCTGCCGGTGCGCGCGTTTCTGATCGTTGACAACAACGATACCTTAACAGGGGCGGGCTTGGTTAGCACAGCTAATTCGGTGGCTGGCGAAGCGATTATCTTGGAGTTTGCGGCTGGCGCTGCATGGGGCTATTCCGCTTATAACGCCGCTGGTCTGTACTCCGGAACCGCTGGGGGTGGGGCTGTTGTTAGCAATCCCTACGACTTCTCCGATTCGGTTGAAACTGCTGGCGAAGTGATCGCCAACAGTTTTGTCCCTGTAGCCTTGATGCCTTTCACGGCTACTGGAGGCGAGTTTGTCACCAAATTCTTCGTGACGCCGATTGCGACGAGAGCGATGGGCAGCGGTACCCCTCAGTTGCGGGGTGATCTGAACGCCCGTGTTCGGTTAGCAGTTCAGGACCCGGCTTCGGCTACCCAAGATGTGATGTTCGACCGTGATGAGTTGCCAGTGTCAGGTCAGGTTCCGCAAAATGTAGTGTGCGTGGGTGCTGTCGAAGCATCAACCATGCTGACCGAAGGCGCTCTGAACCGAGTGCCGAACGGCGGCTGGTCGAACCTGCGAGTGAGTAGTGGCACCGTCGCCGGTACTACTGGCACAGTCACCTCTGGTTCTACTGATCAAGCCATTGTGTTCAAACTGGAATATAACCCGTCCGCACTGGAGCTTGATACAGACTCTAGCACTGCCCCGGTCGTCGGCATTGTCAACAATGCGATCTGGCTGCGCAAGGGTATCCGCGAGTCGTATCTAGCCCCAGCCTTAGCCACCCAGCCACGTGTAAGCGTGTTTGCTGCTGACCTTGACCTCAATTCTCCGGCTCCAATTGGCACTAGTGGCGTCCAGTAAGGCAATTGGGTTCGTTATAGTCGTTTAGTCGACGCTTGTCCTCAGAAAAGGGACTGCTCTCTCGAGCAGTCCCTTTTCTATTCTTTGGAGCTTACTTGTTAATCAATTTTCTGCTGCGGTCCTGCAAGGTACCTTCTTAATGAAGCTGTTCACTCTTTTTTTCACTTTTCTGATGATGATTTCGGGCGACATCCACGCCGAAATCATGAACGATCCGAAAGCGCTTAATCAACATCCATTGGGTAGCAATGCATCTTGGGAATATGCACTCGATAGCCAAAGCGAATTGTGGCTCGCCTATTACGGTGACGACAAATTGCTCTATGTACGCCGACCCGATGGATCGGAAGTCAATTTCAGTAGCCAAAATCGCGATCAGTATCTGTCAGGATTGGCGATTGATTCTGGAAAAGACACCCTTTCCATAGTGTGGAGAGATAAACTTCCCGAGAAAGACCTACGGCTTTTACCTGGATTGCCAACGACCGGACCAATACCACAATCGTTGTCAGTCGGCGGTAGCGAATCCGAGCCATTGCCACGACTGAAAATAGCACAGCGCGGCGACTACTATTATTTACTGTGGCTCGGCGAAAAACCCGATCTTGAAACGAAACAGACCTATCACCAGTACTTTCGCTATTCCGAAGATGGGGGTAAGACTTTTTCAGAAGTAGAACGGGTAATTCCTGGCATCTACCCCATGTGGATTGTCGATGATCAAAGCATCGCTATCTTCAGCTGGATCAGGTCGAAAGAACGACAAGTTATAGCGATGCGTCGCTTCGACCGCGCTGCCAAGCATTTTGGCGCACTCGTCGAGATTGCGGAAACTCCTGAACAGATCAGCCCGATTTATCGTGCTTTCGAATCCGCCGGACGTTGGTTCGTAACCTGGTTATCCCAGTACGGGGATGGCCGGGATTTTCTACTGGAGGGCGCCTATTCTGAAGACCAGGGTCAAACCTGGAAGCGCTTTGCCTTTGAGACTATCAAGGGCCTGGATCTTTCGCACTTGGTAGCTGCCGCCGACGGCAAGGGTCATATCGCGTTAGCGTTTAGTGGCTCGCATCGCCTGCGCGACAACAATCCGCAGGCCAAAAATGATGTCTATCTAACCTACTCCACGGATAACGGCTCAACCTGGTCCGAACCGCGATCCCTGCGAACCGATGAACAGAAGATCACTCACGCCAAATTTCCCGCAATCACTTTCGGATCAGAGCCAGGGGTACTGCTTATTGCCTGGGAAGACTGGCGTGATATCCGTCCTAATGTGTATATCGCTTATTCAAAGGATTATGGTGCAACCTGGGAGAGCACCATCCCATTGGGCTTGCCTGGACGAGTCAATTTGGGTATGGAATTCGATATGGAACACGAGCTACGCAACCACAATGGGAACTATCACCTAGTAGTGAAGCGTTTTGAGAACGACAACCTGAATCAGGCTGAGTTGGTTCATTATACGTTCACACTGGATGATTTGAAGCAACTACCGTTGTTGCCACGAGGAATTCAATTGGAAAAAGCGCGCCTTAACGATGATCGTTTACGCCAAAGAGTCAAGTTTTACTGGGACGCCATGCAAAGAAAGGACTACGCGGCCAGTTATGCTTTGCTCGATCCGTTTTTTCAGGCCAAGGTTGGCCGGAAAGCCTATTGGCAAAAGATGGGAACCATCAAATATCATGGTTTCCGTATTGAGAAGACTGAACGGATTGGCAAAATCGCTAAGGTCAAGATTACTATTGAAGCATCGGTGCCCGAATTTCGGACGGCTAGCGGTAAGGAATACAGCAAGCCGAAGCAGGAATACACGTTCATCGAGACCTGGTTGTTTATCGGTGGTGACTGGTATCGCGAATACTATGAGGAAAACTCCGGGGTCCGCTACACAGGCTACTAGAAAGGGCGATGCAGCAATCATCGGCTTTAATGCTCCACTGCCTGTGGGGTTCCTGGCGTCTCCTCCCGCCCTTTATTGGGCGGGAGCTGCGCGAGCAATATGCTGGTTCGTTGCTCGGCGTGATGTGGAGCCTGTTGCAACCCCTGTTGTTTATTTTGCTGTATTGGTGGGTGTTCTCAGCGGTGCTGCGCACCCGCTTTCCCCAGGATTCCGCGTTTGCTGAAACGCCTTTCATCGTCTTTCTACTATCGGCGCTGTTGCCTTGGTTTGCTTGGCAGGAAGGGTTAAGCCGTTCCGCCAACGCCATTATCAATCGCCGCGACATGGTGCGTAAAATTCATTTCCCGGCGCAGGTTTTCCCACTGGCCGCTACTGCCGCCGCTTATGTCGTGCATGGCATCGGCTACGGCCTGTTTTTACTCGCCCTTGCCGGGTGGCAGGGTGGGTTATCGTTGACCACGATGGGCGCAGTTTTCATGCTGCTGATGCTGCAATTCGCGGTCACTGCCGGAGTGGGTTTGCTGCTGGCCGCGTTTACCGTCTATCTGCGCGATACCGCGCAGGTCTTAGGTTTAGTGCTGACCGCCCTGTTCTACACCGCGCCCATTCTCTATCCGTTGACTCTGGTGCCAGAAGATTTCCGTGGATGGGTGCATCTCAATCCTTTTACCCTCTTCGCGGAAGCCTATCATAATGCGGTGTTAACCGGCACCTGGCCAGAACCGGTCATGCTCTTCGGACTGCTGCTGTTCGCTGCTGGCGCATTAAGCTTTGGCGCTTATGTCTTTCAGCGATTGGAACCTGGCTTCGCCGATGTGCTGTAGGAGTCGCTCATTCACCTGCTGATCCTGCATATCGCCTATGTGTTTGGCGGCGCTGAGCGAACTACGGCCAATCTGCTGGACCATCTCGACCGGCAACGGATCACGCGAATCACGCTGGTCGCACCTGGCGTGTTGCGCGCCTGCCTCCCGGAACGCTATGACCACTTTGTCGACGCTGCACACCATCATCTGGAAGGCGGTTTTGCTACGCCACGCTCGCTGTATCAACAAGCGCGGGCAGCCGGCGAATTGCTGCGGGAACTCAAGCCGGATGTAGCGCTCGGCATGATGCATTATTCTGCAGCGTTGCTGGCACTTGGCGCACGGTTGGCCAAGGCGCGGACGTGGACAATAGCCAGCTATCGCGGTCCCTTTTACGAATACATGCGCTATTACGAGCGTGGATTTCGTCGCCGGTTGTTCCTGCGCGCCGCGGTGGCCGGAACTGCGCTGCTGGCGGATCGGGTCATCGTACCGTCTCATGGCACCGCACTGGAGCTGCGTCAGCGGTTTTTCACGCCGCTAAGCCGAACCGTCACGATCCCCAATGGTATTGATCTGGAAACGGTCGCGACCCTCTCCCATCAGTCTGCCCTGGAAATGATCGGCCTGGAAGCGGAAAAAATACCAGTTATCTGCGCCATCGCCCGACTGGCCCCAGAGAAAAATCTTGGGCTGCTGCTTGAGGCGTTTCGGCGAGTGCGGGTAACGCAACCCGCAGTGTTGATCATCCTGGGCGATGGCCCGGAACGGACTGCGCTGGAGGCGCGTATTGTCGAGTGGGGCCTGAGCGATGCCGTGCGCTTGCTAGGACATCGTGAAAATGTCTATCCTTATTTGCGCTGCGCCGACCTGTTTGTCCACACCTGCCAGTTCGAGGGTTTCGGCTATACCCTGCTGGAAGCCTTGGCCTGTAACGTAGCGGTGGTCTCTATCGACTGTCCCTACGGTCCGCGAGAAATTCTAGGCGACAACGTGTATGGCATCCTCGTGCAACCCGACGATCCAGCGACGCTGGCGGCGGCGATCCTGCGCCTGCTGACCGACTCCAATCAAAGAAAAGCACTGGCAGCCCGTGGCTTGGAACGGGCCAAGCAACTATCCATTGAACAGATGGTGAAAGCGTATGAGCGTGTATTTATCGGTTTGGCTGGGTCTGGCTAATCATCACTCGCGCTGTGCTTTGTCATGAATAACGCCAAACCCGCTCTGCGGATCAGCCATCTGAGCAAAGTTTACCGACTGTATGATCAGCCCATTGACCGGCTCAAGGAACTACTGTTCCGGCAGCGGCGCCATAGCGATTTTGTGGCGCTGCAAGAAGTAAGTTTTGACTTGCCCCATGGACGCACCCTGGGCGTGGTTGGGAATAACGGCGCCGGTAAAAGCACGTTGTTGCAGATGATTGCCGGTACGCTGACACCCAGCTCGGGAATGATCGAGCGTGATGGAACCGTGCTGGGTCTGTTGGAACTGGGTGTTGGCTTTCATACCGAATTTACCGGTCGGCAAAACATCTTCCTGTACGGCGATGTACTCGGTCTGTCGCGGCGATTGGTGCAAGCCCGTTTCGATGAGATTGTTGCTTTCGCTGAATTGGAATTGTTCGTCGACCGTCCGCTGAAAACCTATTCCACCGGGATGCGGATGCGACTAGCGTTCTCGCTTATTGCCTCCTTGGACCCGGATATTTTGATCGTAGACGAGGCCCTATCGGTCGGTGATGTGTACTTCCAGAAAAAGTGCATCGACCGCATGATGGAATTTCGCAATCGGGGTCGCGCCATCCTTTTCTGCTCTCACAGCCTGTACCAGATCAGCATGTTTTGTGACGAAACGCTGTGGTTGGAAGCAGGACGGGTTCGTCAATATGGCGAGACCAGTCGGGTGTTACCCGCCTACGAAGCTTGGCAGGCGCAGCGCAACGCATTCCGCGAACAGGCGGAAGCCGACGCGCGTCCGGAAATGCCAGCACGCATTGTCAGCCTGGAACTGTTGAATGAACTACCCTGCCGACGCGGTGACGATCTCTGTTTCCGGCTGCAATTGGAGTGTAGTCGTGATGACCTGCCCTACCATCTGACGCTGTCGATCAAGATGGACGATGGGCGTGGCATCTATGTCACCGGCACCCACTTGGCAGGGCGTCCGCCGCTGCGTGGCCGACAACGCGAGGTGCGGATCACCTACCCTCAGGCGCCGCTGCTCGGCGGTCTTTACAGCGCCCACGCCCGCATTTTCGATGACCAAGGATTGATGGTCTATCACGAGAAAATTTTGCCGGAACTGGAAGTGTGCAAAGATTCGCGTGAGTTAGGAATTTGTTATCTGGAAAATTTCTGGGAGATCGCTTGATCCCGAAGGCATCAGAAAATGTCCAGATCGCCCATGGTGTAGTACAGGTCCTTTTGCACCTCACTGGTCGGAATCGGCAACCGCCAAACCATATTAGCGACGACGACTTCTGTCGATTCAACCCGGCCAAGAATCTCATCTCGCCAACCCGGCGGCAGCCAGATTTCCAGTTCATGATCGCCGCGATCCGCAGCCAGCCGTTCCAGCGCGATCAGCGCCTGATTCAACAAGTGATGGGGAACGAGTAAATCGATGACGCGCAACTGATGTTCTTCCTGTTGAATCACCACCCAGCCCAGGAGTCCAGGATTCGACCGGGTGGACAGACTAAAGAGCTGATAACGCCGAAGCGGATGGGTTGCATAGCGCCAGTTCAGGTAAGCACGATCGCGCACCAGCGCCAAAGGCAATTCAGGCGCGCAGCGGTCCCATAAGGCGTCGAGTCGAGGGTCATCCCACTTCAGTGGACGGACGCCTAGCCACGACCCCAATGCTTTTTGGGCGGCTCGATGCAAACTGGAAGCGCGCTCCACTGCGCCATAAACCCGGGCATATTCGCCGAGCCGGAAAGGTCGCCGCCCTGGAAAACCATAGGCAAACGCCGTAGGCCAGCGTCCCGCTAATCCCTCTAACAATTCCCGGACCAGTTGGGTAAACAGGTTGCGCCTGCCGAGTTGCCCGCGCGCGGCGGGATGCACCATGACATCGCAAATCTGGAAGAAGGGCGCTGATCGACACTGCCGCCAGCCGCGCAGGGAAATTGCGCCTGCATGTCCCACCAGTTCGCCCTCCGCGTTGAAAGCCAGGCGCGCAATCGGGGACGTTGAACTTGCATCCAGGTATTTCCATCGCCAGTGCGCCTCGGTCAAAACCTGGCCAAACACCAGGCCAAAGAGCGTGGTAATGGCGGTTTCGTCGCCGGGTTGGTAATCCCGGATATAATAAGGATCGTCTTTACGTTCGGGCATAGCGGATTACTTTACGATAAAAATCGAATGCGGATGAGCACTGAAAGCGAGTTAATCCCGTATCATGCGGCGCCGATCCTGGGAAAGGGTCCGAGCCTGGCGTTGGCGCCGCATCCGGACGATGAAGTCTTCGGTTGTGCAGGCGCGATTATGCGGCATGTCGCTGCCGGTGATCCGGTCACCGTGATTATTCTAACTGATGGCGGTGGTTTTCACCCGGACGGTCCAGATCGAGCGGCTTATGTGGCGCAACGCCGTCAGGAAAGTCGAGCTGCCGCCGCCGTGCTTGGCTATGGCGAACCGGTCTTTTGGGAATACCGGGACCGGGAACTGTGCTATGACGAAGCCCTGGTCAGACGACTCTGCGACGCCATAGCGATGACTGGCGCCTGCTGGTTGTATGCGCCTTCTCCTTATGAATTGCATCCTGATCATCGTCATCTGAGTTTGGCCGCCCTGGAGGCCGCTCGCCGGCAGAGTGGCGGTTTAACGTTGGCGTTTTACGAAGTCGGCGCGCCGTTGCCGCCCAATCGCTTGCTGGATATTTCCGACCTTCTGGAGCGCAAAAGCCAGGCGATGCGTTGTTTCACCAGCCAGTTATCCGTACAAGCTTATGACCGGCATGTCGAGGCGCTGAATCGTTACCGCACGTACACGCTGCCCCGTGAGGTCGAAGCGGCTGAAGGTTACTGGGTCATCGCTGGCGATGCGGTCGCGGAAAGTTTGCGCATCCTGCGTCCCGTGATGGCTGAACGGTGGCGGATGATCGATGCTTCAGCCGCCGTACTGGGGCCGCGGGTCTCCGTGATCATGCGCACCATGGACCGTCCCGAGTTATCTGAAGCCCTCCACTCGGTCGCCGCTCAAACCTATCCCGACATCGAAATTGTGGTGGTGGATGCTCGGGGCGCGGGTGAATTAATGCTGGAGAAAGCCCAGTCTCGTTTTCCACTGCGCATAATCAGCGCTGGCCATACCCTGGGCCGGAGCGCCGCCGCCAATCAGGGATTGGACGCCGCTCAGAGCGAATATCTGATCTTTCTGGACGATGATGATTGGTTCGAGCCGGATCATATCGCTGGACTGGTGGAAATCCTGGAAAGGGAATCCGGGATCATAGCGGCGTATGCGGGCGTTCGCTGCGTCCGCCGCCTGGCGAAAGACCACTGGGAAACGGTGCAAATTTACAATGATCCCTTTGACGCCGCCCGATTGCGGCTGGAAAATTTTATCCCCATTAACGCCCTGCTATTTCGACGAGCCGCACTGTCCAGCGGGCGTCCCTGTCGCTTTGACGAAGAAATTGATCTTTATGAAGACTGGGATTTCTGGCTGCAATTGTTGCAACACGGTGGATTTCAACACCGACCAGCGCTTTCCGCGAACTACCGGATTCACGAAAGCGGCGGACTGGGAGTAAGCGCCGACGAACAGCAGGCGCTGGCGGCTTTTGAAACCTTGGTCGGAAAATGGCGCTCGCAATGGAGTGATCGCCAGCTCATGGATATGATGGCCCGCGCCCGGCATCTGGACCGATTACTGAAAACCACTGAGGAACAGCGCGCTCTTGCCGTGCGCAAGCTGGATGAAGCCGGTTTAGCCGTGCAATCACTGAAAGCCGCGTATGACAAAATTCAACAACAAGTCGAAGACCGAGATCGACAATTGGAGCAACTGCACAGTCGGCTTGAACAGCTTGTTGCAGACCGGGACCGCCAACTTGAGCAATCGGAAAACCGGATTCAACAGCTTGATCAGGAGTGGAAACGCCGCTGTCAGGAACTTGAAATTCGATTGGAAGCCCAGCAACTCGAAATTGCGCAATTGGATCAGGACTGGCAATCCCGTTATGCCTGGGTGATGAACTCGCGTTCGTGGCGGTTGACCGCGCCACTGCGTGATGGCGCTCGCTGGCTGCGCGAACGGCGAGACCGCCTGTCGGTCATGCTCGCGGACAGCGCCTGGCGGCTGGGCTTGATCGTTTATCGGGGTCCCGGTGGCGGGTTATTGCGTCGTTTGCCCTTTAACTGGAAGCAGGGAGCGCGCCGGTGGTTGCGCCAAGGGGTTATCACTGCGCCTGGAGGAAGCGCCGTTGCCCGCGCATCCAGTGATAAAAATGCGCTAGTCAGCATTATCGTACCCATCTACAACCATGCTGATTATCTGGAACAGTGCCTGAGCAGCGCGCTGAACCAGACCTATCCCGAAATCGAAGTGATCGCGGTGGATGATGCATCGACCGATCCACGGATTCAGGAAATATTGAATCAATGGGTGAATCATCCACGGCTCCGGCTATTCGCCAACCCGGTCAATCGAGGCATTGCCGAAACCCAGAACCGGGCGCTCATCGAGTCGCGCGGCGACATTATCGGATTTCTCGACTGCGACGATTATTTACGACCGGATGCGGTGGACACCTGTTTGCGTTATTGGCGCGAAGGGATTATTTACGCCCACTCGGCCCGCATCAATGTAGATGAGAGCGGACGGGAAGTCAGTCGCATTTCCTTTGAGCATTTGCCGCGTCAGGACTATTTTGCCGAAAACCTGGAGCGGATGTACGCGACGCATTTCAAGCTGATCGGACGGGAAGCGTTCGCCCGGGTCGGCCTGTTCGATCCGCGCTTTGACGCCGCGCAGGACTATGATTTGTTGATGCGAATCGCTTTTCACTATCCTGGTTCGGTGTTTATTCACGCTCCGGAATTCGTGTACTACCATCGCTTTCACGACCGGCAGGCGACCGAAACCTACAGCATCTCCCAGCGGGAAGCCACAAAGATCATTCAAAACGAGGGACGCTTGCGGCAAGCTATTCGGGAAGGCCGGTTTGACCGCTTTCTGTCCATTATCATGTTGTCATTTGGCAAGCAACGGCAGACATTGGCGGCGCTGGCAAGCCTGCAAGCAACCGTAAAGCCGCCGCACGAAATCATTCTGTTCGATAATGGCTCTGATTCCGAAACCGTCGCGTTTTTACATGAGCGCATCGATGGCCATTTCCCAACCGTTCGAGTCATTTACCATCCCACCAATCTGGGGCCAGCCGCCGGTCGCCGGGAAGCTTTGAAGCAAGCGCGCGGTGAGTGGTTTTTGATCTTTGATAATGACGAGATCGCTGAACCTGGCTGGCTGGAGGAGCTGCTCATCCGGGCGGTGAGCCAACCTGATGTCGGAGCGGTCTGCTGCAAGGTAGCGTTTCCCAATCGGCGCCTGCAATTTTCCGGGGGATTTATTCGGCAATTCGATGAAGAACTGATCGAATTGGGGCTGTACGATCGCGACCAGGATGTTGCCGATCTGGCCACCGCGGTCTTTCGTGAGTGCGACTGGTGCCCGATTGGCGCTACCTTGTTCACCGTCAATCCCGGGCCTTTTTTGCACGAGGGTTATCCCAATGCTTTTGAGGACGCCGGCGTTTCCATGGCGCTGCGCCGTCAGGGGTTGCGCTTGCTGAACAGCCCCGCTTCATGGGTCTGGCACGAGCATTTCCTGTTTCAGGAAAAAATGGACATGAGAGAACGCTACGTCCGCCACCGCTATAATCCAAAGCGTATGTTGACCAGCATCGCCAGTTTTTACGCTGAAACCGGGATGATTATCCAGGATGAGTATGTCTGGCGCGAGAACGGATTATTTGCCCTAAGCCGCGTGGAGTTAAAACAATTGCTGGATCGATCCCGGACTGTGGCGTGACCTGTCTCGATGTCTCAATCGTCACTTATGCGCCCAACTTGACGCTATTGGCAGCTGTGTTGGAACGGCTTGACCAGGCGCTGGCTCATGCTCGTCATCGAGGATTGTTGTTCGGGATGCGACTCACCGTGGTGGATAATGGCCCGGGTTCCAAATGGCGGGAACCTTTGCGGGATGTGCTGGATACGGCGTGTTCGGTGAAAGCGGTCGAGTTGCTGAGCGGACAGGGCAATATCGGTTACGGCGCCGGGCATAATCTGGCGCTCCAGCGCAGCAATGGCGACATTTACCTGATTCTGAATCCTGATGTGCTGCTGGAGGAAGATGCAATCAGCGAGGGTTTGATATTTCTGGCGGTGCATCCCGATGTTGGTCTGGTTGCACCGGTGGCCTGGGATGGAGCAGGGCGACGGCAATATCTTTGTAAGAACTATCCGACAGTTTTTGACTTGGCGCTGCGCGGATTTGCCCCAGCAACACTCCGGCGCTGGTTTCGCAAACGCCTGGATCGCTATGAGTTGCGTGAACGAGTGAATGAAACCGTGCTCTGGGATCCGCCCATCGCCAGCGGTTGTTTCATGTTATGCCGGCGGACGGCGCTGGAGCAGGTGGGTGGATTTCGCCCGGACTATTTTCTGTATTTCGAGGATTTCGATTTGAGTCTGCGGCTGGCGGCGGTTACGCGCCTGGCCTGCGCGCCCACCGTGCGGATTGTTCATCAGGGTGGCCACGCGGCTCGCAAGGGAGTTCGTCATATTGGGCTGTTCCTGCGCGCTGCGGTATTGTTTTTCCATCGGCATGGGTGGCGGTGGTGGTAACCAAGGATTTCTTCCAGGATCATCCCGTACTGGTGACTGGAGGAACCGGTTTCATCGGTCGCCGACTGGTTACGGCGCTGCTGGAACAGAAAGCGCGAGTACGGGTTCTGGTCAGGGGGCAGGTATCAAGTATCGAGCATCAAGGAACAGGCATGGAACCAGCAACCGGAAGTCTGGAGCGAATCGTCGGCGATTTGACCGATGCCGCCAGCCTGGTTCGGGCTTGCGCCAGAATGAAAACGGTCTTTCATATCGCCGGCTTTGCCCATGCCGATGCCGGGAGCACCCCCGAATTTGCGGCCCGGCACTGGGCGGTGAATGCGGAAGGGACGTTTCATCTATTGGATGCGGCGCGAGAGGCTGGAGTAAGCCGGTTCATCTTTCTAAGTAGCGTCAAAGCCGTAGGCGATCCCGGTACGCATTGCGTGGATGAGCGCTGGGCTGCGCCGCCAGAGACGTCTTATGGTCAGGCGAAGCGGGCCGCCGAGGAACGCGTGCTGGCAATGGGGCGCGAATCGGCAATGCATACGGTCAATCTGCGGCCAGCGCTGGTCTATGGTTCAGGGATGAAGGCGAATTTGTTGCGATTGGTCAAAGCGGTGCAACAGAACTGGTTGCCGCCTCTGCCGGAAACCGGTAACCGTCGTTCGCTGGTGCATGTCGATGATGTCGTGCAGGCCCTGCTGCTCGCCGCTCGGCATCCTGCTGCAGCCGGTCAGACCTATTTCGTGACCGATGGCCGGACGTATTCAGGACGGGAGTTGTATCGGCTGATTCGCCAGGCGTTAGGGCGACCGATGCCCGGTTGGACTGTTCCCGCCAATGTGCTGTGCGGCTTGGCGCAAATGGCTGATGGCGTTCGCAGGCTGGCCGGTCGCCGCGATCCCAAGGCTCAGGCCATGTTGGACAAGCTGCTGGGCTGGGCCTGCTATGATTCCCGCCGGATTATCGCTGAATTAGGCTATCAACCGGTCTGGGATTTGGAACGCGCGCTGCCTGAGTTATTAAGGGGAAGTCAGAATAATGCAGACTGATCCAACCAAGCGTCCAATGAAATTTCTGCCATGGTTGGCCGCATTGTTTGTCGGCGCGGCGCTGACATTGCTGGCGGTGGTGCTGTATTACCAAACCGGCGGCTATAGCGAAGCCAATATTCCATTACGCTGGAATGGCGCTGATTTACAAGTGGCGCGTGGTCAGGCTACAGCGCTGCCCGATGATCCAGGCGCTTTCACGATCCAGGCGGCGGATGCGCGCGGAGTGATATTATGGACCCCGCCTCGATGGATCAGCGCCGGTTTATATGGGAATCTGCTTTGGAAGATCACGGGTCTTGATGATCGGCATCCGCTGTATCCGATTTGGCGAACGAACGACGGTAAAGTGGGCCAGGCCAAACAGGCAACGAAAATTTCTTCTAATCTTCTCGATTTACGAACCGAGCCGGACTGGCAGGGAACGATCATGACCCTGGGTCTCTTTATTCCCGGTCCGTTGGCATCGCCTCTTATCGTGCGCCAGCTTGAATTGCGCCCGGCGGCATTAACTGCCAGAGAATGGTTGGAGCAGTTATGGCGGGAGTGGACGGCGCGGGAGGATTGGAGTCAACGTTCAATCAATTTTGCCTCCGGCGCTACCGCAAGACCCTTGGGATCGCCGGTTTTGTTGATAGCAATCTGGATGGGTCTGAGTGGGTTGCTTTATGGGGGGTGGGTGCTTGCGGCAGGTCAGCGGTTACGACCCACGCCGTTCGTAGCGCTGTTTCTGCTGGGTTGGTTGTTGCTCGATCTGCGTTGGCAGTGGGAGCTGAGCGGGCGTCTGGAGCATACGGTGGAACGCTTTGCGGGTAAGGATGCGACTAGCCGGCGACTCGCGGATCTGGATGGCGAGCTGTACAGGTTTCTGCTAGACATCGGGCAACGCCTGCCGAAGCGCCCGGTGCGATTGTTTATTGTCAGCGCCGATCCTGGCGGATTTCTGGCTGGACGCGCTCACTATCATCTCCTGCCTCATAACAACTACATGGGGTTTTTGCGACCGCCGACCGCCGCGCATGAAGGTGATTATGTGCTGATTCTATCCCCGTTGCCTGAAGTGCGATTTAATCCGGCTCCAGCGAAGTTGGAATGGGAGGATGGACAATTGGCCGTGGAAAGGTTGTATGAGGCGCCTCTGGGGGCACTATTCCGGGTAACAGGGAACTCATAGTTGATGGAAGGGTTCCGGGTGGGGTTAGCACTGATTATCCCGTGGTTGGCTGGGACGTTATGGGTGCGGGCGCTTTGGCGGGATGCGCGACCGGGTGTTTGGCCACTGGCGCTGGGTTATGGTTATTTGTTGGGCGGATTGGCGACCGTGTTGCTGCTGCGTGCGCAGGCTGCCGCAGGTTTACCGATGGACTTTGCCGGTCCCTTGATCGTTTTAGGACTGCTGGCGCTGGCGGGGAGCGGGTTGGCGTGGCGGCGCATCCTATCCGCTCATCCTGACCTTCCTCCACAAAAGGCGAAGGCGCCTGATGAAACCTGGCAAACCCTCCTGTTCATTTTGCTGCTGGGCTGGCTGAGTTGGCGGTGCTTTGGATTGGCGCAGGAAATCGAGTGGCGTCCCCTGTATCCCTGGGACGCCTGGACAACCTGGATGGTGCGCGCCAAAGTCTGGTCGGAGTTGCAGCAATGGGTTCCGTTCGTCGATCCGCAAACCTGGCTTACGAGCGCTCACGGTTCGGCCTATACCCTTGCAGCCTGGAATTATCCTGAAACCGTGTCGTTGCTGGCGTTGTGGCCAACGCTGGCGTTTGGCGCATGGAATGAAACGGTTGCCCTGCTACCCTGGTTGGGAATTGCTGTCGCGCTCGGTTGCGGATTTTACGGTCAGGCGCGACTCTGGGGCGTGTCGCCACTGGTTGCGCTGATTTTCGTCTGGCTCTTGCTGTCGCTACCGATACTGGACACGCATGTCGCCCTGGCCGGTTATGCCGATTTGTGGCTGGCGGCAACCTTCGGATTGGCGGTTTGCGCGTTCTTGCAATGGGCGCGGACCCGCGATCCGTGGCAAGGCATATTGGCGTTGCTGTTAGCCTTGGCCTGTCCCTGGATCAAGCATGAGGGTCTGGTCTGGGCGTCGCTGTTATTACCGGCGGCGGTCTGGGTATGGACGCCGCGTCGCTACTGGCCGTGGCTGATCGGTGGATTCATCCTGTTGCTGGTAGGCTGGTGGGCGGCGGGCGGGTTTACTTTTAACATTGCGGGCTTGGGTAAAATCCAGTTGACCCCGAATATCATCCGATTGCCGCTGGTGGGCCGGTTCGAGCTGCATTACCACGATGTCTGGGGACCTGTCATTCGTAACCTGCTGTTGCTCGGCAACTGGCATTTATTCGGCTATCTGTTGCTGGCCACCTTACTGATGAGTCTTCCAGGCATCTTCGCGGAGCCGTGGCGAATGGCGGGAGCGATGCTGGTTATTGCCGGGCTACTGGTGTTATTTATCCTATTCTTTCTTACGGACGCTCATCATTGGGCGCGGCAGTACACCAGCATTAACCGAGTATTCCTCCATTTCGTCCCAGCTTTGTTATTCTGGATCATGACCATGTTGCATATCAAGGTTCCGACAACCCCGACCGAATCCCTATGAACTGGCCTAATACTCCCCTTACCGAGCGACTTCACATTCGCTATCCCATTATCCAGGCGCCCATGGCTGGCGGTCCTGGCGCCCCTCATCTGGTTGCAGCAGTCTCTAACGCCGGGGGATTAGGTTGCCTGGCGGGCGGCTACCTGTGGCCCGACGCCCTGCTTCAGACCATTTCCGAGGTGCGCAACCTGACGGATCAACCGTTTGCAGTCAATTTATCGGCGGGACATCCGGCTAAAGTGGATGCTGAACGCATCGCCCGCGCCGGTGAGTTACTGGCGCCCTATCGCGCTGAATTGGGTTTATCAGCCGAATTGCCTCCTTTGCCGGAATTGCCGGGGTTCGATGAGCAACTCGACGTGATTCTGGAAACCCGGATACCTGCGCTGAGCTTCACCTTCGGCATACCTGACGCTCAGTGTTTGAACCTGCTGCGGGAAGCGGGCATTACCCTGCTGGGCGCTGCTACTCACTTGTTGGAAGCGATTGTCCTAGAAGAAAGCGGCGTCGATTTCATCATCGCCCAGGGCGCTGAGGCTGGCGGACATCGCAGCACTTTCATTGGCCACCCCGAACAGGGTTTGGTGGGTACTTTGACATTGACGCCGCTGTTGGCCAAGCATGTTTCAACACCGATTATCGCGGCGGGCGGCATTATGGATGGACGCGGCATCGCCGCTGCATGGATGTTGGGCGCAGCCGGAGTACAAATGGGCACGGCTTTTCTGGCCTGTCCGGAAAGCGGCGCTCATCCCGCCTATAAGGCGCTGTTGAGTCAAGGCAGCGAAATCGCCACCACACTCAGTCGGGTCTTTACTGGCCGTCATGGTCGGGTGCTTCGCAACCGCCTGGTCAACGAGTTGCACACCTGTGAGGCCGATTTGCCCGGATTTCCGCTGCAACTCTTTCTAACCCAGGATTTGCGGCAAGCCGCTGCTGAACGGGGCCTGACGGACTTTATGGCCTTGTGGGCCGGCCAGGGATGTCATCTGTGCGAAGAGCGATCCGCAACCGAGTTGATCGCCGCCTGGGTAGAGCAAACATCAAATCTGCTAGGCAGGAACGAACCGCCCCTGGAATCTGTTCATGCATTGCAACCCATTGTCGATCAGGAGAAAGCGGTCGATAACGATCCCGTCGATCCCGGTTGCTTCATTTAATCGGTCTGTTCCTCCAGCAGCCGGCGCAACCGTCGCCAGTCGAATGCCGGACCGGGATCGGTCTTGCGGCCTGGCGCGATGTCGGCATGACCCGCTAACCGGTTCGGCAGGATAGCAGGATAAGCTTCCCGCAACGTGCGAATGACGGTGGCCAGCGCTGGATATTGGCGGTCATCATAGGGAAGAGTGTCAGCGCCTTCCAGTTCAACGCCAATACTGAAGTCGTTGCAACGGCGGCGGCCCGCGTAAATCGATTCGCCGGCATGCCAGGCCCGATGATGACAAGATACATATTGCGTTAATTGACCGTCGCGGCGGATCAATAGATGCGCTGAAACCCGCAAGCCAGCGATGGCGGCGAAATAGGGATGCGCTGTTGGATCAAGCGTATTGGTAAACAGCGCATCGATCCAGGAACCGCCAAACTCTCCAGGCGGCAGGCTAATGCCATGCACCACGATTAAGTCGATGCGACAACCTGCTGGACGCTCATCCCAATTTGGGGAACATACGTGCCGCGCGGCGTCCAGCCATCCGGTCAGTGCATCAACCCGCATCCCTTACAACACCGTCTGATCGAAGTCGTAGCTCATGTCGGTATGGGGTCTCTGCAGGAAAAAGCCCTGGACATAGTTGATGCCGGACGACCAGAGCACTGGCAGGGTCATGGCGTCCTCAATGCTGGTTACGATGATCGTCATGCCCAAGGCGCTCAGGGTGCGCGCCAGCTGAGTGAGTTCCTCCTGGCGAGCCTTGTTATTGAGCAGGTCATCGGTAAACCGCGCGTCCAGCTTGATGTAGTCAGCCTGCAGAGTCTGAGCAAGCGCCTGGGAGTGTTCATGACCGCTAAAATGATCCAGGGAAACGCCACAACCCAGCTTTTTGAGTTCAAGCAGGAATGGCTGCAGAACGGGCTTATACACCTCAGCCGTGGTTTCGGTCATTTCAAATACCAGACTGGCCGCCGGAACCCCGGTTTTTTGCAACCCCCCCTGCAACCAGTGCAGAAACTCCTCATCCTGCAAAATAGTCGGGGAAATATTGATGAACAAGACCACCGACTGACCGCGCTTCTGCCGCTGGCGCAAGACTCGAATTGAATGCGCAATCACCCAACGATCGAGCACCATGCCAATCCGGTGGCGCTTGACCAGGCTAAATACTGTCTCTGGCAGAATTTCCCAGCCCTCATGATTACGCATCCGCAGTAACACTTCGTAGCGTTCGGTCGTATCGCCGCGCAGGCTGACAATCGGCTGGAATAGCAGGTTCATCCGCTGCTGCTGCACGGATTCGCGAATTTCATCCAGCAACCGGCGCTGCTGCGGGCTGGTCGTATCCTGTTCGACACTGCGGCCATGATGCACATGAATTCGAGTGTCCTTACCCTCTCGGGCCATGCCGCAAGCCAGATCCGCCTGTTGAATTAGCACCGCCGCCTCGCGCAAGGCGGGACCGGCAATGCTAATGCCAATGCTGGTGCGCAACTCAAAATTCCCATTGTTTAACCGATAGGGGTCGGTTTCCAATGCAGTTTGCACGGCTTGAGCCGTTGCAGGCAGCGCCTCCTGACCTGTAAACCCGAGCAGGACTGTGAAGACCGCATCGCTGAATCGTGCGGTGATCGCGTCAGTTCCCAGGGTGGTTTGCAGGCGTTTGGCGGCCTGCTCAACGACATCATCGGCCGCGGCCACATCGTGGCTTTCGAGTGATCGCAAGTTATCCAATGTAATTAACATTATGGCTGTTGATTGTGCATTGGCGTAGGTCGCAACCAGCGCCCGCTCCAGGTAGGCCAGAAAGTAGGGACGATTGTATAGACCGCTTACGGTATCCCGATGGCTGAGCTGGCTGAATTTGTAATGGAGGCCACGACCCTGTCGTAGCCGCTTGGCTACCGCAGTGGAAAGCAATTCCGGATTGGGGGGGTTGCCAAGCAACGCCTCGCCGCTGAGGTTCGTGGCGGACAGGCGCTGAGCCGTTTCCGGCTGCGCTGACATGAGCACGACTGGCAACTCGCGAAACAATTCATGTTGCCGGATGGCCTGAGCCAGACTCAGGCCATCCAGATCCTTTAGATCGAGACTCAGGATCAGGAGATTAGGTTGGAAATGGCGCAGCGCTGGCAAAACTTGCAGGGGTTGAGCCAGCACTTGGGTCGCCATGCCGCGAATTTCCAACCAGCGGGCGATTTCACGAGTAGCCGGCAGTTGATCGTCAACGATCAATACGCGCTGGCTCAAGGGTTTCAATACGCGCTCATCCAGCGCTTCCAGGAGCATGGGAATATCCACCGGCTTGGTAAAGTAGCCGGCGCCGCCTGCTTTGACTGCTTCAATTCGGGCAGTAATATCGCCGCGATCAGCCAGAAAGAACAACGGAATATCCGGCGTCAGCAACGACCGTAATTCCATGATCTCGCGGAAAGTGGTCTGCTGATCAGCGGCGTAATCCAGATCAACGATCAAAGCCGCCGGTTTTTCTGACTGTTCCAGCAGGGGGCGAACTTTGCTCAGATTCGCGAAAAACCGGGTCTGAAAACCACCTCGTTGCTCAAGTTTGCGTCCCAGGTCGTGCATCGGTTCCTGAGCCGTTAGCCAGAGCGCCGGCGGTGCAAACACAGGTGTGCCGGTCGAGGATGAAAGTCCGCGTCTACGACTGTTAATAAATAGTGGTGTGGTGATGGTCTCAATTGGGCGGTGGGTTTCCGGTTCGTTGGCGCGGGCGCTGCCCATGGGCGCCGCGCGACAGAGCGCATCCAGCACCGCCATCAACCGTTCCCGCTCGGCGCCTCTTGGCAGCTCGCCTTTCTCCAGACCGGCTTTGATCTGCTCTTCGAGCCGTCCGGCCAATGTCGTGATGCGGTGGCATTCCGGCAATGGGCGGGCCAGAGTCAGGATATCCTGGGCCGCCCGCAGCAATAGCACAAAGAATTCCTGGCTCCATTTAATGTAAACAAGCTTTTCGGCGAGATCACCGATGCGTTGTAACTTGCTGGTCAGCGCTTCTGGAAAAGCGGGTTTCGATTCCATGAGAGGTCCTGGCGACAGGCATGAAGCCATTATCAGCTCTTGATGAGCTACTTTATAGTTATTATATCGACTCAGTATGGATGTTTCAGATTTTCGAGCAGGCTAGTGGGCTGACACAGAAGTTTTGACAGGTTCAGAGGTTTCTAGGTCCACCGGGGTTTCAGAAGATTTCAAGGGAGGATAGAGGCGCTTGAGTTTGACCCGGGCCAAGTCGGTGCCGAACTGCCAGTGGATTTTGGTCTGACGTAGGTTGCGTGGGCCTTGCCAAGCGGCGATTTCCTTCCGCAAAGTTTCGAGGTTCGCAATGCGGCGATTCAAACACTGGCCGGCGAGAACAGCGAACTCACATTCCGCCATATTGAGCCAACTGCCATGCTTGGGGGTGTAATGAAATTCGAGCTTGCGGGTGATCCGGCGGGCTTCCTCTGGAGAAAAGACACTATACAAGGCCGCAGGAGTGTGGGTATTGAGGTTATCCACGACCAACCGGATTCGCTCCGCCTTCGGAAAGTACACATCAACGAGTTGCTGCATTTGCTGGGCAAAATCGCGTTTGGTGCGCTGTTTCGTGACATTAACATGACGCCACCCGCGCAAGGGTTGTACGAATAGAAATAAATTGGCGGTGCCTTCGCGTTTGTATTCACAGTCATAGCGCGCCGGTTGACCCGGGCGGGCGGGTTGAGGACAGCGGGTTTCGCTGGTCAATTGCACCGGACTTTCATCGAAGCACACTTGGGGGTATTGAGGATCATCGGGTTCGGCGTACAGGTCCAACACATCCTCCATATGCCAAACATAATCGGGACTGACACTGGGAATACACCATTCTTGACGTTGCCAGGGTTTGAGGTCGTTTTTTTAAGGATGCGCCGCACACTCTCACGGGAAATGGCTTCGATGGGCCGGAGTTCCATGAAGCGGTCCGCTAACAATTGGAGAGTCCACTGACAACGGCCAGCGGGCGGGGTACTACAGGCCAAGGCGACCAGAAAGGCGGCCTGTTTGCCGGTCAAGGCCGGGGGCAAACCGACTCGTGGCCGCTCGCTTAACGCCGCCAGCAACCCTTCGTCGACAAACCGTTGACGGGTACGATGAACGGTCGAAATCCCCAAGTGAAGGCTTTGGGCAATGGCCTCATCCGTCGCCCCTTCCGCAGCCTGCAGCAACACATGGGCACGGGCAACCTTGCGCGCCGCTGCCTTGCCTTTATGAATGACCTTCAGCAGGTCTTCCCGCTCCTCTTCAGTTAGATCAACCAGATACTTGTGGGCCATGGTGATTCCTCCTGTTGATCTCAACCATAGGGCACCCACCGCTACCTGTCAAAACTTCTGTGTCAGCCCACTAGCTGGGTATTTCGATATTGTGGTGGATGTTGCGATGCAACATATTTTCTGCTATAAATGAACTTTGTATGTCGTCAAAGGAGATAACATGATGAATAAAATACCTGTGGGGTTAGGTCAGCCGCTTAAGCCATTGATTGAGCCATTGACAAAGTTCAACCAGCTGATCAGTTCACAGATGGAGAAATGGGTCGCGCTGAACATGGACAGTTTGAAAGCCTATATGGATTTAGGTATGGCTCAGTTCAAGATCGTCTTGAAAGTCCATGACGCGCACAGCTTGAGTGAATTCGCGGACAGCCAGTTTGCGATGCTGAGCTTCGTAGGTCATCGTATGTTGGACGATAGCCGCGCGCTGAACGATTGGGGATCCGATTACTGTTATCAGGCTAACCGTCTCACGAGATCCAACTTGTTGAACCTCATACTCAAGTAGGAGCATCGATTTGCTTCAACCTCAGGCCGACTACAAAACGCCGCCATCAAGGCGGCGTTTTGCTTCCAGCTGTTTGAAATTTAGATGCTCAAGAGCGATTGGGTGGGTATAGTCCCTGTATTGACAAATTTTTGTTACAAAAAAACAGTAGCTTTTATTAAAAATAATACATAATGTTATATAATAAGTATGTTTAAATTCAAGAATTAACTGAAAACAGCTTTGCATTGAGACGGCTATAGACTACCTTGATACCAGTTTCATTTAGAGATTATGCATGATCTCAAATGGTGGATATCTCTATGGCGCTATTACACATGATATTAATTTTCCTGATTTTAATCACATTGCCTGCGTTAGGTCAGACGGATTACCTGGGCGGTATGGCTGCCTTCGCCCAGAATGATTATCAGACCGCATTCTCGGAATGGCGTCCACTGGCCGAAAGCGGTCAGGCCGATGCGCAATTTAACCTGGGCGTCCTGTATGACAAGGGATTGGGCGTTAAACAGGATCAGACGCAGGCTGCGGATTGGTATCGGCGCGCGGCTAAGCAAGGACACGCCCAGGCGCAATATAATCTGGCGGTGCTATATGCTAGCGGTTTGGGCGTTACGCAGAATTATGCTGAAGCTGCAAGCTGGTATCGGCAGGCAGCGCTCCAGAATCTGCGGGAAGCCCAGTTCAATCTGGGTGTACTCTATGAAAACGGCTTCGGGGTTAATCGGGATTATGCGGAAGCTGCACGCTGGTACCGGCGGGCGGCCGAGCAGGGGCATGTCGCAGCCCAGAACAATCTTGGCGTCTTGTATGTGCATGGGCAGGGCGTGCCCCGCGATCCGGTCATCGCCTACGCCTGGTATGAAATCGCCGCGGCGCGCGGTAACGCCAAGGCCCGCGCCAATCGGGATCAACTGATTCGCAACCTGGAGCTGGATCAGTTACGGGAAGGCCAACAACTGGCTGAAGAGTACGCCCAGCGCTACCGGACGCCATTGCCCTAAGTTTGATTCGCTATCTCTGTAAAGGGATACAAACCCAGAGGGCGCGGTCTCAATTCCTGGAAGTATTTTTTGGAATAAGCTATACAGAATCGGTGATTTTCTGTCTGCTGTTGGAGGTCCGTTCATGTCCATGCATGTTTGTAATGGCGCTATGTTGAAATGCATGTTCGCTGTGCCGCCGGGGATTAGCACACTTATCGTGCTCCCTATCAACAGAGTGATGACCAGCAATCAACCGGCGGCGAATATCATGGACAACAAACCCATCGTCAACATCCCGACTTTCGGGATGTGCATGTCGCCGACTAACCCTGCTTTTGTGTCTGCAACCGCCGCTGCCTTGGGAGTGCCCACGCCCGTGCCTTGTGTGCCGGCCACCCCCGCGCCCTGGATAACCGGAGCGCCGACCGTGATGTTGGGCAATATGCCGGCCTTGAACAATACCTCTGTGCTGGCCTGTGTCCTGGGCGCTCCGGGTTGCATCACGATTACTATGCCGGGTCAGTTTACTGAACAGATTCCCTAAGAGATCGCTGTTTCCTGTGGCGATCTTCCATAAATTATGGGAGTTTCTCCTCGATCCTGTCTGACTTCCGACTACGCGCTATTGCATCGGGAATTGAGTAGGATTGCATTGAGCATGACGACCAACAGACGCAGGGGCAAGCTCAAAGGTAAAAGGAGTATCATAGCGGCATAACAACCGAGGAGATTCCTATGTCCGCCGTGATCAGCCCACTGCGCCAACCCCTGCCTGGCGTCGACAAAGTTCACCCCCGCTACAAAGTCCGTTTCGTCACCGCCGCCAGCCTGTTCGACGGCCACGACGCTTCGATTAATATCATGCGCCGCATCCTGCAAGGCAGCGGCGCGGAGGTCATTCATCTCGGTCATAACCGGTCAGTCGACGACATCGTCACTGCTGCTTTGCAAGAAGACGCCCAGGGCATCGCCATCAGCTCCTACCAGGGCGGCCACGTCGAATTTTTCAAATATATGATCGATCTACTGCACGAGCGCGGTGGCGCCAACATTAAAGTCTTCGGCGGCGGCGGCGGCGTGATCGTGCCTGAAGAAATCCGCGAATTGCATGAATATGGCGTGACCCGCATCTTTTCCCCGGAAGACGGTCAGGCGATGGGTTTGCAAGGCATGATCGACCACATGATCACCGTGTGCGATACCGATCCCGCGCAACATGCACCGCAGACGCTCGACGGCGTTAAAGCGGGCGACTGGCGCGCTTTATCCAGAATCATTACCGCACTCGAAAACCAGGTTCTCACGCCAGCGTTGCGTCAACAACTCCTCAACGAAGCGCAGGCTCACACGGTTCCGGTGTTCGGCATTACCGGAACTGGCGGCTCCGGCAAATCCTCGCTAACCGATGAGCTGGTGCGGCGTTTCCGGCTCGATCAGGACGACCGGCTGAAAATCGCAGTGATCGCCGCCGATCCCTCGCGGCGCAAGACCGGCGGGGCGCTGCTCGGCGACCGCATCCGCATGAACGCCATCAACGGTCCAAATCTGTACATGCGCTCGCTGGCAACCCGCGCGACGGGCAGCGAGGTGCCGGAAACCTTGGGCGATATTTTGGCCGCCTGCAAACTGGCCGGCTTTGACCTGCTCATTGTGGAAACCTCCGGCATCGGCCAGGGCGACGCCGCCATCGTGCCGCTGGTGGATCGCTCGTTGTACGTGATGACCCCGGAATTCGGCGCGGCCTCGCAGCTGGAAAAGATCGATATGCTCGATTTCGCCGATGCGGTGGCGATCAACAAGTTCGACCGCAAGGGCGCAGAGGACGCGCTGCGCGACGTGCGCAAGCAGGTACAGCGCAATCATAAGGCGTTCGACCGCGCGCCGGACGACATGCCGGTGTATGGCACCATCGCCGCCCGGTTTAATGACGACGGCGTAACGGCGCTCTATCATGGTGTGACCCGCCTGCTGCGCGACAAAGGGTTAAAACTGGAGTCAGGCCGACTGGCCACCGTGGAAGACAAGGCGTCCAGCGGCAAAACGGTGATCGTGCCGGCGGCGCGCGCCCGCTATCTGGCGGAAATCGCCGACACGGTGCGCGGCTACCACAAACGGATCGAGGAGCAGGTCAAGCTGATCCGTCAGCGCCAGCAGTTGCAGGCGGTCCAGGCGCTGCTGCAAGCCGAGAACAAGACGGTCGCCGACCTGGGACCGTTGCTGGAGCGCGTGGAAGCCCAAATCGATCCTCATGCTCGCAAGCTGGTGGACATGTGGCCACAGGTGCGGGAAAGCTACCTGGGCGATGAATACGTCGTGAAAATTCGCGACAAGGAAATCCGCACACCGCTGACCCGCCGTTCTCTGTCCGGCACGCGCATTCCCAAGGTCGCCATTCCCCGTTTCGAGGAACACGGCGAACTGTTGCGCTGGATGATGCGCGAGAACATGCCGGGCAGTTTCCCCTATACCGCTGGAGTATTTGCGTTCAAGCGCGAAAATGAAGACCCGACGCGCATGTTCGCTGGCGAAGGCGACCCGTTCCGCACCAATCGCCGCTTCAAGAAACTGGCGGAACATGCTGAGGCAACCCGCTTATCGACAGCATTTGACTCGGTGACGCTCTATGGCTGCGATCCCGACGAGCGGCCCGACATCTACGGCAAGGTCGGCAACTCCGGGGTCTCCATCGCCACGCTGGACGATTTGAAAGTGCTGTATTCCGGCTTCGATCTGTGCTGCCCGACGACTTCAGTCTCCATGACCATCAACGGTCCGGCGCCGATCATTCTGGCCATGTTCTTTAATACCGCGTTCGATCAGCAAATTGAGAAGTTCGAGCGCGACAACCATCGTCCGCCAACCGACAACGAGATTGAGAAAATCCAGGAATGGGTGTTGGCGAACGTGCGCGGCACAGTGCAGGCTGATATTCTCAAAGAGGATCAAGGACAGAATACCTGTATCTTCTCTACCGAATTCGCGCTGAAGATGATGGGCGACATTCAGGAATACTTCGTCCACCACGGAGTCAGGAACTTCTACTCGGTATCGATCTCCGGCTATCACATCGCCGAGGCCGGGGCCAATCCCATTTCGCAACTGGCCTTCACCCTAGCCAATGGCTTCACCTATGTCGAAGCGTATCTAGCGCGCGGGATGCACATCGACGATTTCGCCCCGAATCTATCGTTCTTTTTCAGCAACGGTATGGACCCGGAATACTCGGTGATGGGCCGGGTGGCGCGGCGCATCTGGGCGGTCGCCATGCGCGACAAGTACAGCGCGAACGAGCGCAGCCAGAAATTGAAATATCACATCCAGACTTCGGGCCGGTCGCTCCATGCCCAGGAAATGGATTTCAACGACATCCGCACCACCTTGCAGGCGCTGATCGCCATCTACGACAACTGCAATTCCCTGCACACCAACGCCTATGATGAGGCGATCACCACACCCACCGAGGAATCAGTGCGCCGTGCTATGGCCGTGCAGTTGATCATTAACAAGGAATGGGGTCTGACGAAGAACGAGAACCCGAATCAGGGAGCGTTCATCATTGAGGAATTGACTGACCTGGTGGAAGAAGCGGTCTTGCAGGAATTCGAGCGTATCAGCGAGCGCGGCGGCGTGCTGGGCGCGATGGAAACCGGCTATCAGCGCAGCAAGATTCAGGAGGAATCGCTGTACTACGAAACCCTCAAGCATGACGGTTCATTACCCATTATTGGCGTCAACACCTTCCGCAATCCCAACGCCAAAGGCGATCAGCTCAAGATCGAGCTGGCCCGCTCCTCCGAGGAGGAGAAACAGAGCCAATTGCAACGCTTGCGGGTGTTCCAGGAACGCAACCGCCCGGACGGTGAGCGGCTGCTGGAGCGGCTGAAACAGGCGGCGATCAACAACGAGAATCTGTTCGCGGTGCTGGTCGGTGCCGTGCGCTACTGCTCGCTCGGGCAAATTACCAATGCGCTGTTCGAGGTCGGCGGGCAGTATCGGCGGAATATGTGAGGGAGTGTAAATTTTTCGGTAATGACGGTTATCTGTCGCTTTCTGCACCGAAATTCGACGCTGACCTAACCGCCGTTCGTGCTAGAATGCGTTTCTGCGCACGACTGCCCGGCCGGGCAGGGCCAGCGTTGCTCTGAGGTTGCTAATGACTGAAATTGCGAAAGAAATCCTGCCGGTTAATCTGGAAGACGAGATGCGTCAATCCTATCTCGATTACGCGATGAGCGTGATCGTCGGACGGGCGCTGCCGGATGTGCGCGATGGATTGAAACCGGTGCATCGGCGGGCATTATTCGCCATGAGCGAACTGGGCAATGACTGGAACAAACCGTATAAAAAATCGGCGCGCGTGGTTGGAGACGCTATCGGCAAATACCATCCACATGGCGATGTAGCCGTTTACGATACAATCGTGCGCATGGCGCAGCCCTTTTCCCTGCGTTATATGTTGGTGGATGGGCAGGGAAATTTTGGCTGTTTTACGGGCGATACCAAGATCAAGTTAGTTGATGGAAGCGAAAAGAGTTTCGCCGACCTGGCCCAATTGCCTTCAGATGAAGTTTTTTATGTATATGCGGTTGACAATAGTGGAAAAATTATCATTGCTGAAGGCCATTTTTCAAGAATTACACGCCGTCAAACACAGTTATTACAAATAATATTGGATACTGATGCAGTAATACACTGTACTCCTGATCACCGCTTTATGTTACGCGATGGAACATACAAAGAGGCCAAAGATCTGACGCCAGAAGATAGCTTGATGCCGGGAATTTTCGATACAGCCCCAATCAAGGAAGGCTTAAACGACTATTTGCGAGTATTTCAACCTAATTTAGGTGAATACCAGTTTGTGCATCACCTCGCCGATGAATTTAATGCTCATCGGGGGTTAGCTCCAAAATTGAATGGGCCATTTGTCCGTCACCATATTAACTTTAACCGGTGGGATAACACACCGTCTAATATTCAACGCTTGGCTTTTCTTGAACATTTGCATCTCCATGCAGCGCATATTGGTGAGTTATGGAATCAACCTGCTTTTCGCGAAGCACACAGAGAAGGTGTACAACGCTATTATGATGAAAATCCTGATGTCCGGGAAATACGTCGGCAACGTTTTATTGCACAAAACCAGGACGAGACTTTCCGCCAGCAAAATGGACCGCGTGTAGCAAAAAAACTTAAGGAGCTTTTTGCTGAAAATCCGCAACTCGGAAGGGCTATTTCTGATCGGATGCAACAACTGTGGCAAGATCCTGATTATCGGCTAAAGATGTCTGAGGCTTTAGCTGGGATTGAGAAAAGGCCGCTCTCACCAGAAGAAAAACTGCGTGTTGCAGAAATTATCTCACAGAAAAGTCGAGCCATGTGGAGCGATCCAGCTAAGCGGTTGGAGATTACAGAAGCCATCTGCCGTGCGCTATCCTCAGAACATATACGAGCCAAAATCAGTGAGCGGGTTCGCCAGAATTGGCAGAATCCTGATTATCGAGCAAAGTTTGGTGATTATCATTTTTCTGATATGGCTAAAACCCTATGGGAAAAACCCGAAGCCCTGGCCTTGCACCAGGAAAAGATCAGGCAACAATGGCAAGATACTAATTTTCGTGAAGCGCAAAGACAAGGCGTTCGACGCAGTAATATCTGTCGGTTACAAAAAAATCCCGATATGATGAAGGAAATTAACGAAAAGGCAGTATCTGCTCTGCACAAAAACTGGCAAAAACCAGAATATCGGCAACAGGTTGTGCGCCAGAAAATTGCTTGTTATATGCAGAGTCTTATAAACGCATTTCCTGACAAGGATATTACTCCAGATATCTACGAATCAGAGCGCTCTCAAAAATGGATTCCACGTTTGCAAAAAGCGCTGGAGTATTTTAGCAGTTTTGAAACAATGATTGAGGCTGGACGGAATTATAATCATCGCATCGTTTCTAAAAATATTCTTGATGAAGCTGCTGATGTTTATGATATTACAGTAGATAAGCATCATAATTTCCTTCTAGCATCAGGTGTTTTCGTCCATAACTCTGTCGACGGTGATTCACCTGCCGCCATGCGTTACACCGAAGTGCGTATGTCGCGCATTGCGCACGAATTACTGGCCGATATTGACAAGGAAACGGTCGATTTTGTCCCCAACTATGACGAATCGGAACGCGAACCCACGGTTTTCCCCACCCGTCTCCCCAATCTGTTGGTCAATGGCTCCTCGGGCATCGCCGTGGGCATGGCCACCAACATCCCCCCGCACAATCTGGGCGAAGTGGTCGACGCCTGTATTGCTCTAATCGACGATCCGGCGCTGACCATTGCCCAATTGATGCAACATCTACCGGGACCGGATTTCCCTACCGCTGGATTAATCAATGGGGTGAGCGGTATCCGCGACGCTTATGAGACGGGGCGCGGTCGGGTGCGGATGCGCGCCAGGACTGACATTGAAATCGACGAAGCAAAGGGTCGCCAGGCCATCATCGTCACCGAACTGCCCTACCAGGTGAACAAGGCTCGACTCATTGAAAAAATCGCTGAGCTGGTCAAGGAAAAGAAAATCGAGGGCATCAGCGAGCTACGCGACGAATCCGACAAAGACGGCCTGCGCATCTACATCGAACTGCGGCGTGGCGAAACTGCCGAAGTGGTGCTGAATAACCTGTTCCTGCACACCTCCCTGCAATGCGTGTTTGGGGTCAACATGGTCGCGCTGGTGGAAGGCCAGCCCCGGCTGTTGAACCTCAAACAGGTGCTGGAAGCCTTTCTGGCGCATCGCCGCGAAGTCATTGTGCGACGCACCGTATTCGATTTGCGCAAGGCCCGGGAGCGCGCCCATATCGTCGAAGGTCTCATGGTTGCGCTGGCTAATCTTGATCCTCTGATCGCCCTAATTCGTGCTGCCGCCGACTCTGCGGCCGCGCGCGCGGCGCTACTAGAGCGCGTCTGGGCACCGGGACTGGTGACCGAACTACTGGCGCAATCCGGAGCGGCTTTGTCGCGCCCGGAAGACTTGCCGGCAGAATTTGGACTCAGCGAAGCCGGTTACCGATTGTCTCCTGCGCAAGCCCAGGCGATTCTGGACTTGCGACTGCACCGGCTGACCGGTTTGGAACAACGCAAGTTACTGGACGAGTATCAAGAGCTGCTGCGTCGCATCGAGGACTATCTGGAAATTCTGACTGTGCCAGAGCGCCTGACCGCGGTAATCCGCGCAGAACTGACCGAGTTGCGCGCCCAATACAGCGACCCCCGCCGCACTGCGATCCTCCCGGATGAGCAGGATCTGAATCTGGAAGACCTGATCAACGAAGAGGCCATGGTAGTCACGTTGTCCCATGCCGGCTACGTCAAAGCGCAGCCATTGTCGCTGTACCGCGCGCAACGGCGCGGCGGGCGCGGGCGCGCAGCCACTACGATCCGCGAAGAGGACTTCATCGACAAGCTGTTCATCGCCAGTACGCATGACACCCTACTTTGCTTCTCCAACCGCGGCCGAGTCTACTGGAAAAAGGTTTACGAATTGCCGCAGGCGGGACGGATCGCGCGTGGGCGACCAATCATCAATTTGCTGCCGCTGGAGGAAGGCGAGCGCATTAATGCTGTATTGGCAGTACGGGAATTCAGCGAGGATCACTATGTGTTCTTTGCCACTACCAGCGGTACGGTCAAGAAAACCCCGTTGTCGGAGTATTCCCGGCCGCGCGCCAGCGGCATCATCGCCATTGACTTGCGTGATGGCGACCAATTGGTGAACGTAGCGCTGACCCACGGTCAATGCGACATCATGCTGTTCACCGATGCGGGCAAGGCGCTGCGTTTCGCCGAGACCGATGTGCGAAACACAGGGCGCTCGGCATGCGGGGTGCGCGGCATTCGGTTGGAGGATGGCCAGAAGGTCATCGCGTTAATCGTGATCGGGGAAGGCGCCGTGTTGACCGTCACCGAAAAAGGTTTTGGCAAGCGCACGCCGGTCGATGACTATCCCCGGAAGGGGCGCGGTGGTCAGGGCGTGATTTCGATTCAGACTTCCGAGCGCAATGGCCAGGTCACCGGCGCTGTTCAAGTGGAAAGCGACCAGGAGATCATGCTGATTACCGACGGCGGCACCCTGGTGCGCACTCCGGTTGAGGGCATTTCCCTGGTGGGCCGCAATACCCAGGGCGTCAAATTGATCAGTTTGCAAGGTCAGGAAAAACTGATTGGCGTGGAAAAGATCGAAAGCATTGGCGAAACCGACGTCAACAGCGATTTGCCGGCCAACGACGAAAGTGATGACGAGGGAACCGAAGGCGAAGAACCGGCATGAATAACGAAGCCGACCGCTTACAGGCGCTGCGCGAGCGTATCGATGCGCTGGACGGGCAGATTCAAACCCTGATCTCCGAACGGGCGCGCTGCGCGCAGCAAGTAGGCGCGATTAAACAAGCGGCGGGCGCTACCGGCAATTTCTACCGCCCGGAACGCGAGGCGCAGGTCTTGCGGCGAGTCATCGAGGCCAATCCGGGACCGTTAAGCAACGAGGAAATAGCTCGACTGTTTCGCGAGATCATGTCCGCCTGTCTGGCGCTGGAGGAGCCGCTGAAAATCGCCTTTCTCGGCCCGGAAGGCACTTTTACCCAAGCGGCGGCGCTCAAGCATTTCGGCAAGTCCATTCACAGCATTCCGCTGCGAGCTATTGATGAAGTGTTCCGTGAAGTGGAGGCCGGTTCCGCAGACTACGGCGTGGTGCCCGTGGAAAATTCCACCGAGGGCGTGGTCAATCACACCCTGGACATGTTTCTGCAATCGCCGCTGCGCATCTGTGGCGAGGTGCAGATGCGGATTAACCACCATCTGATCACTCGTGCGACCGCGCTGGGCGAAATTCACCGCATTTACTCCCATCGGCAGTCGCTGGCGCAATGCCGAGAATGGCTGGACCTTAATCTGCCGCGGATTGAGCAAATCGAGGTCAGCAGCAATGGCGAAGCCGCGTTGCGCGTGCGAGACGCGGCGGATACAGCGGCGATTGCCGGACAATGCGCAGCGGATATTTACCAATTGCCGACGCTGGTGCGAAATATTGAGGATGAACCGAACAACACCACCCGCTTCCTGATCATCGGCAGCCAACCGATTGCGCCCTCCGGCGATGACAAGACTGCGCTGCTGGTCGCTTCGCTCAATCGGCCCGGCGCATTGTTCAAGCTGCTGGAACCCCTGGCCCGCCATAACGTCAGCATGAATCGCATCGAATCGCGACCCTCGCGGCGCGGAATGTGGGATTATGTGTTTTTCATCGATCTGGACGGTCACGCGCAGGATGCACCGGTCGCGGGGGCGCTCGCCGAATTGCGCGACCAGGCCAGTTTATTTCGGGTGTTGGGGTCGTATCCGAAAGGCGTGCTTTAAGCGGTCCACTCCATTTCCTCCCGGTCCCAAGGATAAACGCCAATACCAGGGCGGGGCCATTCCGCCAAGGGACGCAAATCCACCGGATGCGGCTTCACCCCAAGCGTGGGCAACATTGCTTCAATCTGTTCCGCCAACAGCGGCGCCAGCGCCAGCTTGGTCGGCCAGGCGGCAATCACGCGCCCATCGCGGAACATCCCCGTTGTGGCGGGCCGTCCGCCATGAGACTGGTGCGCCTCGGCGCGCTGAATCGTGAAGGTAGCGAACTCCACCGCATTCCAGTCCGCCCAGGGCAACAGGGCCTGCAATTCCCGCCGGGCGGCGCGGATTTGCGCGCGCCGATCGCGGCGAACGCCTTCTTCCGCCAGTCCGCCGCCGAGATACCAGATCAATCGGCCACTGACATCGTAATGACTGGTCACGGTGAGCCGGGGAACCTCGCTGGCGCCCACGCAATGCGCATAGAGTGGCCCGGGAAGATTAACGCCACGCGCCATCACCATATGCAGGGGACGCAATTGCAACGTCGCCCACGGCAATCCGGCGTTGCCCGCTCCCGCGGTGAATACAGTCACTGACGGTCGGACAACCCATTGCAAGCGTTCGGGATGATGCAGAGTCAGATTGCCGTCGGCCTTGAGAATGGCGGGTCCCTGATTGCGCACGATGGCGTCCTGATAACGTTCGGCCAACACGTTCAGCACTGTGGCGACATCCAGAATCGGTTCATCCAGGCGGTACACGGCGCCGTGAAAATCAGGATGGCGCAAAACCGGTGGATAGTCGCTGGCGTCCATGCCGCCGCCGTTCGCCACCTTCTCGACCTGGCCGCGCATCAGCTTGCTGGCGAAGAAGGCGGCCAACCGTGAGGTCGGCGCACGGGTTGCCCAAAGGTATTGATGTTCGGCCAACAGCGCCGCGCCCCGCAAATCAATCTCATCCTCGCCGTTCAGACAGCGCCGCCATAACGCCGGCATCCCGGCCACTGCATCGGCGGTTGGACCCGCGTAGCCGCGCAGACCGTACTTGGCGCCGCCGTGAATGATGCCTTGGGCGCAAAGGGTCTGACCGGCCCCCAGCCGATCGCTCTCGATCAACAGCGCGCTATAGCCGTGTTGGCGCAATCGCGCTAACAGCCACAAGCCGGCAATGCCACCACCGATGATCGCGATATCGATGTTAAAGGTTGGATTCATGAGGCTCCCAATCGGTTAAGAATGCGGGCGATGGTGCCGGTGGTCGAGCAGCCTTCAATATAATCCATGACGACAACTTGGCCGCCTGACTCCCAAACGGCGTGGTTGCCAGCAATGTGCGCAGGGTCATTGTCGCCGCCTTTGACGAGATAGTCCGGTTGAATCGCGCCAATCAACCGTTCCGGCGTGTCCTCACTGAAAGACACCACCCAATCCACCACCGTCAGCCCCGCTAGAACCCGCATCCGTTGCCATAATGCGTTCACCGGTCGATCGGCACCCTTGAGCCGGCGCACCGATTCATCGGCGTTGACCGCGACGATCAGCCGATTGCCAAGGCGCTTGGCCTGCTCCAGATAAGTCACATGACCGGCATGCAGGATGTCGAAACAGCCGTTGGTCATCACAATGGTTTCCCCATGCGCCTTGGCGTCGGCGACCGCTTGCAGCAGTTGCGCTTCATCCACGATCCCGCGCGGTGGTTCATCATGCGCATATAGCGCCCGGCGCAGTTCAGAGACCGTGACGCTGGCCGCGCCCAGTTTGCCGACGACGATCCCGGCCGCCAGATTGGCTAACACCGTTGCCGCTGGCAGATTCAACCTCGCTGCCAGTCCGACTGCCAGAGTAGCGATCACGGTATCGCCCGCGCCGGTCACGTCATAAACCTCACGGGCGCGGGCCGCCAAATGTAAAGGTTCCGCGTCCTTTTGCAACAAGGTCATACCCTGTTCGCCCCGGGTGATCAACAGCGCCTCCAGTTCGAGTTCACTGCGGAGCATTTCTCCTTTGCCCACCAACTCCTGTTCATCGCGGCATAGACCCGCGACGGTTTCGAACTCGGCTAGATTCGGAGTGAGCAAGGTCGCGCCCCGGTAGCGGTTAAATTCCTGTCCTTTGGGATCGACCAGCACCGGCTTACTGGCGGTGCGGGCGCATTCAATACAGGTTTCGATTTGGCGTAATGCGCCTTTCCCATAGTCGGAGAGCACTACTACGTCCGTTTCCGGCAAACGGGCGGCGAACCGCTCGTGGAGCAGAGCGGGATTGAAATCAGGGAAGCCATCCTCGAAGTCAAGCCGCAACAATTGTTGATTGCGGCTCAGCACGCGCAGCTTGGTGATGGTCGTATGACCCGGTTGGCGAAGCAGATCGCAGGTGACGCCCAGCCGGTGCAATTTGGTTTCTAATAAGGTAGCGGCTTCGTCAGCGCCGGCCACGCCGAGTACGCGCACCTGACCGCCGAGGGTAGCGATGTTGACTGCGACGTTGGCCGCGCCGCCAGGCCGTTCTTCGACTGTCTCGACCTTGACTACCGGTACCGGCGCTTCCGGCGAGACGCGGGAGGTCAGACCATACCAGTAGCGGTCGAGCATCACGTCGCCGACAATCAGCACCCGGGCAGGTTCAAAATGGGGAATGTGCAGGGTCATGGGCGGATGAGAGGCTGCTTAATGAGAGCGGCATGATAGCATGGCTATAAATCGGATCAGGAATGAGGTGTTTATTTCAACCTCGAACCTGGCGCCTGGAACCTGGAACCCAATGAATAGTAGAGACCTTTATTTTCGGTTGTTGCGCTATGTCCGGCCCTACATCCGCATTTTCGCGCTGTCGATTCTCGGCACCGCCGCCGCCGCTGCGACCGAGCCGATGATTCCTGCCTTGATTAAGCCCTTGCTGGATGGCAGCTTTGTTGAAAAAGATCCCCACACTATCCGTCTGATGCCGGTGTTACTTATCGCGGTGTTCATTGTACGCGGCGTCACCGGCTTCATCGGTTCAGTCGGCATGCACTGGATCGCGCATCGAGTGGTCATGGATTTACGCGATGCGATGTTCAATCGCCTGCTCACGCTGCCAACCCGCTATTTTGACGACCACTCCGCAGGTAACCTGCTCTCCCGCCTGACCTACGATGTCAGCCAGGTGATGACCGCCACCACTCAGGCGCTGGTGACCTTAGTCAAAGATGGGCTGGCGGTCATTGGCCTGCTGGGCTGGATGTTGTATCTCAACTGGAAACTGTCGCTGATGGCGTTTCTCATTGCCCCCGGCATCGTGATCATTATCCGGGTGGTCAGCCGGCGGCTGCGGCGGCTGAGCCGGGAGTTGCAGGAATTGATGGGCGAGCTGACTCATGTCATCGACGAAGTCTTGCAAGGCCACAAGGTCATCAAAATCTTCGGCGGCCAGGATTATGAGCGGGAGCGCTTCCACCGCGTCAACAACCGGGTGCGCCAATTCAGCATGAAACTGGTGGCCGCCGCCGAAGCCAGCGGGCCTTTGGTGCAATTGCTGGCGGTGCTCGCCCTGGGTGCGGTGATCTATTTTGCTTCCCTGCAATCGATGGCCGACCAAATCACGGTGGGCGGCTTTGTCTCGCTGTTCGGAGCCATGGCCATGCTGCTGGCGCCGATCAAGCGCCTGACCAAGGTCAATGAGCAATTACAGCGCGGCCTGGCGGGAGCGGAAACCATTTTCGCCCTGCTGGATCAGCTGCCGGAACCGGATCATGGTCGGCAAACCCTCGGTCGTGCCCGGGGTGAAGTGCGTTTTCATCAGCTTAGCCACCGCTACCGGGACGAAGGTGCTGAGGTCATCGAGAATCTGAGCCTCGATGTACAACCGGGAGAAACCATTGCCTTAGTAGGACCTTCGGGCAGCGGCAAAACCACGCTGATGGCGCTCGTACCCCGGTTTTATGAACCTGCGGCGGGCGACATCCTGCTCGATGGCCTACCGATCCGTGAACTGCGGTTGGCCGATCTGCGCGCCAATATCGCCTATGTCAGCCAGGATATTGTCTTGTTCAACGACACGGTTGCCGCCAACATCGCCTATGGCGCAGGTTTTCAGGTCAGCGAAGCGCAGATCATTCAGGCTGCTGAGCATGCCCACGCCCTGGAATTTATCAACGAGCTGCCCGAGGGATTGCATACCCTGATCGGGGAGAACGGCGCGCGTCTGTCCGGCGGCCAGCGCCAGCGGATCGCCATCGCCCGCGCCCTGCTGAAAGACGCGCCGATTCTGATCCTGGACGAAGCGACCTCAGCGCTCGATACCCAGTCCGAACGCAAGGTTCAACAAGCGCTGGACGCTTTACGTCAGGGCCGCACCGCCTTTGTCATCGCCCATCGATTATCGACCATTGAGAACGCTGACCGTATCGTCGTCCTCAACCGAGGCCGCATTGTCGAAATAGGCCATCATACTGAATTGTTGGCAAATAATGAGCTTTACGCCAATCTTTACCGGATGCAGGCCGATGGCAATAGTACAACAAAGTTGCAAAATGAATAAAAATGATGTCAAATAGACAACAAGATTCTCTTCAACGATTGAAAACCTGGCGTGGTTCACGAAAACGGCTCATGCGCACTACCCCTATTGATGCTTCCAGAAAACTGGCTCCGCTCTTGCGCCAAGCCTTTCGGCAAGGTATCGAAGCAGCCAGCCGGGGCGAGGACCGCAATCCTTATGTCTCCAACAGTCACCTTTACCATGCCTGGATGGCGGGGTGGGCTTCGCTGGCCCGCGCCTGGAACAATAACGACGATCTGCGCTGGGCCTGAGTCGTTCATTGCCCGCCCTACGAAACCCATTCTGATGCAGGTTTTCCTTGATCTCCCCGAAAAGGGGCAAACCGTTTTCATCCATTCGTTGCGTGAGCGAGTATCCCCCGCATGAAAAAAGCGTTATTTCTGGCGTTAGCCGGCAGTTTGCTGAACGCTGCTCCGGTTTGGGCCGCTGAGGGCGACTGGGAGCAGGCCAAAATGGCCCACGAACGCGGCGATTACGCAGCCGAGATTGCGATTGTCCGGCCCCTCGCTGAACAAGGCTTCGCTTTTGCCCAGTTCAATATGGGCGTGCTTTACGACGAGGGCCACGGCGTGCCACTGGATGACCTGCAAGCGATGGACTGGTATCGCAAAGCTGCCGAGCAGGGCCTGCCACAGGCGCAGATTAACCTGGGTATCATGCATGAGCAGGGCGAGGGGGGGCCAGTGGATTACGTCCAAGCCTATTTCTGGTACGCCATGGCTAACAGTCAAGGTGACAGCCAAGCGCCCCAGGCCCTGCGGGAGATCAGCGAAAAAATGACTCCGGCCCAAATCGGGGAAGCCCAACACAAGGTCAGGGAATGGCAGGCGGCCCATACTTTTACCATTCCACCGCTGCCGGCGCTTGAATCCGAACCTGCGAATCATTGAAGCCTTCCCGGCGCGCAACGGACAAAAATAATCGTTGCCGGCGCTCATCGTCCGCTGGCGTGAGATTTGCTTAAAAACTTTAGCTATATCCAGCGCATCGTGTTGCAGTGCAGCGATTGCGGGGCAACCGCTACAGTCGCGGCAACCGCTGCCGATAATCCAATTACAACCTAAGCAAACGTAAGGGTTGACAACTTCGAGGGGCACAGCCATGAACGTGAACACCATTCAAAGTAAAGCGCTCGATCGGGCCAGCAGCACCATGAAGATCGCCGAGCGCATTGGTTTGCGCGGCTATTCCCTCCAATCCTACGCGATCTTTGGACCGCAACACGCGCATGGCTGGAATTTTACCCGCAAGGGAGACATCGAAGTCATCCGCGTCGAACCCGAAGCATTGGAAGCGCTGTACTCGGATAGTTTGGCGGACGCAAGCCACGACCTTTGACTCCATCAGAAGGCCATTGACCTCACTGCAAAACTCCAGGTCGATAGGATCGATAGGATCGCGTGATCAAAACTATAATAAGTTTTGTCCCTGAATGAGGGAGCCTGTCAAATCGACCTATCCACCTGGAGAATTCCGCGATGAGCGCCAGCGTCCACAACATCTATGAGATAAACCTGGATCCCAATCCCGCCAATTACGTTCCTCTCACCCCGTTAACCTTCATCGAACGCGCCGCTTCGGTTTATCCCCAACGCACCGCAGTGGTGCATGGCCCAGTCCGGCGTACCTGGGCGGAAACGTACGCGCGTTGCCGACAACTGGCTTCTGCGCTGCAACAACGCGGCATCGGTCTGGGCGACACGGTAGCGGCGATGCTGCCCAATATCCCGGAGATGTTCGAGGCGCATTTCGGTGTGCCGATGACTGGCGCAGTGTTAAATACTCTGAACATCCGGCTGGATGCGGAAACAGTCGCATTCATGCTGGAACACGGCGAGGCGAAAATCCTGCTCACTGACCGCGAATTTTCCGAAACCATTGGCAAAGCATTGCGGTTGATGCCGGCGGAAAAACGACCGCTGGTGATTGACGTTGACGATCCCCAATTCGAGGGCGGTGAAAAACTGGGGACGCTGGATTACGAAACATTATTAGCCGAAGGCGATGCCCAATTCGCCTGGCAGACTCCCGCCAACGAATGGCAGGCGATTACGCTGAACTACACCTCCGGTACCACCGGCAATCCCAAGGGGGTGGTCTATCACCATCGCGGCGCTTACCTGAACGCCATCAGCAACGCCTTGGTCTGGGATATGGGTCTGCATCCGGTCTATCTGTGGACCTTACCGATGTTTCATTGCAATGGCTGGTGCTTCCCATGGACGATTGCCGCGACGACTGGGACCAGCGTTTGCCTGCGGCAGGTGCGCGCCGATTTGATTTTCGATTTGATCCGAAACGAAAAGGTCAACTATTTCTGTGGCGCGCCGATCGTGCTGAACCTGCTTAGAAACGCGCCCGATCACCTGAAAGCCGGCATCAGCCACCCGGTCAAGGTGATGACCGCCGGCGCTGCGCCGCCCGCCTCCGTGATCGAGGGCATGGAACAAATGAACTTTGCGGTCACGCACACCTATGGCTTAACCGAAACCTATGGCCCCTCGGTCGTCTGCGCCTGGCATGATGAATGGGATGCATTGAGCCTGGAAGAACGCGCGGCCCTGAAATCCCGCCAGGGAGTGCGCTATCCGATGCTGGAAGGGCTGATGGTCGCTAATCCCCAGACCCTGGAACCTGTGCCGAGGGACGGTGGGGCCATTGGCGAAATTTTCATGCGCGGTAATAACGTCATGAAGGGGTATCTCAAGAATCCCGCCGCCAGCGAGGAAGCCTTCCAGGGCGGCTGGTTCCACAGCGGTGACCTGGCCGTATGGCACGCGGACGGCTATATCGAGATCAAGGACCGCTCCAAGGATATCATCATTTCCGGCGGCGAGAACATCTCCACCATCGAGGTCGAGGACGTGCTGTATCGCCATCCGGCGGTCATGGAAGTAGCGGTTGTGGCCCGGCCTGATGAGAAGTGGGGGGAAACGCCCTGCGCCTTCGTAACGGTCAAGTCCGGCATGGAACACGTCACCGAGGAGGAAATTATCGAGTTCTGCCGCAGCCAGTTGGCGCGCTTCAAAGTCCCCAGAACCGTAGTGTTCGGCCCCCTGCCCAAGACTTCGACCGGCAAGATGCAGAAATACATCCTGCGTGAACGGGCCAGGCAGCTTTAGAAACCGCACAACGCGCCTCTCTCCTACCGGGGAGAGGGGCTGAGCGCTGTGTCGTCTTTGAACTTGTGATGTAGGATGTTTCGCTCACTCCTCTCAACCAAGACCGGACATCCCCCTTTCCCATGACTCTCGGAACTCTGTATATCGTCGCTGCCCCATCCGGCGCTGGAAAAACCAGTTTGGTCAAAAGCCTGATCGAAACCACGCCGGGCGTTGCCGTCTCGATCTCGCACACCACCCGCCCACCTCGCCCTGGCGAATGCGAGGGCGAGCACTACCATTTCGTGACTCCCGCAGCGTTCGAGGCGATGATCGCCCAAGGCGCATTCCTGGAGCACGCCCAGGTATTCGGTAACCGCTATGGCACCAGCCGCGCAGCCGTCCAGATCCAACGACAGGCTGGCCTGGATGTGATTCTGGAAATCGACTGGCAGGGCGCCCGGCAAGTGCGCGAGCGGATGCCGGACAGCCCGAGCATTTTTATTCTGCCTCCCTCGCGCGAAACTTTGCGGCAACGTCTCACCGGTCGCGGTCAGGACCAGGTCGAGGTCATAGAACGGCGCATGGCGGCGGCGCTGGATGAGTTGTCGCATTACACCGAATTTGATTATTTGGTCATTAATGATGATTTTGCGACTGCCCTGGATGCCTTGCGCGCCATCTTGATCGCCCATCGTCAGCACCGGATCCTGCAAATTGAACGACAGCGGGAACTTTTGCAGTTGCTCTTGTCTTAACTGATTGTTTTAATTAAAATGACAAGTTCAATATTTTAGTCCGTCATTGACCCGGCAGCACTCGTTGCCGAATCTGGAGAACCGCCTGAATGGCTCGAATTACTGTTGAAGACTGCCTCGACCGCGTGGACAATCGCTTTGAACTCGTGTTGATCGCCGCGCGGCGCGCCCGTGAACTGGCCTTGGGCCGCGAGCCGCTGGTGCCTTGGGAAAACGATAAACCCACTGTGGTCGCTTTGCGAGAACTGGCTGACGGCAAGATTGATCATCTGCTTCAGGAAAAATATCGTCGTCGCGGCCAGGCTTCGCGCGATGCATCCACTTCTAATGACCATAATGCGCCGGTGACGTCGGCTTAGGCGTCTCCGGGCTGCCGGAGCCGGGAGCTCGAGCATGATGATGAGCGTACCCTTGCGGGAAATGCGCAATGAATTTCAGCCTGGTCACCAGTTGGCTGTCGATGACGAGTGGCTGGATGATTTGCATCTTCGCATTGATGATTTATGCGCTATCGCGAGCGAGTATCTGGAGCCGGTACAGGTTGATGAGTTACGCGAAGCCTGCTATTTCGCTGCCGAGGCTCATGCTGGCATTTACCGCAAGAGTGGTGAGCCGTATATTTTTCACCCCTTGGCCGTAGCCCGTATCCTGGCCAACGTCCGCTTTGATCATGAAACGCTGCAGGCCGCTATCCTGCACGATGTGATCGAAGACACCCATTATAACAAGGAACAACTCAGTCACCGCTTCGGACCTGATGTAGCCGATCTGGTCGACGGGGTCAGCAAGCTGACGCAGATTCAGTTCAATTCCAAATTGGAGGCGCAAGCCGAGAATTTCCGCAAGATGTTCCTGGCGATGGCCAATGATCTGCGGGTGATCATGATCAAGCTGGCCGACCGTCTGCACAACATGCGCACTCTGGGGGCGATGCGTCCTGAATCACGCCGGCGCATTGCGCGGGAAACCCTGGAGATTTACGCGCCGATCGCCGGTCGGTTGGGGATGAACCATCTGCGTCAGGAACTGGAGAATCTCGGTTTCAACCATTTGTATCCATTGCGCTTCCGGGTTTTGCAAGACGCCGTGCGCCGGATGAGTGGTAACCGGCGCGAAATCGTCGGGCAATTGGAAACCCGCATTCAAACCCGCCTGCATGACGAAAGCATTCAGGTCCGGGTTATGGGACGCAGCAAGCACCTGTGGGGTATTTATCGGAAGATGCGCAGCAAGCGTCTCCCATTCAAGGAGGTCTATGATGTTTACGCAGTGCGCGTGATCGTTGAAACGGTGGATATGTGTTACCGGGCGCTGGGGGTGATGCACAACCTGTACAAGCCGATCATGGGCCGGTTCAAGGATTATATCGCGATTCCCAAGGCTAACGGCTATCAGTCGCTGCACACCGTGCTGTTTGGGCCCAATGGCGTCCCTATTGAGGTGCAAATCCGCACGGAAGATATGCATATCATGGCCGAGGTCGGGGTCGCCGCGCACTGGCGCTATAAATCCGGCGGCGACGGCCAGGGTAGTCATGCCCAGCAACGCGCCCGCGAGTGGTTACGCAAATTGCTGGACATGCAACGCCGGGCCGGCAATCCAGTGGAGTTTTTGGAAAGCGTCAAGGTTGATCTGTTCCCCGACGAGATCTACGTCTTCACTCCTCGCGGCGAAATTATCGAATTACCGCGCGGGGCGACCGCAGTGGATTTCGCTTACGCCATCCATTCCGATGTGGGCAACACCTGTGTGGGCGCCAAGGTCGACCGTCGGCTGGTGCCGTTGCGCACGTCTTTGAGCACCGGCCAAAGCGTGGAGGTCATTATTACTCCGACGGCCCGGCCGAATCCGGCTTGGCTCAACTTCGTGGTTACCGCCAAGGCCCGCTCCAGTATTCGCCATTACCTCAAGAACTTGCAACGTGAAGAGGCAATCTTGCTGGGTAAGCGGTTACTGGAAAAAGCGCTGGCCGGCCATGTCAGCAGCTTGAATGAGCTTCCAGGTGGGCGGGTTCAGGGATTGGTTCAGGAACTGGGTCTGGATGGCTTCGACGATCTTTTAGCCGACATCGGGTTGGGAAACCGGGTGGCGGCGTTGTTCGTCAAACGCCTGTTGCCGAATGAGAATGAGATTACCCCGACGGATGCAGGCGCTCGGCCCTTGCTGATCAAGGGCACCGAGGGCGCCGTGGTTAGTTTTGGCAAATGTTGCCGACCCTTGCCGGGCGATACCATCATCGGTTATCTCAACACGGGACGCGGGATCGTTATTCACCGCGATAACTGTAAAAATGTCGTAAGCTACAAGAAAAATCCTGACAAGTGGATCGAAGTGGAATGGGAGCAGTACACCAGCGTCGACTTTACCGCAGAGTTGCGGCTCGATGTCACCAACAAGCGCGGTGTTCTGGCCACCATCGCCGCCGCTATTTCCGCAACCGATAGTAATATTGAAACCATCAATACCTCGGAGCGGGATGGCAACACCACCACGGTCCACTTGCTGCTCGATGTGCGCGACCGCAGCCATCTGGCGCGAGTAATTCGTCAGCTACGCACCGTGCCGGAAGTGCTGAAAGTAGCGCGGCGGGGTTGATGACAATGAAAAACAATCCGCTACGTAAACAGCAAAGCGCCGACGATAGCGTAAACCAGCGCTGGCAATAAATTGCCAACGTGAATGCGGCCAATTTCCAGCAGATTAACGCCAATCCCCAGAATCAGCAGACCGCCAGTCGCGTTGACCGCATCCAGCACGGCAGGTTGTGACAGAAAAGTCAGTTGCGCTGCGAGCAAGGTGATACTGCCCTGCACCAGCAGCACGGGTAATGCCGAAAACATCACCCCGATCCCCAGCGATGAGGCCAGCGTCACCGAGGCCACGCCATCCAACAACGATTTAATCAGCAAAACGCTGGGATCGCCGAGGGTGCCATCCTGGATCGAGCCGACAATGGTCATCGCCCCGGTCAGATAGAGCAAGCTGGCGGTGACAAAGCCTTCGACAAACCGGCTGGAATCAGAGCGCAGCATCCGCCGCAAGGCTTCGGCCAAAGTATCCAGGCGCTGTTCGATGCGCAGCAATTCGCCCGTAACTCCACCTAGCAACAGGCAGCCGATTGCTAGCAAAGCGTGTTGCGCTTCCAGGGCCATGCGCAGACCAATAGCGACCACCGCCAGCCCTAGCGCCTGCATAAGAATTATCTTGATCCGTTCCGGCAATCGCGCTCCCGCCGTTAATCCAACGGTGCTACCCGCAACTACCGCGCCGGTGTTGACCAGTGTTCCCAGCATCCTTCATTCCTGCTCTTGTAGATAGGGGCTATATTGTTTGTCGGTTTTCTGGATGTGGTTGACCAACCAATCCTTGAGAAACTGCATCAGCTCCATATTGATTTTTTTGCCGCGCTTAAACTTGTCATAGAGCGCACCGACCTGGTTGAGTAAATCAGTATGAAGCCGCTGATGTCTGGCGAGATGAGGATAGTTCGCCGACCTCATTCGCTCTTCCTCATAACCAAAGTGCTTCTGGGTATACTCAACCAGACTATCCAGCAATTCCTTAATTTGAACCTGGGCGCTCTGCGTTGCCATGGCATCGTGCAAGGTATTGATCATTTCCACCAGTTTTTGATGCTGTTGATCTAACATGGCGTCGCCGACACTCAGCGCAGGACTCCATTCGATAAACGCTCCTTTTCCGCTCTTCTGCACTTTACCATCTGTTGGTAACCGGGCAGACAAGGATTGAGTAGGCGGCTGTTGTTTGGAAGAAGATACTGTCACCTTTTGGTCATCGGGCATGACGTGTGCGGCTTGCTGCTCATCCAGCCTGAAGAACGTCATCAGCGCTTGTAGTTCCTGAGCCTGCTCACCCATCGATTGACTGGCGGCGGCGGTTTCTTCCACCAGCGCTGCATTCTGTTGCGTGACCTGGTCCATCTGTAAAATGGCCTTGTTGACCTGCTCAATGCCCGACGCCTGTTCGCGCGCCGCCGCCGCCATCTCGGCCACAATGTCGCTGACTTTCTTGACCGCGGTGACAATCTCGCGCAGGGTCTTGCCGGACTGTTCGACCAGCTTGCCGCCCTCCTCCACCTTGGCCACGCTGTCGGTGATCAGCGCCTTGATCTCCTTAGCGGCGTCCGCGCTGCGCTGGGCCAGTTTGCGCACCTCCGCGGCGACCACGGCAAAACCCCGGCCCTGTTCGCCAGCCCGCGCCGCTTCCACGGCGGCGTTCAAAGCCAGCAGATTGGTTTGAAAGGCGATTTCGTCGATGACGCTGATGATGTCGGCAATCTTGCGGCTGCTGGCGCTGATCGCGCTCATCGCCGTAGTCGCCTGATCGACCACTTGTCCGCCCTGTTCCGCCTGGTTCCGCGCCGCGTCGGCTAGTTGATTGGCCTGTCCGGCATTATCGGCGCTTTGCTTCACAGTCGAAGTCAATTCTTCCATGCTGGAAGCCGTCTCTTCCAGAGCCGAAGCCTGCTCCTCGGTGCGTTGCGAGAGATCCGCGCTGCCTTGGGCGATCTCGGCGGCGGCTGAACTGACTTGCGCCGTGGCTTGTTGGACATCCCCGACAATCTGCCGTAAGTGTTCGCTCATGTCTTGCATAGCGCTGAGCAGTTGTCCGGTTTCATCCTTAGAGGTCGCCTCAACCTTGACCGTCAGGTCGCCCGCAGCAATCTGGCTCGATGCTGCTACTGCGGTGCGCAAAGGGCGAGTGATCTGGCGGACTACCCACCAGGCCCATAGCGCGATAAGACCGAAGCTGATCAGTAGAATCACGCCAGTCCACCAACGCAAACGGTAGACGGCAGCCAGTGCTTCTGCTTCATCAAGCTCGGCGATCAATGCCCAAGTGAATTCTCCAATATTGATGGGCGTATAAGCGGACAGCACTGAACTCCCTCGATAATCAGCAATGATTCTGGCGTCAGTTTTGCCCGCCAGCGCCTCGCGGGAAGCCTCAGTGTCCACGCCGTTTTCTTCGATAGTTCCAGCAAACGAGGCTTTGACCGAACGATTTTTCGCATCCAGGAAGGAGTCAGAACGCATCCGCTTGTCAGGACCGACCAAATAAGTTTCGCCGGTTTCGCCTAAGCCGTCACGGTGCTGCATGATAGCGTTAATGTCATCGAGGGAAAATTGCAGGGCGAACACATATTGGACTTTATCATCATGCACCAATGGCTTGGCGACAAAGGCGGCGGGTTCATTATTACTCGGTTCGTAAGGCTCAAAATCCTCAAACTCAAATTGTCGAGTTTCCATCGTCTTACGAAATACTTTACCCAGACCGGAGTCTTTGTAAGGGCCATTCAGCAAATTCGTGCGATAGTCACTTTCCTTGGCTACGGTATAAAAAACCTGACCATTGGGATGAATAAGAAAGAGATCATAAAATCCCAGTTTCTCCTTATAAAAAGCCAAAAGATCCTGGGTGGTTCCTGGTAATTGTTGTGTCAGTGCTTCCTCCAAATCCATTTTAGTCACGGCTGCCCATGACAAACCCTTAATGTCGAGAGGATCGGCGATAACTATCACTAATTTGCCGGCGCTGTCGGTATAGATATCACTGACGGCCTGCCCCGATAAAGCCTTGCGCAGATAAGCAGGGGCGCGCTCAGCAAGATCGTAACCGACGACATATTGCCCCCCACCCATGGTTTGCATGTTGCTACGGAACTCAAATCGATCGCCGACCTTGGCTGCGAAGTAGGTTTCGCCGCTTTTACCCAGATCTTCGCGATTTGCCACAATTGCGTTTAATGCGGCTGGCGACCACTTGAAAACCAGCACGCCCAAAGTATTCCCATCCTGGATGATCGGCGCGCTGAAAAAAGCGAATTGACGGCCATCACTCGGCGCATAGGGCGCAAAATCTTGTATCGAAACACCGGAAAGTCCCTGCTGAAACGCTCTAGCAAGCGCGCTGTCCTTCAGAATGTCATCGGTATAAACCTGATGACCTAATACGGATTGACTGGCTGTGCTATAGACTACGATGCCTTCCTGGCTGATCAACAATAAATCGTCATAGCTGTGGTCTTGGGCATAAGCAGCTAAAGCACTGCTATTTTCTGCGCCGGAAGCGCGTGTAAATGCTTTCAATGCATCCGCAATATCAGCACTCCGCGCCATCGCTTCGATCATCTCGAGTTGACGCTGGACGGTTCGCTCCGCTCGATCTTTCGCATCCTTTTGAATACGGTCAAGATCTTTTAATGCATAGCGCCAAAAGTACTTCTGAGAGTCGATTAGCACATCCATGTCAATCTTAGCGTTTTCAAAGACACCTTCGACCTGCTTTTTCTTGGTCTCGCGTAAGCTCTCCAGTTGTTGAAAAGCCTGCTGTGAGAGTGAGTTGCTAGCTTCGTACAAAGCGATCAATCCAACAATCAAGGCAGGTAGCACGCCAATTAGAAGAAACGCTGCGGACAGCTTGACTCCCAGTTTCAAATTTCTAATGTTTAGCGTCATGATTTTTCTCCGTGGGATATTGCATCTATAGTATTACATTTTCGCCATTTTCTACACGAGAAGTGTAGCCTATCTTTGTGGAGAAAAAATCCTTTATTTATGCGTCAGTTCAACAGCATTCGGGCGCCGATAATTGCCAGGAAGACTGCGAACACCTTTTTCAGCATTTCAGTTGGTAAAGTGTGCGCCAACCGCGCGCCCAACGGCGCCGACAACGTACTGGTCACCGTGATGCCCAGTAGCGCTGGACCGTAAACATAACCCAGACTCCAGGCGGGCAAGCCGGCGGCGTTCAGCCCGGTCACGACAAATCCGAATGCGCCAGCGAGCGCAATCGGCAGACCACAAGCGGCGGAGGTCGCAACCGCCTGGCGAATCACCGTGTTGCACCAAGTCAAAAACGGTACGGTCAGCGAACCACCGCCAATGCCAACAATCGCAGATACGGTGCCGATTATCCCGCCAACAGCGGTCATGCCCACCGTACCTGGCAATTCGCGGTGCGGGGCCGGCTTCGCGCCAAACCCCATCTGTGCAGCGACGGTGAGTACGAAAATCGCGAAAACCTTGCTTAAAACCGCGCTAGGTAACGCATCGGCGATAGCCGCTCCCACCCACGCCCCGACGATGATGCCCGGCGTCAGCCGCCAGAATACCGGCCATAGCACCGCCCCATGTCGATGATGGGCGCGCACCGAGGAAATGGAGGTCACAACGATGGTCGCCAGCGAAGTGCCAATCGCCAGATGCATGATGACCGCGTCGCTGATGTGTTGATGGTGAAAAATCCAGGCCAGCACCGGCACGATGATCAAGCCGCCGCCCACCCCAAGCAGTCCGGCCATGACTCCAGCAAACGCACCGAGAGTTAAATACAGCAGCAAAGTCGATAACATCGATTCCACGAGAGGGTTATCCTTATGGTTAAGGCTTCAGCCGTTTTGGCAAGAAGCGCGTAAACAATCTGTGGTAAATTTTGCCTTGGAACAATGGCCAGGCGCAGTACGGCAAACGGCTATTGCAAAGGGTAGATCACTGGACATTCCCCGTCCCGATCACGAACCATTCCACGGCGCGGTTCGCCGTGGACGGCACAAGAACAGCGAGGAGCAGGCAAGGCATGAACATTAAAAAAATCTGCGTGTTGGGCGGCACCGGTTTCGTTGGCCGGCATCTGGTGACACGCCTGGCGAATCATGGGTATGCGGTTCGGGTGCCCACCCGTCATCCGCAGCGGCATCGGGAAATTGAAGTGTTGCCCGGCGCAGAGCTGGTAGGTGCTGACATCCACGACCTCCAGTCTCTCCAGGAACAGTTAGCCGGTTGCGATGCCGTCATTAACCTGGTTGGCGTCCTGCACGAATACGCCAACCAGGGTTTCCGCAAAGTCCATGTCGAATTGCCCGGTAAGATTGTGGACGCCTGTCGGGCAATTGGCATTAAGCGGCTACTGCATACGAGCGCCCTGCACGCCGACGCCGCTAAGGGTCCAAGCCAATATCTGTTCACCAAAGGCGAGGGCGAACAAACAGTTCTGCGAGCTAAAGACCTAGCCGTCACGGTCTTCAAACCCTCCATCATCTTTGGACCCGACGATGATTTCTACAACCAGTTCGCTGGCCTGTTAAAGTTTAGTCTGGCGCTGCCGCTGGCCTGTCCGAACAGTCGTTTTGCGCCGGTCTATGTCGGCGATGTGGCGCGGGCGTTCGAGACGGCTCTGCAGAATGACGCTACGATTGGTCAGAGCTATGAACTGTGTGGGCCGCGCGTTTACACGTTCAAAGAGATCGTCGAGGAGATCGCCCGGATGCTGGGCTTGAAACGCAGGGTAGTGGGTTTGCCTGATTCGCTAGCGCGGTTGCAAGCTAAAATCTTCGGAATGTTGCCGGTAAAAATTTTCACGATGGATAATTATCTTTCTCTGCAAGTGGATAGCATTTGTTCCTCCAACGGACTGGAAGCGCTAGGCATTACTCCACACTCGGTAGAGGGGATCATGACGGCGCATTTTGCCGACGATCCGTATGATACGTTGCGCCAAGCGGCGCGACGGGGTTGAATTTTTCTTAAAAAAACTCACCCCAATCCCTCTCCTACTTGGGAGAGGGACGTTTATGTCGCGGTTAAGCGCCCTTGAGCGACTCGACCAGGTCGACATATTGCTGCATGGCGTCTTCCTGCGGAGTGCCTTTAAGCTTGGCCCAGGCATCGTATTTGGCGCGGCCAATCAGGTCGGTGAAACCGGGGCGTTTGCCTTCGATATCGCCGTTCGATCCCTGCTTAAAACAGGCATACAATTTGAGCAAGGTATCACTGTCAGGCCGTGAACTGAGTTTTTTACTGTCTTCGACGGCGATCTGGAAACGGGTAGCAAGATCGGACATGGATGGTATTCTCCGGTGGGTGATTTCATTACGATACTGGCTTAAAACATAAACGAATTTGCCGGATTGTCGATAGCATGTAGTGGCTAAGCCTATGCATAGCGATGGATGCGGAACTGATCCACCTCGCGGATAATGTCGCCCACATGCAGATGAAAGGCGCCAGCCCGGCGTTCAGCGAAGTATTGCTCAAGGGTTTCGCGCACCACGGTGAAAGCGATGTCCTCCCAAGGGATTTCGTGCTCGGCGTAAAAACACACTTCCAGACTCTCTTCACCGGGACTGGCTTGCCCCTCCCTGAGTTGGCCGCGAAACATCAGATAGACCTGACTGACGTGTAACAGCGAGTACACGCCATACAGACTAAGATTTTCCACCACTGCGTTGGCTTCTTCCAGCGCTTCGCGCGCGGCGGCGGTTACGGCGGATTCATGATTTTCCATGAACCCGGCGGGCAACGTCCACAGACCATAGCGGGGTTCAATCGCGCGCCGGCACAGCAGAATCCGATTTTCCCATTCGGGAATGCAACCGGCGACGATCTTCGGATTCTGATAATGAATGGTGTCGCAAGCATCGCAAACATGGCGAGGCCGGTTATCCCCTGCGGGAACGCGCACGCTAACCGGAGCGCCGCACTGGCTGCAAAATTTCATGGAAGAGATTCCTTGGAAAAGAGTGCCTGATTCTGGAAACGAACGATTTGAGCATTCCAGCATGAATACTATAACTTTAGAACCCCAATCCGCGACTGAACTCCGGTTTGTTGACGAACGCCAGCGGCGCTGGCGACTGATTCTCGGCGGCGGCGCAGCGAATGGCGTGGGTTGTTCCCTGGCCGGCGCTGATCTGGGCATAGATCGCTGTCTGGAAAATCTCTACGACGAGGAGTGCAAGGGCGGCTTGGGCGGTTCTGCGCCGAAAGTCGCCCGCTGGCTTGGCGATATCCGCAGTTATTTCCCGACCTCTGTGGTGCGGGTTTTACAACAGGATGCGCTGGAGCGCTACGGCCTGCAACGGATGTTGCTGGAGCCGGAAATGCTGGAAGCGGTCGAGCCGGATGTCCATTTAGTCGCTACCCTGTTGTCATTAAGCGGGGTGATGCCGGCCAAGGTGAAAGACGCTGCCCGGCGCGTGGTGCGTCAAGTGGTTGCCGAATTGGAGCGCAAGCTGGCTAATCCGTTGCGCCAGGCGATCAGCGGCAGCCTGAACCGCAGCGTCCGCAATCGCCGTCCGCGTCATGCGGAAATCGACTGGCATCGCACCATCCGCGCCAATCTGCGTCATTACCAACCTGAGTATCGCACGGTGATTCCCGCGACCCGGATTGGTTTTGGCCGCCGCAATGCAGCCTTGCGCGATATTATTCTCTGTGTCGATCAAAGCGGGTCAATGGCCGCTTCAGTGGTCTACGCTGGCATCATGGCGGCGGTCATGGCCTCGATTCGCTCGGTGCGCACCGCACTGGTGGTTTTTGATACGTCGGTCGTTGATCTGACCGAGCAACTGGATGACCCGGTGGAGGTGCTGTTCGGGACGCAACTGGGCGGCGGCACCGATATTCACCGGGCGCTGAGCTATTGTCAGGGCCTGGTGCGCGCGCCGCACGACACCATCCTGGTGCTGATCAGCGATCTATATGAAGGCGGCGACCGTCAGCAGATGCTGAAACGCGCCGCCAGTCTGACCGCAGCCGGGGTGCGGATGATTGCCTTGCTAGCGTTATCTGACAAAGGGGCGCCAGCCTACGATCACAGCATCGCCGGGGCGCTGGCCGGGATGGGAACGCCGGCCTTTGCCTGCACGCCCGATCAGTTTCCCGATCTGATGGCGGCGGCTATTGAACGGCGCGATCTGGCGCAATGGGCGGCGGCGCGGGGCATTGTCACGGCGGGACAGGAAGTAAGGCGTTGAGTATAAAAGAATGATTATGCTCTATAATGTCCGCCGATGCCGCCAGAATCGCCAGCGGGCGGCGCCGGTCAATGAGTAGCAATAACCATCGTCACCATAGAGATACAAGGTTTTGAGTTGGCCGGTTTGCAGCAACCGCTGGCAGGGTTCGAACCAGTTCCGTTCCAGCATCGCAACATGATCAGCCCAGGCTAGAGGATCGCCATCTGTCCGGTCATAGCGCGCAAGGTCCAGTTTGACCAAGCTATCCGCTTCATCCGCAGCGGCTTCCCGCCAGTCATACGCGTTCTGAGAAACAGGACTGATCGCAGCCTCCGCCAGCCAGGCCAGGCCCCGGAGCAAAGGGTCGTGGGCGTACAACCCGATTGTCGGTGAACGAGCGCCTGATGGGAGTGGGCCGCTACCCCAGAACCAGACGCTGTTGATCATGGGTTGATTGCGCTGTTCGCGGGCCTGATTAACCGGGTGGTTATGAAACAGCATCTGTACCTCAGTTAGCAAAGCATGCCAGCGCCGAGCGTTCGGTCCATGAGGTAACAGCGGATTAATATCGCGGCCAATAGCGCTGGACAGTGCGTGGGTGCGGATACCCGGATCAGCGGGCAAGCGCAGATACCAGCGCTCGGGGCAAGGAACGCGAAGTTGCAGTCCATCACTGGCGAAGGTCTGGTCGAACGCCGCCGCCAGCGCCGCCGCCTCGACCGGTTCAATGGCCAAGGTTCGAGCATCCGCCAGAAACACTCCACGCAAATCGGGGCGCAGATGCACAGGATCGGCCCGTAGCCACCAGTCGTTACCAGGGTTATAGCCATCCGCCAGTTGCGTGACCGCCGCGATCGGTAAGTCGGCTTCAGCAGGAATGGGCGCCTCGAATAACTCGAACAGCAGGGTGTCCATGGTCGGTTGCGTCTTGTGCCGGTCTGCCCGCGTCAGCAACCATTCCAGCGCCGGCGCGGTCGGGCGGGGCGCCGCAAATTCATCAGGCCACGTCCCTAACAGACCTGGAATCAATAAGGACAGGATGGTTGCCATTTAACGTACAACTAAATTTTCCCGCAGGTAAGCCGCCGCGTTCGTCGTGCTTTCCTGGCACACCCACAACCCCAACTGCTCAAAACCGCCAACTTCCTGGGTATGGGCCAGGAACTCCAGATACAAACCTGCGCCCGGTCCATTATTGATAGTCATATTAAAAGCCGGTTCGCGCCCTAGCAGAGGCATGATGTGGATTAATGCGCGAATGGCGTCCTGAATCCCTTTAGTGACAGCACGAATCTCGGCGTCGGTCAATTCATGCAAATATTGTCGCTCGGTATTTTTTACAACCAGCAACATGTTGTAGGGTCGCCGCATGAAATAGGGCACGAGTAAGACAGCCTCGCCGTAATCCCGCACCTGTAATTCCATCGGATTTTCCCGCAGCAGGTAATGACTGAAGTTTTCACCGTCATGCCGTTGGGCGAAACACCAGTTATTGTAAAAATGGCTGGGCATGATATTGCTGTAGCCGATTTGCTGGTGACCATGCGCCAGCGATCCGCCAGCCAGGCGGCCATGGTTCTTGATGATCGAGACAAACCCGTGGGTAGATTTACGCGGCGGCGGCATTTCGGAAGGTGGCATCAACGCCTCGGATTCATAGAGCAACTTCTCTTCCAAAGCGGCCAGACGCTGCAAAACAATGATCCCATCATCCAATGACAAGGTCTGCCAGTCCTGATCATGTTGCGTAGAAGTCCATTGCAGGAAATGAAAGCCGTAGGAAACCCGTCCGGTGTGCATGGGATCAGGATAAAGCGGTTGCTGGCGGTATTCTTCCAGAATGTTCTGCAAGGGGTAGATGATCGGGAACAGATTTTTATTGATAAAAGTCGCGCCTTGACTCAGTTGCGCTACATCCACTACGCCTGTGGTTTTTCCCTGGCAAATGATGCAGGGTTTTTCATCAATCGCTGATACAGCATCGTGGATTCCCGAATCGTGCGGTCGGCGCGCTCGGGTGGAGTTATAAACAATCAATTCGCCATTGCGTGGATCAATTTGGCAAACGGAATCCGGTAGAAAGGCCATCATGTCCTTTTCGGCATGGAATAATTCATCCAGTTGCTGCATGGACAATTGCTCGATGGATTGCGACTGCACGATGGACTGCAATACTTCCCAACTAAGTTGTTGTGTCATAGTCCTTACCAATGGATATTTGGGCATTTTAGGCTGGAGCCCTAAAATGCCTATAGGCTCTTGGAGAGTTTCTGTGGAATTAGCTCAGGCGGCCAGAGATCAAACTAGCCAAGCTAACCTTGCTTCTTTGATGATCAGTTAAATCAATAGTGCCCATTACACTAAGTAGAAGTGTCGATAATCCATAACGCGCAGTTTACGAAATCATTACACTTGCAATCCTATTCTAGATTATTCTCTGTTAGATTGCTCGATACATCGGTATCTGCTGGTCTATTGCGCCTTAGCATCGAGATGCCGTGTGAAATTACAGCAAGTAATCCAGCAAAATATTTCAATATTACTTTTTCGTTTGTAATAGTATCGGGTTCAGTAAACCATAAATAATCCAAGAACATTCCGAAAACACCGACTGAACCTGCAAAAACAATAAGTAGCTTAGCAATTACTACAAAAATGGCCTTAGTACTTTTTTGTAATATCCTTATGTCCTTTTTAAAGCATAGCGCCGCAATCACCCGCCGACGAAGGATGGGGATAGGTGAAGTTATTGGTTAGGTCTTCTCATGCACCTTGGCCCTGCGCGAGGGAATACCTATTCTGATACCGCCAAAAATCAGCGGGAAACCAGTTGCAACCATGCCGGGCCACCAGTACGAATAAAACCCAATAGCCACCGCAACCCACCCTAGAACAACCCGCGAGAGCGCTGCCACCTTTCCATCAACAAGCAATAGAGCCAGCATCGAAACCGCAATGAAGCCATGAAGCACCGCCACTTCTGGATGATCTAGGAGACGTCCGTATCCGTTCTTCGGCTGGAGCAGCCACTCCAGCCCGATTGATGGAGCCGCATACACGACAACCAATAGGATAGGCACAAGCCAAAACCAGAATGCTTCAATGCTCCACCAGGCATGCAATCTCGTAAGCACGACGATTCCTTTTCAGGGTATAACGACTAAATCAGCTGCCGACGAAGGAGGTCAGCTGGATTTTTTTGTTATGCGAAGAATCATAATCATAATTCATCTTCTTCAATGCCTGCGGCCATCATTAAGTGGCGCTGTAAGCCGATTTTCAATGGCATATTCCCGTGAACAGGAATAGAAATGCGTGCATTTTTTCCAGCCTTAGCATAAATATGATGGCTACCGTTGATGCGCTTTAGTTCCCAACCTTTGTTTTCGACAAGTTTACAGAAGTGCTTGCCACTGACTGCTTTCAAACGGCTATCTCCATTACCTTATCTTTTTCAGATACCGAGATGTCCTGAACATCTACAGATAAACAACCTTCTACTGCTTCATAAATGTTGCCCAATAATTCATCAAAGGTTTCACCTTGCGTTGCACATCCAGGTATAGACGGCACTTCAGCCCAATAGCCTCCTTCCTCAGCTTCGTGAACTACAACTTTCAATTTCATGATACTTCCTCTCTAGTGAGTACATAAACTTCACTATTAACTTCGATGCCCTTGATTGTAACAATACTTTATTTGATTCTATCAACACAAAAAAGCTGTGGTAGGCAATAGTTTGATCAGGTATATCTTTCCAATCTGTTGAACTCTTGTTCGTATGGCGCATAACGCCGAGCTAAAGGGTGCCAATGAAGCGCAGCGGAATTGGCGTCCAATTTGAGTGCTGTGTTATGTATCATCTCAATGAACGCACCCACTTTATTGTCATTTGCTCAGTAAAATTGGCTGAACTCTTTTCTACCGAATTTAGCCAACCGTTTAGCTCTGCCTTAGATAGTGCCAACCCTGAATAAATTAAAGAGCGTCTATCCCACGGAGATAAATGGGACATATTTGCTTTTTGCCCCCTAACCCAGTGGGTCATATTCCTATTCCTTGCCATTGAAGCCTGATTTCTGATACTAGCAGTAGACATTACCAATTCTCTAATTTCTTGAATCTCAAGAAGCTTTGGATCATTTGCAATATAATATTCTATCCACTCCTTTATAAATGGCACCTCTGAGGCCATTACATTTTGAAATAAGGAAACCAGCTTATCTTTATTTCTTTCAACAAACGTTGCATTTGCCACTTTACTCAAATATAAAATAACATCACTTATAACTGGAGATAGAAACTCAAAATTATCTAAAACTTGATTTGATATCGCTCTTATTTTATACATTCGACATTTTCTCAATATATGACGAGCTAGACCTAAATCAAGCTTATCGCTAGATAAAACTCTTTCCATAAGTTCGGTTAAGACCGTAGGTCTAACTTTTCCTTCATCGGCGGCGGACTCCTCTTCAAACGAACCACTATAGGCATCTACGGGCGAATTTATTTCGCTAAGAGCGCCATGAATTTCAGCCTTTTCCACCTCTTCAGGACTATTAAGATATTTTTCACAAAACTCTGCAACTGGAATGATTTCTGTCTTTCCAGATGCTATAGTGAGCCGATGGTTTTCATACAGATACTTAGTGATTATTTCTAGAAATAATCGGAGATCCACCTCTGAATTTCCGAATATTCGGAAGTCATCCACATACCTAGAGTGAGGATATTTGGCATCCCTTATATAATTATCTACATCAATCAGAACTGCCTCAGCCATAATAATACTTGCAGCCGGTCCTACGGGAACCCCCTGTGAAACAGAGCCGTTTAGGTCTAGTAAAAATCTTTCTGTGTTATTTGATAACTCAAAGAGTTCGGGACTAGCATATTCAATTGCGTTTTGTAATCTATGAACATAAATCTGGTTGTAAAAATCAGTTATATCGGTAACTAGAACATAGGAATTCTCTTCGGACAATTCTCTACATTTTTCAATAAACCCTGAATACCCTGCGCCGTTTGAAAAGAAAGTTCCTTTATCTTTACCTATGCCTATCCGATATGAACAAGCCACCCTTTCATCTTCAGGGATTCTTGCTGCCTCTACTTTTTCCGATATGAGAAATGCAATTGATGTATAAATTAATGTATTTATCGGATCTAGTTGGTGCACCATCCTATTGTCTTGCTAATAGTTATCCCCACAAAAATCATGCTGGAGCTTTTTCAGGATTAGCGTATTGAGTATCAGGGAGCCTAAAAAATGATTTGACCCTTTCCTGAAATTCTTTTAGCTTTTCCAAAGCAGAATAAACGCGCGCTCTGAAATCAGCCCGGTTTTTAATTGGCTCCTTTTCCAGATGATCATTTTTGATCTCATTCCAAACCTGTTCATCCGGATTTAACTCTGGCGAGTGGGGGGGAAGAAAGAACAAGCGGATTTGTTTTCGATGCGTCTCAAGAAAGGCTTTGACTTCTTTCGAGGTATGATAAGACGCATTGTCCGTGATGACAATTAATGGGCGCTCTCGACCCTCTAATGCCTTCTCTAAAAAGGCAATGAAAACCCCACTCACTCATTTTTGAGTGGTCACTTCAAATATTAACTCGCCCGTCGCCGTAACCATCGATAAAATGTGAAACCCACCCCGGTCATCACTCACTTTAATTTCAGGCGGATGACCGACTAAGCCCCACGTCCGTCCAGAACGCGTATGGCCTTGAACCCATGACTCATCCTGAAACGCAATATCCGCTCCAAGTTCTTGAGCCCGCTTCTGAATCTCTTTAAATTCTTCATTAATAAACTTTTTAACTTCCTCCTGATCCTGGTTTAAGGCATGATAACAAGGTTTTTGACAACTCAGTCCTAATTGATGTAAATGCAGACGAACCGTGGCATCCGATACCCATAAACCAAAGTACTCTTTCAATAAATTAACCATGATCTCTAAAGTCCATAAAACCGTATCATAGCCATGATCCGCCGGCGTCGTATTGAGTATCGTTTCTTTTAACCATCGATCAATATCCGGAGTCATCACACACGTGGCGCCGAGCGCTTTCCGGGTATCCAGGGCTTCTTCTCCTTCATAACGATAGTTGCGAAGCCAATCATAAATACTCGTTCGGTCGATACCCAAAAAATCAGCAACAAGCTCCGGACCATAATGCTTCTCTTCGACCGCGCGAACCGCAATACGCCGGATGTAATTCATCACTTCATCCGGTATTTTACGTGCATCAAACATCCATTCCGCGTTCATTGCCGCACCTCCTCTATAAATTTAGAGTCTCTAAAGAGGTCTTCTATAGTTATTAGACAATTTGATTAACGCTCAGTTCGTTGATAATGTAGGGATAATCGTTGGCAAGCCTATAAATGTTCCATCCGGCTTTGGAGAGCCAAAGACTCTAGGCTGTTCGATAGGATACCCGTCAATTTCGTTACAGGTTAAGTGAGTTACGACTTCGTCCCAATTGGCCCACAATGCTTCATATTCAAATGGCTTTGGAAAGAAATCAGAATCATAGAACTTAATGATGTGATTTTTTGCAAATTCTAGTGATTCTCTACTTAGCCTTGCCACTCAATTTCCCTCTGATTTGATACATAACGACTTCGTTCACCTGCCGTGCGCAGCACGGTCAGGTGCAATGTCCAGTTAGGCTGCTTGTCTAGGCAATGGGAGTTGAAATCTTCCGGCAACTACACCAGCTACGGTCAAGTCTTCGTCAAGCTTTTCCCATCTGAGTGCATGTCCGCCTACCTCTACCTGAACTTCTTTAAGCTGATTTTCAGAGGCTTGGCTGAGAATCTTAAAGCGATCAGCAGGGAAACCCACTATCCGTCCATCCGTTAATTCAAGATAAATCATCCGTTTCTTGGCCCAAGCTCTGATAGCGACAGGTTCTATTTCAACGATTGTGGTATTCATGGTATTTATTAATCAAGGTTTGCCTATTTTCAAATACAAGTCTTTCAATTTCTCGTAAATCATGGGGAGGTACACCGCGATTACGAGCTAAGGCTACAGGGACAAGCCAAAACTTACATTCACCACTGGAACAGCGTACATGAATGTGAGGAGGTTCGTCTCCTTCATCTGAGTAAAAGTGGAAGCGAAAACTTCCAATTCTCAGAACTGTTGGCATATTTATCCTGCTTCGATAGAAGTTCGGGGCCGCACCTTGCCGTACTTCAAATCAACCACAACACTCAATGGCGCGGACTCCGGTGCAGCGGCCAGTTAGGCTTGGCTGAATGTTGGGTTGCCAAAAGGGCGGCAACCCAACCTACGATGCTCAGCCGCCGCGAGCGTAGCGAGCGGTCGGCTGGAGGCGCATGTTAAGCAATTGTGTGTATTCTTTGGTTGCATCCGACCCGGTTCAAGGCATGCGTCGGGCACGATGAGGCCGTGCCCGACCTACCCGGCTTTTGCGCTTCGTCCAGGCGACGGGGAAAATGTCCACCGTTCGCCGCCGTCCAACCCACTCATAATAACTGAACTAAACCAGCACCATAACAATAAGAGTGTAAAATCAGCAGGCGCTTGGGCTGAATCAGGGATTCGAATGAAACCGTCTGCGGCATCCTGGTTGCTGCATTGCCTGTTCCCGCCATCATGAACCCAAAAAGTAGCAAAGACAGGAACACAATGGCTTGCGCATAGAAGGGAGTTTCTTGGATTGGGTTAGGTTTTCTGATCGCTGGAGCGTGGATCACCGGGCAAATATATTCCGGTGAGTCTATGAAACGCATCAGAGGCGCGAGGTCCAGCCTGGCCATCCACTTTCACGTAAATTCCAGGCAGGGTGTTCATAAAACGTTGCAGCGCCTCAATCCAGAGCGAGGCGGCGCTTTCATCGTAGCGCAGTAATGGTTCATCAAGCAGCTCCTCTGAATGATCGAATGCAATCAGGCCACGTTCCACCAAGCGCCGCAGCAGCACTGCTGCACCACAATGCTGGGCAACGCCAGTCTCGCTCCAGCTATCGTCGGTAACGTACTTGCCATGAGTATAATGGGTTGAGTAATTCCATAAATAGGGCGAGGGAACTTCAGGATGGTGCAGGCGATAGCCCCAACCGCCCCGTCCTTCCAACAAAAACAGGATGCTGGCGATGCTCCAATCCTGGCAAAGATCAAAGTGATATAGCCGTAAAGCATCAATAGCGCTGTCCTCCCAGCGAAAGGGCGGCTCGCCTTCGACGGGTCGCCCATCCGGCAAGTGCCGGGTGCGCTCGGTCAGTGGATCGCCGTTATGCAGGTGAACATTGAAATCGCGACCTGCATCGGCTTCATGCAGCACGGCGACAACAAACCAGGGTATATTCAGCCGCTCACCCACGCTTTGATAGCGCTTCCGTTCCGTTATCAGGACGTTCGCGATTTTGTCTACCTCGGCAGCCCGTTCCGGGTGAATCACGCAGGTCATGAACAATTGCTGATAGTCGTGGCGTACTTCATCGGTCAGCACGATGCGGCTCATGGTCAAATCTCACTCCAGGGAGTTGGAAACAGGGAACAGGGAACAGGGCGCTCCTCTGGCTAAATCTGGTTCAGGCTAGACGCCCGCGGAGCGCAATGCCAGCTTGACCGCAACTAGCACCCCAAAAATAAACAGCAAAGTCATAATCAATCCGACCAGAATGTAATGAATTGGACGGCCATGCTGGAAATCCCGCTCGCGGTTTTTCTCGCTTTGCACCCCGAAGAACGCCGACAGTACACTGAGGACGATGCTCAGCGGCCCGGTCGAACGACTATTGGATGGAGGATTGGAATGATCGCTATCAGGCTTGGAAGGCATCGGATTTCTCGCAGGTAAACTCTAGTAAATTAAAGGGTTGGTGACGGTGCAGCCTATTGCGCTGTCCGGGTAAAACAGGCGCTTTCGTCACAGTTCCCACCGGCTTTTTCAATATTGCCAAGTCATTTTGCCATTATGCCAGCCAAATGGCCTTTGCTGTCACCCAGCGTCATGAATTCCCCAATGGCCTGTTAGCAGAATCGCGCGATGAGTCTACGACATTAGGTCGGTAACGGTCTGTCAGGCGCCTATCAGTCAGAACCCATACCCATTGGGCGATGTCATTGAGATTATTCGTGACGCAGTCAGCATGACACGTTGAACTCCTATTCCTGAAGGAACCCATGCAATGAAACTCGAACTTTTTTGCAAAAAACTCGCGATCCATCACTGGGTCATTGGTCTGATGTTTGCGCTGACCTGGAATACCGTTATCGCTGCACCGCCTTCTCAGACCGCTTCGGAAATCGAACGCGCCCTGAGCGGCGCTTCAGACTCTGCACAACCCGGTCTGCAACTGCGTGGAGGGCCAGGTTCCGGCAGTCCAGGTTTGGGGAGATTGCGGGGTCCAGCCGGTATCGTCGATGATCCCGTACCGGTTCAAGCGGCGCCGTCTCCGCCGGTCAAGCCAGCAGCAACCATGAATTATCCAGATCTGATTCGGGATCGTCCCAAAATTGCGGCCTTGATCCATTTTGATTCGAACTCCGCACGCATCCGCGATGACGCCTACCCACTTTTGAATGAGTATGTGGCGGCTTTACAAAGCCCCACGCTGGCTAACGCCATGCTGCTGATTGCCGGTCATACCGATGCTGCCGGTTCTAATAAATATAATCTAATATTATCCGGAGAGCGGGCGCAGGCAGTCAGGGCGTATCTGATTGAACATGGAGTTTCCCCCGATCGGCTGATCGCCAAAGGGTATGGGGAAGCATATCCCGTTGCGTCGAACGCTACAGAGACTGGCCGCGAGGAGAATCGCCGGAGCGAGTTTATTCGTTTGGATGTATCAACCAGAGTCAGTCCATAAGTGTGGAAATGCGGTAAAAATCATGTTGAATACCGACTGATGTTGATATTCACTATCAATTAACTAGAAATAAGCTTGCCAATTCACTTTCGTAGGGGCGCACAGGCGCTCGCCTACACCGGTGCGAGGAGGAAGGACGTATGGCTCACGGTGAGCGCCACTATGGCGTGGTATTGCTACTGGTTGGCGTTCTGACGCTGTGGGGATGTGCTACTGGAGGAAATAGACGTTCGACGGCCGCTCCCGAAGGTTTGCCGGTTGGAACACGGATTGCCTTGCCGGAAGACGCCAAAGCTTTGGGTGATGTCGCCTGCGAGTTTTACAAATCCGGTAGCGACGAGGGTCTGGAACAGTTCGAGGTCCGTTGTCCGGGTTGGGAGCGCCCTGCTGGACAGGTCTGGCGGGGAAACCTCCCCCGGCCAGCAGCGCAGTGGGAAGAGCGGTTTCTCAATCAAGGCGCGCTAGCTAAAACCGTGCAGACCGAGGCGGATTGCGGCGATCCGGAATCAACGCGCATCTTGAACGAGCAACCTGCCTATCTGCGTCGCTGCACCAGTTACAATGGCGGCTTCCCCTACTTGCTCATCGCGGCGGGCGTCGATAATCGTGCTTTCATCCTCTGGGGGCCGGCCCATCTTGCGCCCTTGTTCGAGAGCTTTATCCAAGCATCGCTTCGCGGAACAGCACAGGAAACGCTGCCTGGCAGTCGGTCGCAATTGATCGCTCTGGCTGAACAGGCCATTGCTCCGGAAGGTCGATCGATTGGCCTGGAGGATATGGGACAGTTCACCGCTCTGGATGAACTGAGCACCTTGTATAACTCGGCGAAAAATCATCAGCGCGCCCTTGAACTTGCGCAACGCGCCCTGGAAATTCACGAGCGCATCAAAGGCGCCAACCATCCGAGCGGTGGTTATCTGGCGGCGCGGATAGGGCGTGAACTCAGCCGCTTGCAGCCGGGCGCAGCGGAGGCCATGTTCCAACGCGCTGAACCCTTGGTCAAAGCCTCGGCCGATGCCTCAGACTGGCCGGAGTTGCTGGTTTATTGGGCCTGGTACGCCCTGGATCGGGGCGAGGAAGCGCGCGCTGAACAGTACGCGCAGCAATCGTGGGAACTCAGCCAGGCGGCGGCGGCGCGCTCCCAACAAGGCGCCATGAATCCGCGCATCGCTCATTCCCTCATTGGCGTCGGCGATGTCTATGTTGAGCTGGGCAAACTGGCGGAAGCGGAAGCCGCTTACTCACAAGCGCTCACGATTTTCGATACGGTGCGGGGCGGCGACTATCACTGGGTGGGCCAAAGCCACCAGCGCCTAGCGGAAGTTTATCGCCGTCGCCAAGCCTATGGACAGGCCCGTGACCATGCTCAAGCGGCAGTTGAATTAAGCCGCGCTTTGTTTGGCGAAGGCCGGGCATTGGCCGAAGCGCTGATGACCCAGGCCCAGGTCGAACGATCTGCGGGTCAACCTGAGCGCGCTTTGGAACTCTGGCGTGAGACCCGGCGAATGCTGCTGAGCGATCCGACGGCGTTAGCCCAAATGCAGACGCAGGACGTGGAAGGCTACCTCGAATTATTGTTTGAATTGATTGACAGCAATGCTGCTGGCGACCAATCCGCCTTGCTGGATGAGGCGTTTACGGTCTCGCAATTGGGCCAGACTCCAGCGGCTGGGCGGGCGGTGACCCAAGTCGCGGCGCGTCTGGCCGAGACCGATCCCGAGGTGCGGGAAACGGCGCGGGCGTTGCAGGATGCGTTAAAAGCCCGACAGGATATTCAATATGAATTAGGCGTGGAGCAGAGCAGGCCCTTTCTGGAGCGGGATACGGCCAAAGAGGAAGCGCTCAAGGCCAAATTGCGCACAGCGGCGGAGGAATACGCGCTTCGCGAACAACAACTACAGGCCCGGTTCCCGCGTTATGGCCGCTTGGTCACCCCCACGCCGCTGAATGCAGCGGAAGTGGCGAAGTTGTTGCGGAGCAATGAAGCGCTATTGCGGGTGCTGCCGGGGCAACGGGAAACCTGGGTGTTTCTGGTGAAAGCCGATGGAACTTTGCGGGGCGCAGCGGTGAAAGTGCCCGCGCCGCAGCTCACTGTCGAGGTAGAACGTTTGCGCGCTGGGGTCAACGCCAGTTCTGGCCGCTTGCCTGATTTCGATCTGCTCCTCGCCTATCAGCTCTACCAACAGCTGCTCGGTCCGTTGGAATCGGCGCTGGTTGGAGTCGAGCATTTAATCGTGGCGCCCTCTGGAGCGTTGCTTAGCCTGCCACCCGCGCTATTAGTGCGTCGGCCTCCCGATCCTGGCGACTACCGGCAAGCCGCCTGGCTGGTGCGCGACATGGCCTTTAGCCTGCTGCCTTCGGTGGTTGCTTTGGAGCAATTCCGTCAGGTTGCCGGTTCTTCGCAGGCGCGTTTGCCGTTCATCGGTTTTGGCGATCCGGTCTTTTCAACTGGATCGGCGGGTACGTTGCGCGGTGGCGGCAGTAATGTCGATCAAGTGGTTCAGAATTGCCAGTTTGACGCCAAAGCGCTCAGTCAGTTGCCGCAACTTCCGGAAACGGAAGTTGAGTTGCGTACTCTGGCGCGCACCTTGGGCGCCAGACCGGAGCAAGCAGTTGTGCTGGGTCAACAAGCTACAGTTTCTGCAGTTGAGACCCGCAATTTGCAGAATTACCGGATCATCGCTTTTGCCACTCATGCCCTGCTGCCCGGCGAACTCGATTGCTTAAAGGAACCCGCGCTGGCGTTGACGCCACAGGCAGCGGCGCAGGGGGAGGATAATGGGCTGCTCAGCGCCAGCACGATTGCCAGTCTGAAACTGGACGCCGAATGGGTCTTATTGTCAGCCTGTAACACGGCGGGCGGCGGGAGCGGGCGTCTGCGCGGCGAAGGATTATCGGGGTTGGCAACGGCGTTTTTCTACGCAGGTTCAAGAGCATTGCTGGCTTCTCACTGGTATGTGGTTTCGGAACCGACAGTTTTCTTGACCACGCACACCTTTGACGCTTACCAAAAATCGCCAAGTATGGGAAGGGCTGAAGCATTGCGGCAGGCGCAATTGGCCCTGCTGGAGCAACCCAACATGGCGCATCCGATCTTTTGGGCGGCGTTTACCTTGATTGGGGAAAGTAGTCCCTTGCAATAGCGTTTGTTAAACAGGGGGAGGTTGCTATTAAAAGCAACCAATGAGCACTACCCGTGATAAAGGCAGCATCACCATGAATAATCGATCATTACAGCACTGTGGGTTTTGGGTTAAGGCCGTTGCGTTGATGCTCGCCGGTCTCTTTTTGATTTTCTTGCCAGACTGGGGAATTAATCTGAGGGCGCAAACCTCTGGGGCGGGTCTAACCCCTGCTACGATCGATTTTGGACAAGTCGCCGTTGGTACAACCAGTTCACCGCAAACCGTGACGCTGACTAATAATGATCCTCAATTGCCTGTTGCAGTTAATAGCATTACTGCAACAGGCAATTTTTCTGCAAGTGGGTGTCCACTTTCTCTTCCTCCATCGTCATCTTGTAATATCAGTTTGACTTTTTCACCGGGAGCTATTGGACTACAAACTGGACTGTTAACTGTAGTCGTTGATACATGTTCTGATGGTTGCATTGAAAGCTTAACTACGCGCCTAACGGGAAATGGCGTTGCGCTGTTAGTCGCTTTGGACGACACCGCCACCACTACCGCTGGCGCACCGGTCACCATCAACGTACTGGCCAATGACACCGGCACCGGGTTGACGGTGACGCAAGTCAGCGCGCCCGCGCATGGCAGCGCGGCGATCAGCGGCACTGCCGTCACCTATACGCCCGCCGCGAACTTCGCCGGAACCGACACCTTCATCTACACCCTCACCGACAGCTTCGGCCAAACGGACACGGCGACGGTGACAGTGACGGTCAATCCGCCGAGGCCGATTGCGGTGGATGATACGGCTATCACCGAGGCGGTCACGCCGGTCACGATTAATGTGCTGGCCAATGACACCGGCGCGGGGTTGACGGTGGCCCAGGTAAGCGCCCCGGCGAACGGCACGGCTATGATTAGCGGCAATACTGTGATCTACACGCCAAATCCCACCTTTGTTGGCGGCCTTGACAGCTTCACGTATACGATCATCGACAGTTTCGGCCAGAGGGCTGCCGCCACTGTCACAGTAGATGTGATTCCGCCGATCATAAATGCAGTCGATGACACGGCGACCACGGCGGCGACCACGCCAGTCACGATTAATGTGCTGGCCAATGACACCGGAACCGGGTTGACGGTGACGCACGTCAGCACGCCCGCGCATGGCAGCGCGGCGATCAGCGGCACTGCCGTCACCTATACGCCCGCCGCGAACTTCGCCGGAACCGACACCTTCATCTACACCCTCACCGACAGCTTCGGCCAAACGGACACGGCGACGGTGACAGTGACGGTCAATCCGCCGAGGCCGATTGCGGTGGATGATACGGCTATCACCGAGGCGGTCACGCCGGTCACGATTAATGTGCTGGCCAATGACACCGGCGCGGGGTTGACGGTGGCCCAGGTAAGCGCCCCGGCGAACGGCACGGCTATGATTAGCGGCAATACTGTGATCTACACGCCAAATCCCACCTTTGTTGGCGGCCTTGACAGCTTCACGTATACGATCATCGACAGTTTCGGCCAGAGGGCTGCCGCCACTGTCACAGTAGATGTGATTCCGCCGATCATAAATGCAGTCGATGACACGGCGACCACGGCGGCGACCACGCCAGTCACGATTAATGTGCTGGCCAATGACACCGGAACCGGGTTGACGGTGACGCACGTCAGCACGCCCGCGCATGGCAGCGCGGCGATCAGCGGCACTGCCGTCACCTATACGCCCGCCGCGAACTTCGCCGGAACCGACACCTTCATCTACACCCTCACCGACAGCTTCGGCCAAACGGACACGGCGACGGTGACAGTGACGGTCAATCCGCCGAGGCCGATTGCGGTGGATGATACGGCTATCACCGAGGCGGTCACGCCGGTCACGATTAATGTGCTGGCCAATGACACCGGCGCGGGGTTGACGGTGGCCCAGGTAAGCGCCCCGGCGAACGGCACGGCTATGATTAGCGGCAATACTGTGATCTACACGCCAAATCCCACCTTTGTTGGCGGCCTTGACAGCTTCACGTATACGATCATCGACAGTTTCGGCCAGAGGGCTGCCGCCACTGTCACAGTAGATGTGATTCCGCCGATCATAAATGCAGTCGATGACACGGCGACCACGGCGGCGACCACGCCAGTCACGATTAATGTGCTGGCCAATGACACCGGAACCGGGTTGACGGTGACGCACGTCAGCACGCCCGCGCATGGCAGCGCGGCGATCAGCGGCACTGCCGTCACCTATACGCCCGCCGCGAACTTCGCCGGAACCGACACCTTCATCTACACCCTCACCGACAGCTTCGGCCAAACGGACACGGCGACGGTGACAGTGACGGTCAATCCGCCGAGGCCGATTGCGGTGGATGATACGGCTATCACCGAGGCGGTCACGCCGGTCACGATTAATGTGCTGGCCAATGACACCGGCGCGGGGTTGACGGTGGCCCAGGTAAGCGCCCCGGCGAACGGCACGGCTATGATTAGCGGCAATACTGTGATCTACACGCCAAATCCCACCTTTGTTGGCGGCCTTGACAGCTTCACGTATACGATCATCGACAGTTTCGGCCAGAGGGCTGCCGCCACTGTCACAGTAGATGTGATTCCGCCGATCATAAATGCAGTCGATGACACGGCGACCACGGCGGCGACCACGCCAGTCACGATTAATGTGCTGGCCAATGACACCGGAACCGGGTTGACGGTGACGCACGTCAGCACGCCCGCGCATGGCAGCGCGGCGATCAGCGGCACTGCCGTCACCTATACGCCCGCCGCGAACTTCGCCGGAACCGACACCTTCACCTACACCCTCACCGACGGCTTCGGCCGGACCGCCACTGCGACGGTGACAGTGACGGTCAATCCGCCGAGGCCAATTGCGGTGGATGATACGGCCATCACCGAGGCGGTCACGCCGGTCACGATTAATGTGCTGGCCAATGATACCGGAACCGGGTTGACAGTGACGCAAGTCAGCACGCCCGCGCATGGCAGCGCGGCGATCAGCGGCGCTACGGTCAGCTATACCCCGGCAGCGAACTTTGCTGGAACCGACACCTTCACCTACACCCTCACGGATAGCTTCGGCCAAACCGCCACCGCGACGGTGACGGTGACGGTCAATCCGCCCGGATTGAATGCCGTCAATGATACCGCCAGCACGGCGGCAGGTACGCCGGTCACCATCAACGTACTGGCCAATGACACCGGCACCGGATTGACGGTGACGCAAGTCAGCACGCCCGCGCATGGCAGCGCGGCGATCAACGGCGCTGCCGTCACCTACACGCCCGCCGCGAACTTCGCGGGGAGCGACACCTTCACCTACACCCTCACCGACCGCTTCGGCCGGACCGCCACCGCGACGGTAACGGTGACGGTCAATCCGCCGAGGCTGACCGCGGTGAATGACACCGCCAGTACGGCGGCGGGTGCGCCAGTCGCCATCAACGTACTGGCCAATGATATCGGAACGGAACTGACCCTGGTGGACGTCAGCGCTCCGTCCAACGGCAGCGCGATCATCGCTGGTAACGGCGCCGTCACCTACACGCCCGCCGCGAACTTCGCCGGGACCGACGCCTTCACCTACACGATCACCGACCGCTTCGGCCAGACCGCTACTGCTACCGTGAGTGTGCGGGTTACGCCGCCGAAGTTGGACGCCGTGGACGATACAGCCACTACTCCAGCCAGAACGCCTATCACCATTTCTGTACTAGCTAATGATGTGGGCGAGGGATTAGCCATCATCCAGGTCGGCGCACCTGCTCGTGGCGGCGCAACACCCAATGCAGACGGTACGATCGCCTACACGCCCGCCGCGAACTTCGCCGGGACCGACGCCTTCACCTACACGATCACCGACCGCTTCGGCCAGACCGCCACCGCGACAGTGCGGGTTACAGTCATTGCGCCGGCGCTCGAAGCGCTGGATGATGCAGTCACTACCACGACCCGTGCGCCCGTATCCATTGCGGTGTTGGCTAATGATATTGGTACGAACTTGACTGTCATCCAGGTCAGCAGTCCAGCGCATGGCAGTGCGGCAGCTGGCGTGGACAGCGCGATTAACTACACGCCATCGCCCAACTTCATCGGTACGGATTCCTTTACTTACACCATCACCGATGGCATCAGCACGGACTCAGCGACCGTCACTGTCGAAGTGACGCGCAGTAAGAAAGAGGTCCAGCAACTCCTCGAAGACGCCACCGATGATCCTGCGGCAAAGACCGTGGGACGCGCCATTGGCGGGCTATGCTTCGATCGATCGGCAGGCGCCAGCTTCCTGCGAGATTGTGATGCGCTTATCAACGCTGCTGAAAGCGGTGACCCCAAGGTCGGTTCCGCTTTGGAGCAAATCACGCCCAAGAGTCTGAGCACCGCCATTGATGCCTCGCAGACCAGTGTACAGTCCCAGATGTTGGGCATTCGAACTCGCATGGCTGCATTACGCGCGGGGGTGATGGGTATTAATATCGACCAGTTGAATATCCAGCGCGGTGGATGGACGCTTTCCGGCCCGGATTTGCGCTATTTATTGGCCAGCACTGGAGACGAGGCCGGGGTGCCGAGCGTCAATGAAGGCTTTATGGAATCAGGCCCCTTTGGCGTGTTTGTCAGTGGCGCCATCAATCTCGGAGGGCGGGATGAAACCACAAATCAAACCGGATTTGATTTCAGGACCCTTGAACTGACGTTGGGCGCTGATTATCGATTTAGCGACCAGTTCATCCTGGGCGTCGCCCTTTCCTACACGTCCATTGATACCGATATCGATAGCAATGGTGGTTATCTGGATACCCGAGGTCTGGGCCTGACCTTGTACGGAGTCTATTACCCTTCCGACCGGTTCTACGTCGAAGGGATGGTCAATTATGGCCGGAACGATTATGACCAACGGCGCAACGTCGCCTATGAGTTGCAAAATGCCGATGTTAAGCAAGGCTTTGATAGCAGCTACGAAGGGCGGCAAGTGTTTGCTGATCTAGGCGTTGGCTATCAATTCACACGCGGCAACTTGACTTTCGGTCCCGAAGCCCATCTAAGCTATCTCGACATGCAGGTTGATCCCTTCCAGGAACAGGTATCGGGTAATAATCCGGGTTCGGGCTGGGCGGTGGCCATAGATCAGCAAAATCTGCAATCACTGGTTTTCAGTTTGGGTGGGAGAGCCAGCTATCTATTTGACCAATCTTGGGGAACATTGGAGCCACAGTTCGAGTTTAGCTGGTTGCACGAGTTCAAGGATAACAGCCGGGTGGTGAGTGGCCGTTTCGTGGAAGGCGCAGCAGTCCCCGATAATATCTTCCAGATATTTACCGACCCGGTAGACAAGAACTATTTCAGATTTGGTCTTGGGTTGCAGGCGCGGTTTAATCAAGGGCCATCTATCCTGATCCAATATCGCACCTTGTTCGACTATGAACATCTTGAGATGAATACGATTTCAACGCAGTTGCGATGGGATTTTTAACGCAGCGCGTTGGGCGAGTATGGGGGAATGTGTTCAATACTCCATGAGTAACGATTGATGTCCTATCCTGATAATGCGAAGCCTTACGGCAATAAAGATATTGCGATAGACAATATCATCAAGGTTATTGATACGGTTCCTGTTATTCCTGGCTATAAGGTTGAAAAACTGATTAGCGGGGGCGCTATGGGCCAAGTGTATTTGGCAATCCAGGAAGCCCTCGAACGCCCAGTCGCGATCAAGGTGATTAATCCTTCCCTGAGCGTTGACGCTACATTTCGTCAGCGTTTTCTTAAAGAAGGAAAAATCGTTGCTCGTCTCAGGCATCCGCATATTCTGACGATTCACGATATTGGGGAATGTCTGAACCAGTACTACATGGTCATGGAGTATGTGGAAGGCGGCACGTTAAAGAATCGTATTCAAAAAGGCTTGTCCGCAGAACAAGCTGTTAATATTCTGCGGCAACTGGCCGGCGCTCTGGGCCATGCCCACCATCAGGGTTTTGTTCATCGAGATATTAAACCCGCTAATATCCTGTTTCGTGATGATAGTAATGCAGTGCTCTCGGATTTTGGCATTGCCAAGGCTTTTGAAGACACGGCCCCTCTTACCGCAACGGGCCTGGCGATTGGCACGATCCTTTATATGAGTCCCGAGCAGGCTCAAGGTAAAGTGCTTGATGGTCGTAGCGATCTGTATTCTCTCGGTTTAGTATTCTTTGAGATGCTCACTGGATACCGCCCCGATCGAACTCCGGATGGCGCAACAGAATCCTTGCCGACAGAATTCAATCACTATCAGGGTATTTTGGACAAGTTGCTGGCGCGCAGTCCAAATGATCGCTTTAAGACAGCCGAACAACTCATCGAGGCTCTTGACGGTATTAGCGAAAGCAAGAATAAAAATAAAGATAACGTAATTGATCAAAAAAACGATAAAACCATCGTTTTATCTCAAGCAAGGAAGGAGAACAAAGTCAATCATCAATTCAGACTCAAAAAATATTTCATTGGTATTTCTCTTTTAATCGTCGTTATTGTTTTACTCGCTGGATTGGGATACTTTTTGAAGCAGCGCTCACTCGATGATATCCTTCCCATCGAGATTTCGTATTCTTATAAGCCAGCGGATCAGCTTAATTTCCGTCCATTGCTGAATAGCGGAGTGATGCGCTCCGGAGATTACTACCAGATTCATTTTACGCCCAAACAGCACGGCTATGTCTATATTTTCCAAATCGACAGTAGCGGAGGGGTTTATCGTCTATTTCCAGCCGACAGTAGCAATCCTTCGCAAATGGCAGCTAATGCAAACCCCGTACAGGCAGGCGTAACTTACTTCATGCCGGCCCAGGATGAAGCGTTCCAACTGGATGACCAAATTGGTCAGGAACAAATCCACGCTTTGGCTTTCCACAATCGTAATGCTGACTTGGAGGATGAATATACAGCGCTGGTTGAAGCGCGTCGCTCAGAGGACCCGTCGCGAATCCAGGAAGCGCAAGCCCGGTTGACTGATGGCTTGCAGAAAACCCAAGTGGGCGCTATGCCCGTGTTAAATTTCAAACATACAGCGAGAGGCAGTCATGATCTATAAGCTCTGTTGGTTCAATTCCTTGCCATTAATCGTTGGCAGCTTGTTGTTAAACGTCACGGGTGTTGTGAACGCGGCCGAACCTGCATCCGAAACCGACCTGACAACCCGAGGACCGGCTGGAACGGTCAAGATCACTCCTCAACCGGGCGATGCAACCCCGAAACCGGCGTCAATGCCCCCCACACCTCAAGCTGCTGAGGTCAAGCCGCTAAACTTTAAAGTGAATTATGTTTACCGTCCCGGTGGCCAAGGCGCTTTGAAGCCACTGGTCGAGGGGAGCGCGCTAAATTCCGGCGATCATTACAAGGTCCAGTTTACTCCCGAGGAAGACAGTTATGTTTACATCTTCCAGGTTGATAGCAGTAAGGCAATTTTTCAGCTCTTCCCAATGCGGGATTTTGGAGGCGTCAGAGTTGACAATTTCAATCCAGTGAAAGCCGGCGTTGTTTATCATCTGCCCGCCAAGGACAAATCCTTCCAGCTCGATAATAACGTGGGTTCGGAAAGTATTCTCTTTCTAGCGTTCCGGCAACGCAATCAAGCGCTGGAAGAGCAATATGAGGCGTTGATCAAGGCCCGGATGTCAAAAGATAAAACGACAGAAAATAACCTGCAGACAGCTATTAAAAGCAATTTCAAAACCCGGGGATTGGCTGGTATTGTGGACGATCCCCAGAAAAAAACCGCTACAGTGACATGGACGTCAACGGAATCCTTTACTGTGCCGGTCCGGCATTTAAATAATTTATGCGCTGACTGCATTAGCATGATCACTTTTGAGCATCATTGATCAAGAGGTTAAGTGATCCTAACATTGTGCATTTTCTGATGGTGGACGGTATAAAAACATGTTCCTCAGTCTGTTCTTTGGTCTGGTCATCGGTTTTTCACTCGGTTTAACGGGCGGAGGCGGCTCCATCTTTGCGGTGCCGTTGCTGGTTTATGGTCTGCATACACCGGCCCATCAAGCCGTGGTCATTTCACTGGCGGCGGTTGGCGCAACCGCATTCGGCGGTGGATTGGCCCGGTTGCGCGATGGCGATGCCGAACCGCGCACCGCCATTATTTTTGGTCTGTCCGGCATCATGGGCGCGCCACTGGGCGCTTGGCTGAATCCGCGTTTTCCAGCAACCATTCTACTGGCGGGCTTTGCGTTGCTAATGCTGGCGGTGGCATTCCGCATGTGGCGGCAAGCCAGCCGTTACCCCGAGGAAACCCGACTGATTCGCGCCAACGGTCACACCGACGGCGATAATGCTGGACCGGCTTGTCGCTACGATCCTGGCGGCCGCTTGCAATTCACTTCGCGCTGCGCCCTGCGTCTAGCCGTAGCGGGAACGTTGACCGGCTTGCTGTCGGGTCTGTTTGGGGTGGGCGGCGGGTTCCTCATCGTACCGGCGCTGGTCATGCTGGCCTCGCTGCCCATGCGACGGGCGGTCGCTACGTCGCTTTGGGTGATTGCCATCATCAGTGCTATTGGATTTCTGTCCCATCTCGCGGTCGGACATCACCTGAACGTCGGCATCACTCTTCCTTTTGTTTTTGGCGGACTGGGCGGCATGGCGCTGGGCATCGCCGTGGGGCGGTATATCGCGGGGCCAATGTTGCAGAAACTGTTTGCCGGCATGGTCGTGGTAGTGGCCGTGTTTATGTTGAGTAATCTGCTTTTATTTCCCCATTGATTGAAACGATTACCGCTGGATCGCGGTCATGCCTGCCTTTCGCTATCTATTAAGTGGTTGAAAACTGTCCTCATCCCCAACCTCCTCTCCCCGTAGGAGAGGAGAGTTTTATACAGGCGACGTTAACGATTAACCCGATAAATGACCAACGTGCCGCTGACTTCGTGGCTAACCAGCAACAAGGGATGGCCATCGGGACTTTCGCTGGCCGGCACGAAGGCCAAACCTTCCGGCGAGACATGTCCTGGGTTATAGGCCCATTGCTGGAAGATCGGTTTGGCTGGATTAGTCACATCGTAAACCATGACCCCGCCTGCGCGCTCCAGACCGATAAAGGCATAGGTGCGCCCCCCCGCATCGCCAACGACCACGCCCTCTGGCTCAGGCCCCTTGTCGTCACTGCGGCCTTCACTGTCCGGATTGATCCAGACGCCATTCTTTTGCGTATTGCGCTCAAAATCCGCAGCGCTGTCAAACACCAACCGGCCCTCGCTGCTCCAGATGCTGAATGACCGTCCGCCAAAACTATACAACGCGCTGAAGACGCCATCGCCATCGGGATCACCGTTCGCGGTCGTGATCTTGAGCCGGCCCAACTGATCTTCGCGCTGAAGGACGTCAATATTCGCAAAGTAGAGCGGATCAAGCGTTACATCGCCTACGCGGGTCTCCTCGGAGTAGCCGGAATAGTCGCGGGCATCGCCTTCGTTGGCGGTAACAAGGTAAGTTTCGCCATTCACTGTAAAGTTGGCGATCCCGTCCGGCTGATACATGCCCACGACCGGCCAATAGGCCAGATGCGGACCGCCATCCCGGTCGCTGGCGTCGATCATCTGCTTCTTGATGGTTATCAGACCCAATTGCACTGGCGCCAGAGGGTTTTGAAAATTCAGGAATCCATCAAGACGAATAGGTTTATCGCTTAAGCCAAAATCATTGTCGTTAAGCACTGCCAAGACGATTTCCTCGTCGTTTTCGCCGACCAACGCCAATCCTTCCGGTTTGTCGTTAGGCAGATAACCAAGCGCGGCTAAATCGACGACCAGGGTCTTGCGTGCGGTAACGATGCCGGCGGTGGCCAGATCAGCGGCGCTCATCGTTTCCAGCGCCCCCCCCGGACCGACGATGTCATTGGACAGCGTTTCCAGATTGGTAGCCCCATTCAAGTCAAGGCGAAAGATATACTTGCTGGATGTGGCGTCCGAACCGGAATCGCGTTCCAACACCAGAAAGCGACCGCCGCCCAGCGCCACAGCGTCGCCGATCTTGTCTGTAAGATTGCCCTTGGACCAGGGGCCAACCTTGTATTCCATCGGGTAAACATACTGGGCTACCGTGCGCTGGCGCTTCGTGTCGAACACCACGACCCGGCTCCAGCGACTGGCCTTGCTGTTAGCGTCGTCTGTAGTATCCGGATTATCAAGGGGACTTTGCAGAAAAGCGTAAAGCAGACCGCCAGCGTAGGCGATGGCCTCAAAACCGCGATTGATGCGGCGTTGCCCTAGTTCTGCGGGTAGAGCGGAACTGCCGGTCGTTTGCGGACCCTGATTAGCGCCCGCAGGTACGAAGCGTTGCAGCATTCGGCCATCGGCGTCGAAGTGATAGATCGATGGCCGGTACTCATCGGCCATCCAATACGTGCCATCCGTAGGATCGCGGACAATGCCTTCCAGGTCTGCGCCGAGTGGATCAAGACGCAGAGGCGCCCCGAAGAGCGTAACGGGTTTCTCATCGCTGTTGGCCAGCCCGGCTGGTCCCGACAGATTCGGCAGTCCCGTCAGCGGTGCGCCGTTGATTTGCGTCAATGGCGTTCCTTTTTTCAGCTCGATCTCGCCCGTGGTCAGGTTAAGAACGAAGCGTCGCCATTGCGGCTGAAATTCGGGCAGGGCAAAGGGTCGTTCGGCCACGCCGTCGCCATCGACGTCCAGCGGCTCGGCGTTGGGACCGCGATCTGTATGGGTAATGAAATGTAATTCATCCGTCTTGCAGCTTTCGTAGCATCCTTCGAAAGCCAGGCCGGAGAACCCTCCTAACCGTAAAATTTCGTGACAGACTTCCGTGATGCCGATCACCGGCAGTTCTGGGAAATTGAATTTCTTGAGCGTCGCTGGCCCACTAAAGTAATAAGATTTGACGCCAAGCGGCACGATATCGCGGACCGTAGCCGAGGGAATATCCACAACCGCCAGGGCATTGTTCTCCTGCAATGTCACCCAGGCGGTGTGGCCATCATCGGAAACGGTGATATATTCCGGCTCAAGATCCTGCGCGACGCTGGCGTTTGGACCGTAAATTCGCACCCCGATTTTACGGAGTCGGGTTATCTGGTCGTTGAAAGCGCGAAAATCGGCCGTGCGCGCGGTCGCTCGCCTAACGCCTCGACTGAGATCAATGAGGGTGATCGAACCCTCCGGATCATTCAGGTAATCGTCACTGGGTTCGCCTTCGTTGGCGACCAGTAAGGTCTGGCCGTCCGGGGTAAAAGTCACCATATCCGGAAGCGCCCCAACTTCCACCGTACCTAAAAACCGTAGAGTATCGGCTTTATAGAAGGCGATCAGACCTGAGTTCTGCTTGGGATCGGCTTCGATAGCGACCGCGACCAGGTTGTTTTTGACCGCTACGCTGTTGGCGCTGCCCAAATCGGGCGCGACCGCACCGACTCGCAAGGAGCGGATCTTGCGCGGTCTCTCGGGGTAGAGCAGGTCAAGGACGTCCACAGTGGCGTCTACCGCGTTGACCACGAAAGCTCGCCGGGTTTCGGGATCGTAAGCGACGATTTCCGCTGCGCCCTCCCCTCTGCCGGAGTTATAGCTACCCAACATGCTCAACACCGGCGGGTCAACGGCAGGATCGGGGTCGAGCGCACTGCCATGCGCGGTGTAACTGCCGAAGGCGGCGGCAACCGCTGCGCTGAGCGTCAGCGGTAGAAATTTCTTATTGGAGATAGGCATTGCTGAAAACTCCCTGGGTTGTGGCGCGGGCCACCGGAACCGGCGCCGAAGCAAACATCATGGCAATAATAATAGGGTAACCGTTCAGTCACCTCCTTTGGCAAAGGGGGGTTAGGGGGGATTTTGGCTCCAACGCCCGTGTTAAATCCCTCCCGACCCCCTTTTTCAAAGGGAGGAGGTGAATGCTTACATAATAGGCAGGTTTGAACTGCATTTTGCGCGGTTTTATATCCAATAGGTGGTTCCAGTCATGACTTTGGCCACGCCTTTCATGAGCACGCGAACCGGCAATGGCAACCGGGCGCCGCCTGCGGCCAGCGCATGCGTTGCGTGCCGTGCTTCGTCTTCCTTCATTTGCTCCAGAATGGCCCGGCTGGCCTGATCGCGCTCCGGCAGACGCTTGAGATGCGCGTTCAGATGGTCAACCACCTGATGTTCGGTTTCCGCAACGAAACCCAGGCTCCAGCGATCGCCGACTTTACCTGCCAAGGCGCCGATGGCGAAAGCGCCGGCGTAAAATAGCGGATTTAGCACGCTGGGATGGCTGTCCAATTCCTTCAGTCGCGTTTCGCACCAGGCGAGATGATCGTTCTCCTCAATGGCGGCCTGCTCCATGCGGTCGCGCACGGCATCCAGTTGGGCGGTCAGCGATTGACCCTGATAGAGAGCCTGAGCGCAGACTTCGCCAGTATGATTGACGCGCATTAATCGTGCGGCCTCGCGTTGTTCCGAGGATTGCAAATCAGCGAATGGCGCGTTAACCGCAGGGTTGGGACGGCCGGTGGTCTTCGGCTGTCCGAAAACCGTGCGCAACGCCTGATCGAAGTTGATGAGAAGGGTGTCGGCAGGGGTATAGTGACGGTTCGTCATGGCTATCAACTCGTATCCAGGAGGAATGATTCGTGTCCTATTATCGCTATCACGTATTTTTTTGCACCAACCAGCGCGAGGATGGCTCGCAATGTTGTCAGCAATACGGCGCTCAGGAAGCCCGCGATTATGTCAAGCAGCGGGTTAAGGAACGAGGAGCGGCCATTCCTTGTAAAGTGCGCATCAACAATGCCGGTTGTCTCGACCGTTGCGCGGAGGGACCGGTTATTGTGGTTTATCCAGAAGCAACCTGGTATACCTACATTGATCACGCGGATCTGGATGAAATTATCGAGGAGCATCTGGTCAATGGCCGCGTGGTGGAGCGATTGCGCATTTAGCAGTGCTTCGCCCCTTGTCAATCTTCCGTCGCTTGAGTAGAATCTCCGCTTTTCCAAGCGAACACGGACTTTTCGGAGCACGTTAATAAATGAAAACTTTCAGCGCCAAGCCGGCCGAGGTCAAGCGCGACTGGTACGTGATCGACGCCACGGACAAGGTTCTGGGCCGGCTGTCATCGGAAATCGCCCGTCGCTTGCGCGGCAAACACAAACCCGAGTATACGCCGCATATCGATACGGGTGACTATATCATCGTGGTCAATGCGGAAAAAGTTCACACTACGGGCCGCAAGACCGAGGACAAGTTTTATCATCATGTGACGGGCTACGTCGGCAACCTCAAATCCATTTCCCTGGAAAAGATGTTGCAACAAACCCCCGAGCGCGTCATCGAGATTGCTGTCAAGGGTATGTTGCCCAAGAATCCGCTGGGTCGCGCGATGTTCCGCAAACTGAAAGTCTACGCCGGGCCGGAACATCAGCATACTGCTCAACAACCTATCCCGCTGGAGCTGTAATTCAGCGCACGCGTTCACTAGAGTTGGAATAAACCGGAATGATCGAAAATCAGCATTATGGCACGGGGCGGCGTAAGACCGCGACGGCGCGGGTTTTTCTGCGGCCAGGCACAGGGAAAATCACAGTTAATCAGCGACCCTTAAATGAGTACTTTGGGCGCGAAACCTCTTGTATGGTGGTGAACCAGGCATTGGAAGCCGTTGATCTTAAGGAGCGGTTTGATATTTATGTCACGGTCAAGGGCGGCGGTATGACTGGACAGGCCGGCGCTATCCGGCACGGAATTACCCGGGCGTTGATGGAGTATGATGACAGTCTGCGCCCCTCGTTGCGCAAAGCCGGTTTTGTAACCCGCGACGCCCGCGAGGTCGAGCGCAAGAAAGTTGGTTTGCGTAAGGCGCGCCGCGCTACGCAGTACTCGAAGCGTTAAGAATTTCGTTTGGGGGATCGTCTAACGGCAGGACAGCGGACTCTGACTCCGTCAATCTAGGTTCGAATCCTAGTCCCCCAGCCATACCCACCCACCGTATTGGTGGGTTTTTTGTGTCTAAAGCAACAATTTGTTGTATTCATGATCAAAACTATAAAAATTTGTGTTTTTTTTGAAAATATCAGTTGCATTTTGGCTTCTGAATGCGTATAAATCTCTTCAACGAATTGTAAGCGCCCTTTTGTTGTGTACATACAACACAAACCTAGGAGTTTAATCATGAAAAAGTCTACTCTTGCGCTGGCTGTGGCGGCTGCGCTGACCGGTTTTGGTTCTGTTGCCCATGCCGACACTACTCTCTATGGCTCGGCCCGCGTGTCGGTTGATTATGTGGATAACGACTCAACCTATACCACGGACCGCCGCGGTAATCTTACCCGGATAATCCCGGGCTTTGATACTTGGGATGTCGTTAACAACGCTTCGCGGCTGGGCGTTAAGGGCGAAGAAGACCTCGGTGGCGGGTTGAGCGCCATCTACCAGTATGAGTTCGGTGTGGATCCGACCGAAGGCGGCAATCTTAATAGTAACCGTCCGAAGTGGGTTGGGTTGAAGGGCGCCAGCTGGGGTTCGGTTACTTTGGGCACTCAATGGACTCCTTACTACAATGTAGCCGGCGTTGGCGATATTTTTAACAGCAGTGCCCATACGTTCACTGCGGGCACCTATTTGGGCAACGATTTTGGCATCCGCATGGATAACACCGTGTTGTACACCTCGCCCAACTGGAGTGGCTTTGGCTTCCAGGCCATGTTGGTCGTGAATGGGGATGCCAGCGCGGCTGATCCGACAACCCCCGACGAACTGGTTACCTGCGTTTCCACTAATAAGCTCCCATGTAATGTGTCTGATACCGTTGACATGTACCAGCTTAACGCAACCTATAAGAATGGACCTTTCTTTGTAGGCGCCGGCTACATGGCGTTGGACGGTCCAGGTTTTGGCGCGTTCTTTAATGATCCCAGATTCGGAGGTACTGATGGTGATGTTAAGTATACTGCGCCGACTTGGGATGGCGACCAGTTTGTTCTGGCCTTCGGCTACAACGCAGGTCCTTTCGCGGTAAGCCTGAATTACGAAAACGGTGACGTGAATAGGCTGTATCTCGGTGATTCCGATAATATTTATCTGACGGGTTCGTACACATTCGGTAACAATATTATCCGTGGCCTTTATGGTCACATTAGCCCCGATAAGGGTCGGGTGCCAGTCTTCCGTAACGGTCGCCAGTTGGATTCTTCCTTTGACGTTATACAGGATGACATTGATAACTGGGGGCTGGGTTATCAGTACAACTTCAGCAAGCGCACTCGCGTTTGGGCTGAGTACATTGGCCGCAGCGTGGACAGCGATCTGATCGGCGACAAGAGCGTGCTCTCCATTGGCACCCGCCATGACTTCTAATCGTCGCTGCTGATTGTTTGTAGCGAAATAAGCGGACGCCTCCGGGCGTCCGTTTGCGTTTATGGCGTTGGAAAATATGTCGGTTGATGTTGATTGTTGTTATTTTAATAATAACTGTATCGTTGTCGGCTAACAGTTGCTTTTTTGCCGCAATGCGTATATAAAGAGATTAAGTGTTCTTGAGTCTGTTTTCCCATCAAAGAGCGTAATTGATAGGAAAGCTGCATTCAACTTATTGATCAATTAGTAATTACCTTAGAGATTGCGCCATGAAAAAATCCATTCTTGCTCTGGCTGTTGCTGCATCGCTTGCTATTCCACTCGTTGTCGAGGCTGATACGATTCTCTATGGTTCTGCGCGGGTATCGGTGGACTATAACGACGAGAAAGTAGGGGCGCTTGACAAGGCGCTAGGGATTGCTGATCCCGATGGAAACTGGAATATTGTCAATAACGCCTCGCGTCTGGGGGTGCAAGGTTTCGAGGAATTAGGCGGTGGCCTGAGCGCGGTTTACCAATATGAATTTGGAGTCGATGCGACTGAAGGCGGTAATTTTGAAGGCAACCGTCCTAAGTTTGTCGGTCTCCGGGGCGATTTTGGAACTTTGACGGTAGGCACCCAGGATACTCCCTACTACAACGTTGCGGGTATTACCGATATCTTCAATACCGATAAATCATTTGGTTCTACCGTTTGGCTAGGCGGTTCCTTCAACGGCTTTGATATCGATCTTAGCACGGGTCGGGCGGTCGGTGGGGGCGCATTATTTCGTCTCGAAAACAGCCTCTATTACATTACGCCGAATTTCAATGGTTTCACTGCTGAAGGCATGCTGGTCATGAATGGCAGCGACAACGATGCGCAAGGTTATTCAAATGGTATCGATATTTGGAATCTTGCGGGTAAATATGTTAATGGTCCTTTCTTTGCCGGCGTTAGCTATATCAAGTTGGAAGGAAAGAACAATATTGCATTGACTGATGGCACTCTGAGCACCCTGGATTTGGATCAGTGGGTTTTAGGTCTGGGTTATTCTCAAGGTCCGTTTGCCGTCGGTTTTATCTATGAACGAGGTGATTTCAACACGTTTAGTCTGTTAAGCAAAACGCAATTTAGTGGCGAATACCTGTTCGGCAACGATGACGCAGATAACTGGTATCTCACTGGCCAATATAGCTTCGGCAATAATACCGTGCGGGCGGCTTATGGTCGGATGAATACCAGCCTCAAATCGAGTCAGGCAATCGAAGCTCTCGGAATTCATGATGACGACACGATCGATAATTACCTGATTGGCTATGAGTACAATTTCAGCAAGCGCACCCGCGTATGGGCTGAATATATTGGTCGTGACGCCAATACCTTGTTGAATGGCGACCAGAATGCCTTCTCTATAGGCACGCGCGTCGATTTCTGATTTATCAGGCCTGGGCAAACAACGGGCGTAAGGGCGAACGGGCGCTACCGTGAGGCAGCGCCCGTTTTTTTATATTCAGGACTTTCGCTTGGCTACCATATAAAGCATGGTAATGATCAATAAATATCTATATATAGTAAAAAATAGCCCATAAGCGAAAGTCCTGATATTTTGTAAGAGACGTTAAGCCGCCATATCAACGACCTCAACACTTATCTGCTTTTTTACGGGGTGCGCTGTCAAAAGATGACGATCAATCGCATCGAGAGTGGCAGCGTGAAAATAACGTTCTCCGCATTCCTGGCAAACCTCCGCCTCGACATTCTCAATAATATAAAGGCGGTCTCGCAACCAATGCTGTCTTTTGACCTTTTTTATGCGGGTTTCACCGCCACAAAATTCGCAGATCATGATTCCTCCGTCAAAGCATATACAGTGATAATCACCAGATTGGCATCCTCCCTGAATCGGCAAACAACATGGATGTAACCGTTCAGTCCCCCCCTTTGCCAAAGGGGGGTGAGAGGGGATTTTGGCCTCGTCGCCCGTGCGTAATCCCCCCCCGGCCCCCCTTTTTCAAAGGGGGGAGGTGAATACTTGTACATGGATTAGCCGTCTATTTCTGGCTGGACCTTCAATACGATATCGCGTACCTCGGGCATTCTTTGATAGTTTCTTTTCAATACGCCCTTTGAATACTGCATATTCGATGTCATCACGCTCCAGGTTATCATCAAGCATCTCCTCTTCTGCATGAGAAGAAAGATAATAAGCCCGATCAATAAGCTTCTGGCGAATTTTCTGAATGTTGGCCATGAGCCGTCCCGCTTCAAATCTTTAATACCTTTACGCTACCATCTGCCATTCCCAACAACAATACATCCGCCGGTCGCTGGGCAAATAACCCGACCGTTACCACGCCCGCGATATTATTGAGTTCCGCTTCCAATTTAGACGGCTCCAGAATCGTCAGGTTATAAACATCCAGGATCAGATTGCCGTTATCCGTGATAAAATTCTCCCGTAGCACCGGCTGGCCGCCGCGTTTCAACAATTCGCGCCCGACATAACTGCGCGCCATCGGGATCACTTCAATCGGCAAAGGAAACGTCCCTAATATATCGACCAATTTGGATTGATCGGCAATACACACAAACCGTTCGCTGGCGGCAGCTACAATTTTTTCCCGGGTCAACGCCCCACCGCCGCCCTTGATCATTTGTAATTGATGGTTGACCTCATCGGCACCATCGACATACAACAGCAACGGCCCGGCGGCGTTTAAATCCAACACTGGGATTTTGTACGCCTTCAAGCGTTGCGTCGTGACTTCGGAACTCGATACCGCGCCTTCAAGCCGATGCTTGATCCGCGACAGGGCGTCAATAAAATAGTTGACTGTTGAACCAGTGCCGACGCCGATAACCGTGTCATCTTCGACATACTCCAGGGCCGCTGCCGCGGCGCGCTTTTTCATCTCATCGCTGGACATAGCGGTCTTTTCTCCTGAGTCTTTCAAAATCATTATGCACGACTACATCAAAAAAATTCTCACCGCGCGCGTTTACGACGTCGCCATTGAATCACCGCTGGAGGTGATGAATCGCCTCTCCCGACGCTTGAACAACCGGATATTGCTCAAACGCGAAGACCTGCAACCCGTGTTCTCTTTCAAACTGCGCGGTGCATATAACAAGATTTCCAAACTGCCGCGCGCGGCTCTGGACAAAGGCGTGATCTGTTCGTCAGCCGGTAACCACGCCCAGGGCGTTGCCTTAGCCGCGCAACGGCTAGGGATTAAGGCCACCATCGTCATGCCGCGCACCACGCCGGCGATTAAAGTGCAAGCCGTGCGCGACCGGGGCGGCAAAACCGTGTTGTATGGCGATACCTACGATGAAGCCTATCAACATGCCCGGCAACTGGAAGCGGACAAGGGCCTGACCTTCATTCACCCTTATGACGATCCCGAGGTCATTGCTGGCAATGGCACCATTGGCATGGAAATCCTGCGCCAACATCCCGATCCCATCGAAGCGGTCTTCATCGCGGTCGGTGGCGGCGGTCTGGTCGCCGGGGTCGCCACTTATATCAAATTCCTGCGGCCCGAGATCAAAATCATCGGCGTCGAGCCGGATGACGCCGCCTCTATGCATCAGGCGCTGGAGCATGACCAGCGGATTACGCTGGATCAAGTCGGCATTTTCGCCGACGGCGTAGCGGTTCGCCAGGTGGGCGAGGAAACTTTTCGCCTGGCGCGAGAACTGGTAGACGAAATCATCGTCGTCTCCACTGACGAAATCTGCGCCGCCATCAAGGATATTTTCGACGATACCCGCTCGATTGCCGAACCCGCCGGGGCGTTGGGCGTGGCCGGAGTGAAGAAATATGTGGAGCGCGCCGGCGTCACGGGCGCGAATTTAATTGCCATTAATTGTGGGGCTAACATCAACTTTGACCGGTTGCGCCACGTCGCCGAGCGGGCCGAGTTGGGCGAACGGCGTGAGGCGCTGCTGGCGGTGACGATCCCGGAGCGGCCTGGCAGCTTCCGCAAGTTCTGCCAGACCATCGGCAAGCGCTCCATCACCGAATTCAACTATCGTTATGCCGACGACCGGGAGGCGCAGGTGTTTGCCGGCATTCAGCTCAGCGAGGGCGAGGAGGAGAAGAACCGGATTATCGATGCCTTACGCGAACAGGACTATCCGGTCATCGACATGAGCGACAACGAGATGGCCAAGCTGCATGTGCGCTACATGGTCGGCGGCCATGCGCCGGGCATCCGCGATGAAATTCTCTATCGCTTCCAGTTCCCAGAACGGCCCGGCGCGTTGCTGAAATTCCTGACCGGCATGGCGCAGGGCTGGAATATCAGTCTGTTCCATTACCGCAATCACGGCTCGGATCATGGCCGGGTGCTGGTCGGCATCCAGGTGCCGGAGGCGGAGCGGCCGCAGTTCCATCAGTACCTGCAGGAACTAGGTTATCCCTTCTGGGAAGAGACAGATAATCCGGCTTATCGGTTGTTTCTGGATGGACGGGGTTGATTTATTTGAATCCATTGCTGGCGAACACGTACCGATTTTTCTCGGTTATCGCCATGTCCAGCGGCACGTCCCAAAGCTGCCGGATGAGCGCATTAACCCGTTGAAATTCATAACCCAGTCCGATGAGTCGGGGGCGATGGCCTCGCCAATTCGGGTCCAACAGGAAGGCGAAACTGCGATCGTAAAATCCTCCACCCATGCCCAAGCGCGTCCCAGTGACATCGAATGCTGTTAATGGCGTCAATACCCAGTCCATATCGAAGGGCTGCCGCCATGCAGTGGGAGAAACCTGGGGTTCGGGGATGTTGAAACGATTACGACGCAGTGGAGCATCGCATTGATAAGGGGCGAACCGTAGCGCCTCGCCCGCCAGCACCGGCAAATAGATCTTCTTATCTGCGAGCCAGGCGTGTTTCAGTAGTAGCGCGGGATCAAGCTCGCCCTGACAGGCATAGTAACCGGCGATAGCAGCTACGTTGGCAAAATCGGGTTCATCAGCGAGCCGTTGAGTAACAGCCAGCGCCGCTGTCTGCTGCTCGGCAGCCGAAAGGGCGCGACGTCGAGCGCGTAGGGATTGACGCAGAATATCCTGGGGCAACACCGGGGGGATCACGCTGGCAAAAGAAAAACGGGCAAGCCGCCCGTCCCAGAAGTTAAAGAGGGCGTTTTCCGCCTGTGCCGTCTCGGACCTTGCCCTTGAACCACGGCGGTTCAAGTGGGGAGCAGCGCGATGCATCAGGCTTTCCACAACGCGGCAGACATGCACACCTGCACCAGCAGCCGCGCCCCTGGGTATAATCAATTAGGATCAAGGGGTTACCCAGTCCACTACTCGAACACCGCAGAAAACGCCCAAACTGAAAATCGTTCACGCACCAGGATTATAACTCAATTAACGCTGCTTGCTAAAGCACGGCGTCAACTTTCTGCAATAAATCCCGCACCTGATGGCTGATGATGGCTTCCGCTTCCGCTGTATGACGTTGTTGCTGAAGTAAATCATGGCTAAGATTCAAAGCGGTCATCACGGCAATCGCCTCCAGACTTAAATGCTTGCCTTGGTTGCGAATCGCTCCCATCCGTTCATTCAGATAACGGGCCGCTTCTAGCAATTCATCCCGTTCCGATGGCTGGCAGGCAAACCGGTATTCGTACCCGATCAATTGAACGACGACACTATGGGTTTCCTGGTTCACGGGGCTTGCTCCAGATCTCTCAGGCGCACAATCATGGTTTCGATACGGGAACGGGATTGCTCGTTCTTGTCATGCAGGGCATCGCGTTCGGTCTGCAAGGCGGTCGTTTGCTGACGCAATTCCTGATTTTCCCAAGTCAGCTGCTCGCACCGTCGCACCAGTTGTTCGACCCGTTCGGCGAGAATGGCTAAATCGGTCACCACCGTTCCGGAGGGATCATCGAAATCCTCGGTCGTGAAGGGTGCTGTATTTTGTTCAAAGTTTTCGCTGTCCATAAAAACACTATAACTCGATTCTCAAGTTTTTAGAACTTGACAAAGTGATGAAACGGGCAGCGGGTCATTCTTGCCAGACTCGGGTTCCCGCCTGGGCTGGAGCCGTCACGGTACTGACCCAGTGGCCCGCTACCGCTGGGTAGTCTAAGGTAGACTTCAGCATCATGGCCAGTGAGCTGATCGAGGAACCGACTCTGTTGATCCGTCAACCCTTACTGTTTGTTCAAGAGTTTGTCGCCGCGCTAGACGAGGCGTTGCGGGCACACGATAGGGCGGGTCGGGGGCTCTCGCGGTTGCAGCAACGGTGGTTAAGCTTTTGCCTGATGGCGATCATGATCACCCATCGTCTCTGCTGGGCGCGCTTTGAGCGCGTGGGACTGGGGCGCTATTCGCAAGCGGTGCTGTCGTGAGTCTTTTGCCGGGCCAAACTGCCGTGGGAAGGGCTGTTGGCGCTGAGTGTCCGGGTGATTCTGCACCGTTATGGGATCACGAGCGGCACCGCTGGTGGCGGATGATAGTGACCGGGCGCGCAGTAAGGTCACGCGGCGGTTCACAAGCTCAAGGACAAGACCAGCGGTGGTTATGTCATGGGCCAGTGTCTGGTATTCCTGCTTTTGGTCACGGCCACGGTGACATTCCCGGTGGGGGTGGCCTTCCATCAACCCGATCCGGCCCTGCGGGCCTGGTGCCGGCGGGATGACGAACTCAAACGGCAAAAGATCGCCAAGCGGGCACGCCCGGCGGGCCCCGGCCCGAGATCCAGCCTACCCGACCAAGAGCGCGCTGTGCCTGCAGCTCTTGGAGCGGTTTGCCCGCGAACACCCGACCGTGCAGGTGCAAGCCGTGCTGGTGGACGCGTGGTATGGTACCCAGGCCTTTCTGGAGCAGGCCAGCGCCCTCTTTGGTGGTGTCCAGGTCATCAGTCAGCGTCGCCACAACCAGAAGGTGCGCTTTCGCAACCGCAGCCTGACGCTGGAGACCTTTTCATCCGCTATCCCGGCGTCGCCCAGCGCTATCCACGGCGTGGTGATGAACCCGTCGACGTCATCATCAGCAGTGCGCGTTTGTGGGTAGAAGTCCATGGACGTAAGCAATTGATCGTGGCTGTGAAGTATGCCGGGGAAACCGAGTATCGTTATTTAGTCGCCACCGACTTGAGTGGGCGAACCGAAGATGTCTTCCGGACCTTTACCTTACGCTGGCTGGTCGAGGTCTTCATCCAGGACTGGAAAGGCCATCAAGGCTGGGGCACCTTGGCCAAACAGCCAGGCGTTGAGGGGTCAAGCCACGGCCTGATCTTAAGCCTGCTGGTGGACCAGGGTCTCCTGCTGCATCCGGCCCAGCTCGCCCGGTTGAAGAACCGGCAACCGGCGGTGACCGTCGGGAGCCTGATCGAGCGCATCAAGGTCGAGAGCATTCCCCAGAGTTAAATCCGGATGAACAGGTTTGGGTGGTGTCCCTCAGTTTACGTGATGAGCATCGTCGAGTGCGGGGAACAAGTGTTTGATGGTTTCCAAGGTATTCAGAAACGGTGCGGGTACCCGAAAGCCCAGCAACTCCGCCGTGGTCCAGATATGATCGGTCATCCCCGCCGCCATGGCCGGCGTGACAGGCCGCCATTTACGGGGCGATCCGTTGCCTCGGGTCGGTTCCGGGGTGGGCAATTCCTCACGCAGGCTCAGGTGGGGCAAGCAGAAATGGTAGTAAGCCAACGACAGCCACACCTGCTTTTCCATCCACGACCGTTGCTTGGAAAACGCGGTCGTCTTGCGAGCCAACCGCCGATTGTGTTCGCGCCAGGCCAGGTTATCCCGCTCCACAAAGCTCGTGTTGATCGTCGTGCTGGTGGCGGATGCGGCCAATCGCGCCTGAAGCTCGTCCGCGCTTCCCCAGACCCTCTTACGGGTCACCTCGACCACCCGTCCTTTTTCACGTCGCTTAACCACTTGAGCATACAGCAAATTCGGCGGTGGGCGGCACCGTGGGGCCGGATATCGTCCTCGCGTCCCTTGGCGCTCGGGCTGATACCATTCCCCATAGGCATGGAGCAAGGCGCTGGGATAGCCCGGCCATTGGTCGCTAGTAAAGAAGGGGACGTGATCGTCGGTCACATACACCACGCGCTCCAGGAGCAGGTTCGCCTGAGCCTGCGTGCGCTGGCCCACGACAAACCCTACCACCAGGCGCCATTCGGGCGCAAAGGCGACCCACACCCAAGCATCGCCATCCGTCTCGCACCATTGCTGCGCCATCGGCAGATTCTGGTCCTTGGTATGGACAAAGCTCCACAATTCATCCAGTTGACACTCGGTCACCGTCAGCTCGCGCCAATGGGACAAAACCACCAAACGACATTGCTGGGCGGCCCGAGTCAACCACGCACAAACCGTATCCTTGTCGATCTGGACGATTCGTGCCGTACCCTGGATGGAATTTCCCTCCGCCAACGCCCGCATCGCCAGTTCGAAAACGGCGGGGTCGGCCTCGAGGTCAAAATACGCAGTTCCGTACGTCAAGGACACTCTCCTCCCGCACGAACGACACAACGCCTGCTTTTTCCCGTGACTGGAACCATTTTTGACCAACAACCCTTGACCAAAGGGCCGACCGTAGTGGTGACAGGAACGATTGGGGCAGTAGAGCGTTTCCCACTTCATAAGATCCCCGGTCAGTGATTAACACCACAATCACAATGAGGATACATGTTGTCGTCGTCACTGGCTTAGCTCATCACGTAAACTGAGGGACACCACCCAGGTTTGGAATGAGATCAAAAATGGTCATCTGGAAAAGGAGCCGATTAAAAACAGAGCTCCTGAGTCATCTCGATGTTGAACTCGCGGCTCACGGAGCGATGTGGTTCAAACGAAACATCTTGGATCTCACGGCCACATCAGCGCGAGAACTCCTTCGAGGCCGATCCGGCAACCGGGCACAGGTCGATGATGATCGGCTTGATGCCTACTATCGTTTCGCAGGTTTGGAGACCGTTCAGAGACCGGAGGAAACCATCGCATCGGTTTCAAACAACCTGCATGAGCGGGTGTACAGCGAATAGTTAAAAATAGAATTTGACTCAATTTCACCCGAAACGCTGGAATCCACCGAAAATCCGATCGGACCAGATGCCTCCTAACCTGTCAAAACTTTTGCAACAGCCCACTAGCAATCTCCTTCCGCTCTTCCGGCGTGAGTTTCTCTGCTCGCGCCTTCCCCCCCTTCTTTCCACCAAGGCGGCCAAGCGCCACCGCCGCCGGATTCTTATTCGGCTGTTCTGGTTCCTTGGTTTCCTCGTCCGTCGCTTGATCTACAATCGACTTGGCGAGTTGGTTGAGGTCGAGCCGACCTTTGCTTGAGCGTTTAGGCATGGTGGAGTCAGTATGCTTAGGCTCCCGCTGACCGTCAAGATGCTAAATTTCAAACTGAGACACTACCCAAACCCGATTCCGCATAGAAACCGGACAAATTCAAGAGTAACTACCCGTTCCTGTTTCTGATGCCTGAAACCTCTATATCAGGCTTTCAGATTATGCTTACTCAACAGGGTGTACAGGGTGGGCCGGGTAATGCCCAGCAACTCGGCAGCCTGGGAAAGATTGTTCTGGGTGTAATTGAGCGCTTGCAAAATAGCATGCCGCTCAGCTTGCTCGCGCGCCTGGCGCAGGTCAGGCGGAGGTTCGATGGCAACCGCCACATCTTCATCGTCCGTTTCCAATTCCAGGTCCTGGGCAGTCACCTGACCCGATTCGCTCATGATCAATGCTCGCTTGAGCCGATTTTCCAATTCCCGAATATTGCCCGGCCAGCGATACCTCTCCAGCGCCCGCACTGCATCAGAAGCAAAATTCAGCCGGGCCTTGCCCAGCGATTCTCCAAAGGTATTCAACAACGCACGGGCAATCAGCAATACATCTCCCTCCCGTTCGCGCAGCGCAGGAATCTGGACCGTGATTTCGCTGATCCGGTAGTAGAGATCTTCACGGAACTGGCCTTCATCGATCAAGGCTGAAAGATCGCGGTGCGTTGCACACACCACACGGACATCGACCGGGATCATCTCGCGGCCGCCGACTCGCTCGATCACCCGTTCCTGCAAAAAACGCAACAACTTAGCTTGCAGTGGGAGCGGCAAATCGCCTACTTCGTCGAGCATCAGCGTCCCACCGTCCGCATACTCGATCTTCCCTCGATTCTGCTTGACGGCACCGGTAAAGGAACCCTTTTCATGGCCGAATAACTCGCTTTCCAACAGAGCGTCGGGAATCGCCGCACAGTTAATGGCCACAAACGCGCCCTGGGATCGGCAACTCAGTTCATGCAGCGCTCGCGTCAACACTTCCTTGCCAGTACCGCTTTCCCCCAGTAGCAATACATTCGCATTGGTCGGCGCGATTTTCCGAATTTTCCGGCAGATTTTGAGCATCTCCGGGCTACCGGCGATCATACCCGGTAACGGCATGGTCATCTGGTGAGCCAGCAATTCCCGGTTCTCCTGCTCCAGCGTATACAGGTTATAGGCGCGATCCACCAATAAGCGGAGCACGTCGGCATCCACTGGCTTCTGGTAAAAATCGTAAGCGCTCATTGCAATCGCTTGAAGGGCGTTTTTGCGCTCGTCATTGCCGGTGACCACGATAACCTTAGCTTCCGGGGCCAGTGCGCGAATTTGTTCAAGCGCTTTCAACCCTTCTGAGGCATTGGCTGGGTCCGGCGGCAACCCCAGATCCAGCAGCACAATCGACGGCGTATGCCGCCGCACCTGGGCCAAACCCGTCTCACGATCCTCGGCCATGAGTACTTCATAACCGTCAAAGCACCAACGCAATTGGCTGCGCAAGCCGGAGTCGTCCTCGATGATTAATAACTTTCGGCTGGATTCTGCCATTCGCGGGTCTCTGTTTCGATGTTTGCCACGTTCGGATTCTCAATCAACGGCAACCGCAGAAAAAAGGTCGTACCCTGACCAGGCTGGCTGTTGACCGTCAACTCGCCACCGGCGGCGTGGGCGAATTCACGACTTTCATAAACGCCGATGCCCATACCGGCGTTGCCTTTGGTAGTCGTAAAAGGACGGAACAACCGCTCGCGAATAAACTGTTCGTCCATACCGCAGCCATCATCATGCACTGCTGCTACCGCGATTGATCCTTCGGAGTAAACCGTCACTTCAACCATGCCTTCCGCACCGGTCGCTTCCTGGGCGTTCTGAATCAGATGTTCCAGCATCGCGACCAAGCGTTCCGGGTCAGCCTGAATCCAGGGTTCATCATCGGCCACGAATCGTGCGACGGGCGCCGGACGTTGTACCGCACGCGCTTCGACTGCGCGCTTCACCACGGTTTTTAACGCCATTGAACGTGCAGCGCTGGCCAGCGGTTCCTTGCGCAGCTGCGCCAGTAGCCGGTTCATGCGCTCAGTGGCATTGGTCACGGTCTGAAAAGCGTCTTCAACAAACGCCGGATTTTTCCCGTGGCGTGCGGCATTGGCTACTACCAGCGCCAATTGGGCAGCGATATTCTTGAGATCATGGACCACATAAGCCGATAACCGGTGAAACGCCTCGAACTGGCGCGCTTCACTTAACGCTTCACTAGTTTCCAGCAGAGCCACGTAACTGGCTACCTGACGACCGGCCGTTTTGAGCAAGTCGCGATCCTCCCAGTTGATCTGCTGCGGGGCGCGCGCTTCGGCGAGGACCAGAAAACCCTGTAAATGATCACCCAGCAACAAGGGTACAATCAACCAGACCCGGCGCGCTTTACGCAGCCAGTCCGGCAGAATTAAATCACCGTACAGTTCCGGTTCGCGCCAATACTCATCCAATTCAACTACCCACTGGCGTTTTTCCAGAAAACGCGCCAATGATGAATCGACGGGTTCGACCTGAATCGCCGGTTCATTACGGTCACGCATATTATGGCAGGCGATCAGAGTGAAGCCGTCCGGTTCTCGCCGCGCCCAGAGCGCGCCGCCGGTGCTATGGACAATTTCGGCCACCGCACGGATGATCCGTTCCTGGGGAGACTCACTGGGATCGCCGGAGGACAGGGTGCCGATGAACTTCAACCATTCTTCCCGATAGTCATATTTATAGCTAAAAAAGTGCTTGTTCATCAGCACCAGCGCCCTAGCGCGCACTTGCCCGGAAAACAATAGCGTTGCCAACAGGACGCCCGCACCGGTCAGAAACGCCAATTGCAAGGTTGCCCCCCAGGTGCCGCCGTAAGCCCGGACGTAATAACCCGCGCCCGCCATCGTCAGCAGATAAACGCCCGCGCCGAAAATAGTCGCCGAATGCAGCACAGCTCGTCGCGAAACAAACACCTCCATCGACCATTCCGGATTGCGCGCCGCCGCTAGGGCGATCATAGGCGCGGCGAAGGCGCTTACCAATCCGCGCGCCTCCCAGATGACCGGATCCAGCCGTTTGAACAGCAGCGCATCGGCATACAGGAAAAAATCATAAGCGAACAACAACCCTAACCCTAGATAGAGGAATTTGGTGGCCCAGCGCCGTTGGGGATGAGTATTACGGAAGAGTTGTTCAATCAGCGCCAATCCCGCGATGGCCAAACCAATATGCCCCAGAATCCCGGCATCCGCGGGTAGTTCAAACTGGGAACTCCACAAGGGTTGCAGGTCGACCGCGAACAACACGGTTGCGTAGCTCGCCAGTCCGGTCCAGAACCATTGAACCCAACGGTTCGTCCAGGTTTCGCGAACCAGGGGTTCGAGCAATGCCGCCAGAAACGCCAGCCATGCCACACTATGGATGATTTCCAGCAATTGATACAGCCAGTCCGGCGCCAGCACTTCGGCGCTGGCGTACATCGCCGCCCGCAATGCCCATAACAAGGTGATCAACACAGCGGTCACCAGCAATCCCCCCTGCAAGCGGCCGCGCCAACTGGTCAACAACAACAGGAAGAGAATGAGCCAGCCGGCTGCCGCCATGCCATAACCAATCACTCCCAACAAGCTCATAGATACTCTGTCCTGTAGCTAGTGCGCGCCCCGGCCCCACAGCACGGTATGCACCGTCTGCAACAGGATCACGATGTCGAAAAAGAAACTGTAATTCTTAATGTAGTACATGTCGTACTGCAATTTTTCGCGGGCGTCTTCCTCGGATGCGCCATAGGGATAACAAATCTGCGCCCAGCCGGTGATGCCGGGCTTGACCATGTGGCGCATTGAATAGAAAGGGATTTTTTTGGCCAGTTCGGCAACAAATTGCGGTCGTTCCGGGCGCGGCCCTACAAAGCTCATATCGCCGCGCAATACATTAAACAGCTGCGGCAACTCATCAATGCGGGTATCGCGCAGCACAGCGCCGACCCGGGTAATCCGACTGTCGTTGGCCTGCGCCCAGCGCGCCACGCCATCTTTTTCCGCATCGGTTCGCATACTACGAAACTTGATCACCTCGAACAGATCATCATTCAAACCAACCCGGGTTTGCCGATAGAGAATCGGTCCGCGAAATCCCGACTCGATCCAGATCGCCAGGGTCGCGCCCAACATCAACGGCCAGGCCAATGCGAGCAGGATTAAACTGACGGCAATATCGAACAACCGTTTCAAAGTTTCCTCGATCAAGGCCCGGCGAAACCCATCCGCGAAAATCAGGTTGCTAGGTCGCAAGGCATCGAGTTGGATCTTGCCGGTCTCCTGCTCGTAGAAATGCAGGAAACCGCTAATGCGAAATCCCTGAATTTTACATTCCAGAACCTGATCGATGGGAAACCCTTTGCGCCGATCGTCCAGCGCCACTACAATTTCGTCAATCCGCAAGCGATCTGCTAAATCAGACAGATGGCCAGACGCTTCAAGCAAATCACTTGCTGGAACACGTAAATTCTCGTCTTCATGAAGCCGCACATAACCGGCGATCAGAAAACTGGTATTCGCATCCTGTTGCATCTCCTGGATACGACTAGCGTTTTGACCTACGCCCAGCACCAGTACCCGGCGTTTGAGCGCTTCGCGATCAGACGCTTCAAAGAATAAAAAACGCAACAATAAAATACCGAAAAAGGCGATGACAAAGCTCAGACTGAACTCACCGCGCCCCAGAGACAGGTCTGGAAACAAATAATACGCCAGCGTCATCGTAAACAGGCCGACCAGAAAGCTGACGCCAATGCGCAACAGCATATCCCCCCGGCCGCTCCAGAAGTTGCGCTCATACAAACCCATCGCGGTCATAATGGATAACATGACCCCAACAAAAACCAGCGCGCTTGGAGCTACTTCGCTCAGAGGCGGCGCGATGCTTTGCTCGGTGAGCGCCATCAGGCGCAAGGAGCGGCCAAAATAGATCGACCAGAACAGAAAGAGCATCTCGGCGGCTAGTAGCGTCAGGAATGCCCGGGAAACATAATGTCTGAATAGACGGATCATAGGGTGCTTGATGCAAATTGATCGGAATCGGTTAGAGCCGGTCGAAACCCGCATTTTGGTGGAAAGCAGTTACGCTCCCGCCATTATTCCTCTCCTGTGTACGTTCTATACTAATCCTATACTCGTACTAATTAAATCATTGTGAATGGAGCATGATCGATGTTTGACCTCGCTACGACCCGTATCGGGATTATCGGCCTCGGTTACGTAGGGTTGCCGCTGGCCGTCGAATTTGGCCAGCATTTTCCTACCTTCGGCTTGGACATCAATCAGGCGCGCATTCGAGAATTACAGGCGGGAGTCGACAATACGCTGGAAGTGACGACTGAGGAACTCCGTCAGGCCCACCAGCTGCGCTATACCGACAGCCCGGAGGATTTGGCGAATTGTAATGTGTATATCATTACCGTTCCCACCCCCGTGGATGAGTATAGACGTCCCGACTTTGCTCCGTTGATCGGCGCCAGCACCACAGTGGGCCGGTTGCTCAAGCCCGGTGATGTAGCGATTTATGAATCAACCGTGTACCCGGGGGCCACCGAGGAAGTGTGTGTGCCAATCCTGGAGCGGGAGTCAGGATTGCGCTTCAACGGCGATTTTTTCGCCGGCTACAGTCCCGAGCGCATCAATCCTGGTGACAAAGAGCATCGCCTGACCACCATTCGCAAGATTACCGCTGGCTCCACGCCTCAAGCAGCGGAATTCGTGGACGCTTTATATCGATCCATCATTACCGCCGGCACCCATCCGGCCTCCAGCATCCGGGTAGCGGAAGCGGCCAAAGTGATTGAAAACACCCAACGGGATGTCAATATCGCCCTGATCAACGAGTTGGCGCTGCTGTTCAACCGATTGGGCATCGACACTGAAGAAGTGTTGCTGGCGGCGGGCAGCAAATGGAATTTTCTGCCGTTCCGCCCAGGTCTGGTCGGCGGTCACTGCATCGGCGTCGATCCCTACTATTTGACGCACAAAGCCCAGGAGATCGGTTATCACCCGGAAATGATTCTGGCTGGGCGGCGAGTTAACGACGGCATGGGCGCCTACGTCGTGCAGCGAGTGGTCAAGCTGATGAACCAGCGGCGAATTCCGGTCATGGACGCCAAAGTTCTGATCATGGGTTTGACCTTCAAGGAAAATTGTCCCGATTTGCGCAATACCCGGGTGGTGGATATTGTCCACGATCTGCGCGACTACAACGCCCAAGTGGATGTTTACGATCCCTGGGTCAATCCCGAGGAAGCCCGGCATGAGTATGGCGTTGAGTTGGTCAGTCAACCGCAAGCCGGGCATTACGACGCTATCATCCTGGCGGTCGCTCACCGGCAGTTTCGAGAACTGGGTGCTGAGGGCATTCGGGCGCTGGGCAAGCCGGGGGCGGTGTTATTTGACGTGAAATACCTGTTGCCTATGGGTTCAGCGGACGGGCGGCTATGAAAATCTTGGTGACTGGCAGCGCTGGTTTCATCGGTTCAGCGTTGTCCCAGCGACTGCTGGAACGCGGCGATGAGGTCGTCGGTTTTGATAATCTCAATGATTATTATGACGTAAACCTGAAGCAGGCGCGGTTGGCCCGCTTACAAGCGTATCCGGGATTCACGGAGGTGCGGGCCAATCTGGAGGACCGGACGACGCTGACAGAGACGTTTGCCCAGCGTTGCCCGCAGCGAGTCGTGAACCTGGCGGCTCAGGCCGGAGTGCGTTATTCGATTCAGAATCCGCACGCCTATGTCGATTCCAACCTGGTCGGCTTCGTCAATATCCTGGAAGCCTGCCGCCATCACGGGGTCGAGCATCTGGTCTATGCCTCGACCAGTTCGGTTTATGGCGCTAATACCCGAATGCCGTTCTCGGTGCATGACAACGTCGATCATCCGGTCAGCCTATACGCCGCGACCAAGAAGGCGAATGAGTTGATGGCGCACACCTACAGCCATTTATACCGTCTGCCGACCACCGGCTTGCGGTTTTTCACGGTTTATGGTCCTTGGGGCCGTCCGGATATGGCGCTGTTTCTGTTCACTCGCGCCATTTTGGCGGGTGAACCTATTGATGTCTTTAATTACGGTCACCACCGGCGCGATTTCACGTATGTTGATGACATTGTCGAGGGAGTGATCCGGGTGCTGGATCGAGTGGCGACGCCCAATTCCGAGTGGTCCAGCGATGCACCTGATCCCGCCACCAGTTTAGCGCCCTATCGACTCTATAACATCGGCAGTAACCGACCGATTGAATTAATGCGCTATATTGAAGTGCTGGAAGAGTGTCTGGGACGCAAGGCCACCAAGAATCTGTTGCCGATGCAGTTAGGCGACGTGCCGGATACCTACGCTGATGTCGAGGCCCTGGTGAAAGATGTCGGTTATCAGCCCGATACGCCGATTGAGGAAGGCGTAGCGCGTTTTGTGGCCTGGTATCGGGAGTATTACCGGGTTTAGAGGGCCTTGCCGAATTTCATGTTGTCTCCAATCGCCGCCACACGCATGACCCGCCGCTGGTCTTGTCCAGCATTTCCAGATAGCGGGCATGTTCTGTCTGTTCCTGGGTATCGGCATGGAGCACCGGCAACGGCGAACGGTTGCGGGGTCGCGTCGTCCGTCGAGTCGACTCATGGCGTTGCGCCGTTGCCGCACTCTCCCGAATAAACAATGAATCCTGCTGGCGGGTCATCGCCAGATACACGTCGGCCAGAATCTCCGCATCCAGCAATGCGCCATGCAAAGTACGCTGGGTGTTATCGACGTTGTAGCGCTTACACAATGCATCCAGGTTATTGCGCTGACCCGGATGGCGCTGCCGGGCCAACAGCAAAGTGTCCTCAACCTTGCAAAGATTCTCGATCAGAAGGTGACCACGCCCACAGCGTTGCAACTCGTGGTTAAGGAAACCCACGTCGAAAGGCGCATTGTGAATAATCAATTCCGCATCCCGGACGAACCCCAGGAATGCATCGGCGACATCGGCAAAACGCGGTTGGTTGATGAGAAATTCGTTGGTAATGCCATGAACCTTGATCGCTTCCTCATCGATCAATCGATCCGGTTGCAAATACACATGAAAACGTTGGTCAGTCGGTCGCCGGTTCAAGAGTTCCAGACAGCCGATTTCAATGACCCGATGCCCTTGATTGGGATCGAGGCCGGTTGTTTCCGTATCGAGGACGACTTGTCGGGTTGGCATATCAGTTCACCGCTGAAGTCATGGTCAATCGCGCTGGGGAAATCGCTGCCCGCGCCAGCGCGTCCACCCGCTCGTTTTCCGGATGCCCGCTATGGCCACGCACCCACTCCCACTCGACCTGGTGTGGAGTCAGCGCGGTTTCCAAACGCTGCCAAAGATCGATATTTTTGACCGGCTGGCGGTCGGTGGTTTGCCAGCCGCGCCGTTTCCAGCCCGCCAACCATTCAGTAACGCCTTTCATCACATATTGGCTGTCGGTGCAAATCCGCACCCGCACCGGACGCTTTAATGCTTCCAGACCGTGAATGACCGCCAGTAGCTCCATGCGATTGTTGGTGGTCTGTGGTTCGCCGCCGGACAATTCCCGTTCCTTCCTTTTATAACGCAACAATGCCCCCCAACCACCCGGTCCGGGGTTGCCAGAGCAGGCGCCATCGGTAAACAATGTCACCTGCTCGCTGGAGAAATCTGCGATTGCATCGTTCAATTTGTTTGCTTTTCGCTACGTTATGACAAATTTTCTGGGTGAATTTGAATGCCGGCTCGACGCCAAGGCTCGAATGGCCCTACCAGCAGCACTGAGAAAACAGCTTCCCCCGGAAGCCGGAGAGCGTTTTGTCATCAATCGTGGATTTGAGCAATACCTCGCGCTGTATCCATTCACCGAATGGCAAAGAATTACCGCTGAACTTAACCGGCTCAATCTGTTCGTCAGAAAAAATCGTGAGTTTGTCCGCTATTTCCACCGGGGCGCAACAGAGCTTGAGCTGGATAGTCATGGCCGTTTGCTGTTGCCCCGGCGACTGCTGAGCTATGCCGGCATTCAGGATACCGTGATTTTACTAGCCTATGCCAACCGTATTGAATGCTGGGATCCGGCCCTGTACGAAAACCTGTTGTCCGATGAGCCAGCGGATTTCGCCCGGTTGGCCGAGGAAATTATGGGGAATGCGGATCATCCAGAGCAAGAGGGATTGCCAGGGTTCGGCCAGTTCCCGTTGATGCCGCCGGATTCGCGGCATTAAGTTGGACAAATCGGTTCTGCTCAACTCACGGCCCCTAGCGTCAGCACGTAACCCCCCGCGACCAGCAGCTCACCCGGTTTCGCCTCGGTTGCGGTATTCACGCCCGGCGCCAGCACATCGAGCAGATCGCCGGACGGCGTCAGTCGGTAAACGGGCATGTTCTGGCTTTCCAGCTGCGCCCACCAGCCATCGCGACGCACTTGCAGGCGCAGGTGGCGGCGCGACAGGCCCAGATATTCGGCGCTAATCCCGACCGTTTTAGCTGGGTTGCCGTCCCAGCGCAACGACCGAGGGTCCGCCAGCAGCCGTGGAGCGATATCTGCTTCCGAACCGCGTCCAAAACTGACGGCCCGTTCTCGCGGCACGGGCAGCGTTAATGGCGTTGGCAAGCGTAACCAGCCCAGATAATGCGCGGCCATCGGGCCAGGAACGCCATACAGTTCCAATTCCAGTTCTGGAAAAGGCCGCCATACGCTGGGCAAATCCAGCGGCGTCGACAGTCCCGCGACTTCGCCAAAAACCTGATCAGCGCTGTCAATGCGCAACCAGGCCACTGCCTCCGGATGATGGTCCGGCGCCAAGCTGCCTGCCCGGTTGAAGCTCAGCCGCCAATCGCTGATTCCAGCGGACGCATAGGTCGACAGGCGTTGCAAGGCGACTCCGGACACTTGCAGAGAGGCAGCCGGTCGTCGGGGAATCCAGGTCTGTTGATCTACTGCTGGCGCGGGCAACGGTAGTGTCGGGTGCGGAGCGGGAGGCTCCAGGGGGTTTTTAGGTTCATCCTCCCTCCCTGTATCTTCTGCTATCAGGGGGGCAGGCGTGTTGACTGACGATGAAGCAACGATTGGCTCTTCGAACTCGACTGGGATACCGAAAACCGGTTCGCGACGTCCCCAGGGGTCGATCCGGGGATAATCCTCGTCGGGTGGTAACCGTTCAGTCCCCCCCTTTGGTAAAGGGGGAAAGTGAACGTCTACGTCGGGTGAATTTACATACTCCACGGATTCCACAGCGGATTCTGACGGTTCCTGCTCCGGGGCATCCACGGGTTCATCATCGAGTTGCGGGAGCGACAGCGTTTGCTGGACCACCGGCTCCTGTTTGACGGGTGACTCCTCAACGCCGGACAATGCCGCGACCCATAACCGTAAACCGCGACCCCGCCGATCGCGCGCCAGAAAGCGACCACTACCATCTCCGGTCACAGTCAGACACGCTGGTGGTTCCGCCACTACATCCACGGCGATCGGCGGCCCAGGCCGTAACATCAACAGCACGGATTCGCCACTTATAAAAGGCCAGGCCGTAACCACCATACTGCTGGCCCGCCGGTCGCCATTTAACAACGTCAAGCGCTGACCGGGATAGATCAGTCCCAGTTGCCGCCATTCACTCTGACGATCGGTCGCCGTATCGATGCGAAACAAGGGGCTTTCGCCATACACCGGAATGTGGATCGCCCGACCGAACAGAAATTGCACTTCGCCGGACCGTAAGCTTGTATCCGGCTCCACCCGATAGCGAATCGCGGTCTCTTCGGCCAGATAGCGGCCTAGTTCCTGCTCGTGCAGACGCTGCAACTCGCGCAGCAGCGTACGCCGCCCGAAACTGTCCTCCAGCCGGTCATCGCGGATGTAATCGCGTTCAGGAATCCGGATAACGATCTGGCTGTAGCGGGTTTCCTTGCGTTGACGGGCGCGGGGGGTGCGGGGATGACGCTTGAGCGCTTCCATCAAGCATACGCCCTCCTGCCCGCCGCGAACCCGCTCCCAGAGCAGTTCAGCGTTGAAGACGTCCGGAACCTTGCGCAGAGTCGCGCAAATCACATAGTCGGATGCAACCAGCGCATCAAGATGGGTGGCCATGATTCTCTCAATCGTAAGCTGGGCGTCAAAATGGATTCGATTCGTCCCTGTCCGACCGGGTTCGCAACCAAACTCGCATGAGGTCCGCCGCAAGAGCGCCAGGGTCTTGATTAAAGGGCGGATCAGACCGCTTCCAGCGTCGGAATCACCTGGGCCAGCAACCGTTTAACCTGGTCCATACCGCTGGCCAGATTCCGTTCGATTTCCGCCATGGTGATTGGCCCGGATGACTTGCCTGCCGCCCAGTTGGCCACCACTGCGCAGGCGGCGTAAGATAAACCCAACTCGCGGGCCAACGCTGCTTCCGGCATTCCCGTCATGCCGACCATATCGCAGCCATCCCGCTCCATCCGGCGGATTTCCGCCGCCGTCTCCAGGCGCGGCCCTTGAGTTGCGCCATAAGCGCATGATTCATGAGCAGTCATCCCCAGGTTGCGGGCGGTCTGAATCAGCTTTTCCCTGAGTGCAGAGCAGTACGGCTCGGTAAAGTCGATATGAGTGACCTCCTTCAGATTATCTTCGAAGAAGGTGCTATGCCGGCCCCAGGTGTAATCCACGATTTGATCAGGAAAAGCCAGCCTGCCAGGTTCCATGTCGGCGCGAATGCCGCCAACCGCCGCAGTCGCGAGCACCTGTTTGACGCCAATGTGATGCAAAACCCAGAGATTAGCCCGGTAATTGATCCGGTGTGGCGGCAAAGTATGGTGTTGGCCATGCCGGGACAGAAACACCACCTTCCGTCCGCTGAGTTCACCGTAAATCAACGGACTGGAAGGTTCGCCATAGGGAGTAGACAAGGTTTCCCGGTGAGTGATCTTCAGGGTATCCAGAGTTGTGAGGCTAGTGCCTCCGATAATAGCGATCGTCGGTGTCATAGCGTGATACCTCGTTAGGCAACGATTATGCGCTCAATCACGAATCGCGTAGATCCCCGGCAGTTGCCGCCAATACTCTTTATAGTCCATGCCACAACCGAACACGTAGCGGTCCGGGATTTCCAGACCGATGAAGTCGACCGTTAATCCTGCAACCTTCCGATCATGTTGCTTATTGACCAGCACCGCGCTATAGGTCTCCATCGCGCCTTGCCGACGCACTTCTTCAACGATGGCTTTGAGGGTATCGCCTTCATCGAAAATATCGTCGACCACCAATACGACCCGACCCTCTACAGCCGGACGTGGCTGGGCAACCCAGTCAATCTCGCCGCCCCGAGTGCCGCTGCGATAGCGGGTGGCATGCACGTAACCGACTTGCAAAGGAAATGGCAAGCGCGCCAGGAGTTGCGCGGTGGGAATGAACGCGCCATTCATCACCATCAACACCAGCGGATCGCGCTGTTCCAGACGGGCGGTCACTTGAGTGGCCAAGCGATCCAGGGCGGACTGCACCTGTTCGGGCGAAAAGAGCCGCTCTGCATCGCGTAATACGGCAAGCGCCTGTTCAGGGGTAATAGTCGAGGACATAGCGAACTCCGAAAAGCAGGATAGATGGCAAACGCCAGTTTAAGCCTGCTTCAAATCAAATATCCATTTCCAGCAGGGGCGACGCATCATAATCCTGAACCAGGCGAACGGCGCGTTGCCAGACAGGATTGTAATGCAATCGTTTGAGATTGGGACGGCCACGCCCATGCAGGCGGATCAACCGCACCTGACTCACCGGATCAGGCTTTAGACCCAAATGATCGAGAATCGCTACGGCGGCCCGGCGATCATTACAGGCCAGCGCCATATCGCAACCGGCCATCAACGCGGCCCGCGCCCGCTCCGGCGGAGCGCCCGCTTCCTGAGCGCCCGCCATATCCAGATCGTCGCTGAAGACGACTCCATGAAACTCCAGTTCCTGACGCAGGATATCCTTGATCCAGCGCTCTGAGAAACCAGCCGGTCGGTCATCCACTTGTGGATAAAGCACATGGGCGGGCATCAGCGCCGCCAGACCGTAATGGATCATCCGTTCAAACGCCAGCAGGTCAGCCGTCGCCAGATCGACATAAGGGCGCGGGTCCACGGGCAACTCCAGATGCGAATCGGCGGCGATCCCGCCATGCCCTGGAAAATGCTTACCCACCGCTTCCATGCCGGCTTTCTGCATCCCGCTGACATAGGCATGGGCCAGATCAGCGACGACTTCGGGATCGTGATGAAACGCCCGGTCGCCAATGATGCCGCTCACGCCATGATCCAGGTCCAGCACCGGCGCAAAGCTGAAGTCGACGCCTACCGCCCGTAATTCGGCAGCCATCAGCCAACCGGTAATGCGCGCCAGTTGCTTGGCGCGCTGTGGATCCTGATCATGGATCTCGCCCAATCGCCGCACCGCTGGCAAGCGGGTGAATCCTTCGCGAAAGCGTTGAACCCGGCCGCCTTCATGATCCACGGCAACCAGCAGGCGTGGTTGCCGTAAGGCGTGAATGGTGTCGGTCAACGCCGCAACCTGCTCTGGCGACTCGTAATTGCGGGCAAACAGAATGACCCCGCCAACCAAAGGGTGTTTTAATAACTCACGTTCCTCGGCGGTCAGCGCCAAGCCTTCCAGTCCCAGCATCACCGGTCCCAACGCCATCAATCCACACTCCAAGTTCACAATTTCCACTCATGAATAACTGCAATGATAGCGGCTAATTCCATAATCGTCAGTTACCATGTTGGATGATTGATTTTGGGCTATATTGACGCCAGTCAGTCAAACCCCGACAATCGCTTTCCTGTTTGCTCCGCCGGTTTCCGGTAAAACCAGGCGGCGCGCTAACCGCTTTCGCATTCCAGCCCTACGGACCCCATGGACCCCTATAAACTGACTCATCTCAAGCAACTCGAAGCCGAGAGCATCCACATTATCCGTGAAGTCGCTGCGGAATTTGAAAAACCGGTGATGCTCTACTCGATTGGCAAGGATTCTTCGGTGATGTTGCGCCTGGCCTTGAAAGCCTTCCATCCAGGCAAGCCGCCGTTTCCGTTGTTGCATGTCGACACGACCTGGAAGTTCAAAGAAATGATTCGCTTTCGCGACGAACAGGCCAAGCGCCTGGGGCTGGAACTGATCGTTCACATTAATCAGGACGGATTAAACCAGGGCATCAACCCTTTCAGCCACGGCTCGCAAGTCCACACGGATATCATGAAAACCCAGTCGCTTAAGCAGGCGCTGGAGCGACACGGTTTCGACGCTGCGTTTGGCGGCGCACGGCGCGATGAAGAACGCTCGCGGGCCAAGGAGCGGGTCTACTCGTTCCGTGATCGCAACCACCGCTGGGACCCCAAGAACCAGCGTCCGGAATTGTGGAATCTTTATAACGGTCGAGTGCGCAAGGGCGAGAGTATCCGGGTCTTCCCTCTGTCCAACTGGACCGAGCTGGATATCTGGCAATACATTCATTTGGAAAATATTCCCATCGTACCTTTGTATTTTGCCGCGGAACGTCCAGTCGTCGAGCGGGATGGAACGCTGATCATGGTCGATGATGAACGGATGCCCCTGGAGCCAGGGGAAACGCCTCGGAAGGAATGGGTCCGGTTTCGCACCCTCGGTTGCTATCCGCTGACGGGCGCTATTCGTTCCCATGCAACGACTTTGCCGGAGATCATCCAGGAAATGCTGCTCACCCGCCACTCGGAACGCCAGGGCCGGCTAATTGATCACGACGCCGCCAGTTCCATGGAAGAGAAAAAGCGGCAGGGGTATTTCTAACATGTCCCACGCTTCCCCCCTGATCGAATCCGATATCCAGGCTTACCTGGAAACCCACGAGCGCAAGGATTTGCTGCGCTTTATTACCTGTGGCAGCGTCGATGACGGTAAGAGCACCTTGATCGGCCGGTTGTTGTACGACACGCAATTGATCTATGAGGATCAGCTTGCCGCGGTGCGCCGCGACACCACGAAATATGGAACGACCGGCGAGGAACTCGATCTGGCGCTCCTGGTGGATGGATTGCAGGCCGAGCGCGAGCAGGGCATCACGATCGACGTAGCCTATCGCTACTTCTCCACCGAAAAACGCAAATTCATCATTGCCGACACCCCGGGCCATGAGCAGTACACCCGGAACATGGCAACCGGCGCTTCCACTGCGCAGTTAGCCATTTTGCTGGTCGACGCCCGCAAGGGCGTACAAGTCCAGACGCGCCGCCACAGTTTTATCGTTTCCTCGCTCGGTATTCGCCATTTATTGCTGGCGGTGAACAAGATGGATCTGGTCGGCTTCGACCAAGCCGTGTTCACTCGGATTAGCGAAGAGTACCAAGACTTCGTAGACAAGCTTGGGGTGCGCGATGTGCGTTGCGTCCCCGTGTCGGCGCTGCGCGGCGATAACGTCGCTCAGCCCTCCACCGCCATGTCCTGGTATACGGGGCCGACCCTGTTGGATCTGCTGGAAACAGCAGAGGTCTCATCCGACCGGAATTTACGCGATTTCCGCTTTCCCGTGCAGTATGTAAATCGCCCGCACCTGGACTTCCGGGGGTTCTGCGGAACCATCGCCGCTGGCATGGTTCATCCTGGCGAAGAAATTGTTGCCCTGCCCTCAGGCCGGCGGTCTCGGGTAGCCACAATTGTCACCGCCGAGGGAAATCTGTCGGAAGCCTTCGCCGGCCAGGCGGTGACTTTGACCTTGACCGATGAAATCGACGTCAGCCGGGGCGATTTGCTGGTTCATCCCGACCGCTTGCCGGCAGTGGCCGAGGCGTTTGACGCGCGGGTGGTGTGGATGGCCGATGCGCCGTTGCTGCCCGGTCGCCAGTATGATCTGAAGTTGGGAACCCGAATGCTGTCGGCCATGCCGGAGGTCCTGCACCACCGGATTGATGTGAATACCCTGGAGCATCAGCGGGCTGAGGAGCTGGGGTTGAACGAGATCGGCCATTGCCGCTTCAGTCTGAATCAGCCAGCGCCGTTCGATGCCTACGAAGAAATTCCCGGCACAGGTGGTTTCATCGTTATTGATCGGGTCAGCAATGCAACGGTCGGGGCCGGCATGATCGTGCGTCCCGTTATCCGGCCATTGGTGGACAAGTCGCGCAATGTCGTCTGGCACGAACATAAGATCACCAAAGCGCAGCGGGCGAATCAGAAGGCGCAACGGGCCTGCGTGATCTGGCTAACGGGTTTATCCGGCTCCGGCAAGTCCACCCTGGCGAATGGTCTGGAGCAACGCTTGTTACAACGTGGGTACCACAGCTATCTGCTGGATGGCGACAATGTTCGCCACGGTCTGAATCGCGACCTGGGTTTCTCCAAGGACGACCGCATCGAGAACATTCGCCGGATTGGCGAGGTGGCGTCGTTGTTCGCCGACGCCGGGTTGATTGTAGTGACCGCTTTTATTTCGCCGTTTCGCGCCGACCGGGCATTGGTGCGGGCGCTGGTGCCGGAGGGTGAGTTCATCGAGGTGCATGTCCATGCTTCGCTGGAAGCGTGCGAGCGCCGCGATCCCAAGGGCTTGTACGCCAAAGCACGCGCTGGGGTGATCCGTGATTTTACTGGCATCGACTCGCCTTATGAGCCGCCGGAACGCCCTGATCTGGTGCTGGATACCGAGCAGGATTCGGTAGAAACCTGTCTGGAGCGGCTGATGGGTTATTTAAGCGAGCGGCGCATTCTGCGCGGCGCTTGAGCAACGGACAGCAATCTCTATGGGATGGGAGGCTTGGTTTACCGGCGGTTTGATCGTGACGCTGATGGGTATACTGGCGACGACTCGGGCGGCGCCGGACATGGTGTTCCTGGGCGGACTGATTTTGTTGGTCCTGGTGGGCATCGTCCCGGCGCCCCAGGCTTTTGAAGGCTTGGCGAATCAGGGCGTAATTACTGTTGGGGCGCTCTACGTGGTGGTCGCGGGGTTGCGGGAAACCGGCGGGGTGCAGTGGCTGGTGCAACGGGTGCTGGGTCGACCCGAGTCCTTGTCCCGTGCGCAATTGCGCCTGATGTTACCGGTGACCGTGCTCAGCGCGTTCCTGAACAACACGCCGGTGGTCGGTATGCTGATTCCAGCGGTCAGCGAATGGGCGCGCAAATATCAATTGCCGGTTTCCAAGTTGATGCTGCCGCTCAGCTATGCTGCGATCCTGGGCGGCACCTGTACGCTGATCGGCACCAGCACCAATCTGGTGGTCAATGGCCTGCTGATCGACAGGGCCGCCATTAATTTGCGAATGTTCGACATTACCGCCATCGGCCTGCCGGTGGCGATCGCTGGTCTGGCATTCCTGATCCTGACCAGTCGCTGGTTGCTGCCCAGCCGACAGCCGCCGGTATCGCCCAACGACGATCCGCGCCGCTATACCCTGGAGATGTTGGTTGAGCCGAATGGCCCCTTGGTCAGTAAAACCATTGAATCCGCTGGCTTGCGTCACTTGCCGGGTTGCTACCTGATGGAAATTGACCGGGATGGCGCGGTGTTGCCGGCGGTATCGCCCCGGGAAACCTTGCGGGGCGGTGACCGTCTGGTGTTTGTCGGGGTCGTCGATTCGGTCGTAGATTTACAGCGCATTCGCGGGTTAACTCCGGCGGCTAGTCAGGTCTTTAAACTGGCTGAGCGGCGCAGCAACCGCTTGTTGGTCGAAGCGGTGGTGTCCAATACCTGTCCCCTGGTCGGGCATAGCATTCGCGATGGGCGGTTTCGCAATCGCTACAAGGCGGTGGTCATCGCCGTTGCGCGTAACGGCGCGCGATTGCGCGGTAAGATTGGCGATATCGTGCTGCGGCCCGGCGATATTCTGTTGGTGGAAGCGGGTATCGGTTTTCTGGAAGTCCATCGTAATAATCAGGATTTTTTCCTGGTCAGCCCGGTGCCAGATTCGACGCCGCTGCGTCATGAACGGGCGTTGCTGGCGCTGAGTATTCTGGGGGCGATGGTGTTGCTGGCTGGCGTGGGGTTATTGGACATGTTCGAGGCGGCGCTGAGCGCCGCAACATTAATGCTCCTCACCCGTTGCGTCAGCATTATTGGCGCCCGGCAGAGTATCGACTGGTCGGTGTTACTGGTGATCGCCGCGGCGTTTGGCATTGGCGGGGCATTGCAGAGTACGGAACTGGCGCTGAATATTGCTACAGCGATGGTGAATCTGGCGGGCGATTCACCGGTGTTGAATCTGGTGATGATTTATCTGGCGACGGTGATGTTTACGGCGGTGATCAATAATAATGCGGCGGCTTTGCTGATGTTTCCCATTGCTCAGGCGGCCACAGCCAGTTTGGATACCAGCATCATCCCGTTCGCGATGGCGATCATGATGGCGGCTTCGGCAGAGTTTTCCACGCCGATCGGTTATCAAACGAATCTGATGGTGTATGGGCCGGGCGGGTACCGGTTCAGCGATTATCTGCGCGTGGGGTTGCCATTGAATGGGGTGGTGGGCTGCGTGTCGCTGGGGATGATCTTGTGGTTGTATTTTTGAACATCCGGCTATAGGGTGGTTCAGCTTTATTTTGATTTCATCTTAAAAAATCATTCCAAATCAGTATGTTTTTCGAACTCGCCCTACAACTTGGAGGAGATAATGAGATGTCCAATTTTTCCATTCGCCTCAACTGGCAACGCACAACGCCGGATTTCGACTATAAGACCTTTGATCGCAGTCACACTTGGCGTCTCGCTGGTGGACAGACCGTAAACGGATCGGCCGCGCCGGAGTATTCCGGCAATCCCGAGATGAGTAATCCTGAAGAGGCCCTGCTGGCATCACTGTCGAGTTGCCACATGCTGACCTTTCTGGCTATTGCAGCGCTCAAGAAACTGGTGGTGGACAGTTACGAGGATCAACCGACAGCCGAGCTGGGCAAGAATGAGAAAGGCCGGACCATGATGAGCCGTTTGACCCTGCGGCCTCGAGTGGTTTTTAGTAGCGATACGGTTCCAAGCACCGAAGCGCTGATGGATTTGCATCGCAAAGCCAAGGAAAATTGTTTTATCGGTAATTCCCTATTAAGCCAAGTGGTCCTAGAGCCGGTTGTTTAATACTACCGAAAACGATTGGCCCATATTGCATCGCTGCTTCGCCTATCTTATAAATTTGTCTCTGATGAAATCTTGCTTGGGAGGCGAAGGTTGGTATGTGGAAGTTAGGCAAACGAGTTGTGCTTGTCGGGGTCATGCTCGGGTTGAGCAGCGGATGTGTTCCAAACACCGTCCAGGAAAAGAAGCAGTCTCCCCCCGCACTAACTACAATTTCTGATCCAGCGCTGCGCGAACCCTGGCTGTTGATAGACACCAAAGCGGACAAACTGATGGTGATGCAATACAATCACCCGCTTGAAGTCTTCCAGTCGATTGCCGTGGGTAGCAGCGGAGCTGGACTTAAATACCAGCGTGGGGACAATAAGACGCCGCTGGGCGTATTCCGGGTCGGCTGGGTCAATGATCATAGCCGGTTCAAAAAATTCATTGGCCTCGACTATCCCAATACTGACTATGCCGAACGGGCGCTGCGTGAACATCGGATCGACCACTCAACCTATGAGCGTATTCGATCTGCCTGGATCACTGGCCATACCCCCCCCCAAAACACGCCACTGGGTGGGCACATTGGCATTCATGGCGTTGGCGCCGGCAACCCTCAGGTGCATGAAGCCGGCATCGATTGGACTAGCGGTTGTGTGGCGCTAAACAATGCGCAAATTGATGCGCTTAGACCGTGGGTGAAAATCGGAATGCGGGTTGAAATCCGTTAGTGGTATCATTCTTGCTACTATTCGCAAATTGAAATTCCGTTATATAATGTCATTTGTTGTGTATCGGCAATCATTGAGTTGCGCTGAAACAACAGTGTAATGATCCAGTCCGTTACTTTGTTTGCAGTGATGCCAAGGAGTTGAAGATGTCCATGAATACCCTGACCAAAAGTTCTACGTTGGCCCTGATTGCTGGCCTGAGTGTCGGTTGCGCCAGCACCAGCGATTTGAAAGTGGTGCAACAGGATGCCAATGAAGCCAAGTCGATGGCGCGCAATGCCATGGACACCGCCAACGATTCCAAGTCCATTGCCATGGAAGCGAAGTCCATGAGCATGTCGACTGAGGAAAAAATCAATCGTATGTTCAAGCGTTCGATGTATAAGTAAACCGAACGCCTGACAAAGGTCGCAAAAACCCCACGACCATGAATCGTGGGGTTTTTTATTGCCTGATCTACAGGCGATTGATGGTTGTTGAGGTTTCTGACGGCGTGATGGGGACGGTGCGGCTGTTCGAGGGCCGAACCGGTGGTGGCGGAACAGCGGGATTAATGGAGGGTGGCGTCACTGGAAGCAGTGGATAGGTCCGGTAAGCAGGCGGTGCGCCAATCAGCGGCGGTTCAGCCGGCGCTGGATAGGTGGGAGAACGTGGCGCGATCGGCGCCGCATATCCAGGCGCTTGGTTATGATTGTTATAAGGCGGAGCATATTCAGGCCGATAGGCGGGTCTAGCTTCTTCAACCGGCGACGGATGATCGTAGCGCTGAAGATCGTCATCGTAGACCAGGATGTCAGAAGAGTTTTCAACCGGCAAGGAATCCGGTTCGGTCAATTCAGTCGGCAGAGCTTTCGATGCCATTGGCGTTTTGATTGCGGGTATAGCTGGGGCCGAACTGGCTACTGGTCCGAAAGGCATTGATCCTGGCCGGGCGCCAATGGAAACGGGAATACCGCTGACTTGCTCCATCGCGGCTTGCAGCGCCGCTTGATCCACGCCAGGCATGTCAGGACCCGTCTTGGCGATCACGGCCTGTTCGGCTTGCTCCAGAGTGACCTTGATCGGAATATTGTCCTCTTCCAACGGCTCATGGGCCTCCATGAACCATGCGCCATTCAACCGGCCCACCTTAACCGGTTGGTCAATAATGCGCACCGGTATCCCGACCGGAACCATGCCGAACAACCGTTCAATATCTTCAGGGTACATCCGCACACAACCGTGGGTGACGTGCATGCCGATCCCATAGGGGCGATTGGTGCCATGAATCAGATAGCTGGGCAACGCCAGACGCAAGGCGTAGCGGCCCAATGGATTGTCCGGACCACCGGGAACCACATCGGGCAGGATGTCGCCTTGCGCAGCATGCTCCGCCTTGATCGAAGCAGGGGGTCGCCAGGCCGGGTCAGTTTCCTTGCCGGTCACGCGGGTGACGCCCAGCGGAGTTTTCCAGTCCATGCGGCCAATGCTGACGGGATAGGTATAAACTACCCGCTGTTCACCCTCTTTGGCGCTGGGATAGTAATACAAGCGCAACTCGGCGATATTGAGAATGATCCCTTCACGCGGGGTATCCGGCAGGATGTAACGAGTTGGCAATACAATAGGCGTTTCCTCGCCGGGCGCCCAGCGGTCTACGCCAGGATTGGCGTGAACGATTTCATCATAGCCCAGGCTGTGCCGGCGGGCGATGTCGATCAGAGTATCGGTCTTGGTTGCGTAAACGACTTTAACCTGGCCGATCACATCCGTATCCGGCGGTGGCAGAGGATAGACTGTCGCCTGGGCGGCGCCGGCGAACAGCCATCCGAGAAGCAACCAGTGGGCGGGTTTCAAGCATTGGCTCGACATAGGAACATCTCATTCTGCGGTAGTGGGGGTGGGTGAGCGAAAAATGCCATATTGTCCAGTAAAAGTCATTGCGGGTTCGCCATCGGCGCGGACGACGACCTCTACAGTCCAGCGCGCCTTGCCGCGCTGACGGTAGCTTTGGATGAACCGGTCGACCGCCTGTGCATCCGGTCGCGAGCACTCTGTGATAATCGCGCCGCGCACCGGACGCAGAAATTTCTGGGTGCTGTCGGTGATGACGATTTCTGAGGCCTCGCCGTATTCATTCAAGGTGATCCGGGTCAACGCCCAGCCGGTCAACGCGGCCAGCGCCGCCATCGAACCGCCAAAAGCAATGCCTTTATCGTTGATATTGGGTTCCAGTGGCGCGACGATACTTAACCCGGTATTGTCGCAACGATCCAGTCGCGCCTGCATCGCCTGAAACAGAGGCACATAGCGGTTAAGATAGTCGTTGATTTCCTGAATGACCTGCGCTTGGGACATGATGGATTTCCTTGGATGGGGCAAATTCTGAAAAATGCAGTCGCTATTATCATAAAGGAACGAACGCATGACCCGCGCCGTTGTTTTTGCTTATCACAATGTTGGAGTCCGTTGCCTCAAGACGCTGCTGGCTGGCGGTTTCGATGTGGCGCTGGTTCTCACCCACGAGGACAGCCCGAACGAGCAGATCTGGTTTGACCGCGTCGGGGCGGTGGCCGCCGATTATGGCATCCCGGCAATCACTCCCGAAGACCCGAATTGCCCGGAGATCGTGCAACACATTAATGATCTGGCGCCTGATTTCCTGTTCTCGTTCTATTATCGCCGCATGTTGTCTCCGGAACTGCTGGCGATCGCACGGCACGGCGCGCTCAACCTGCATGGTTCGCTGCTGCCGAAATATCGGGGGCGAGCGCCGGTCAACTGGGCGGTTCTGCACGGTGAAACGGAAACGGGCACGACCTTGCACTACATGACCGCCAAGCCGGATGCCGGTGATATTGTCGCCCAGACCGCCGTGCCGATTCTGCCCGATGACACCGCCCGCGAAGTGTTTGACAAAGTCACGGTGGCTGCCGAAATGACCTTGCACCGCGTCTTGCCTGCCCTGATCAATGGTACAGCCCCGCATCTTCCCCAGGACCTCAGCCAAGGTAGCTACTTCCCTGGGCGCAAGCCGGAAGACGGGCGTATTGACTGGAACTGGCCCGCGATACGGATTCACAATCTGGTTCGGGCGGTCGCTCCGCCTTATCCGGGAGCTTTCACCACTGTTGCGGGCCAGCCGGCGCGGATTTTGCGAACGCGGGTTGTGCTAAGCTCGCCTCCCCAGCCCGACTCTCCGCCGCCGAGAGGACATCAGTCTGTTCTGGCGGAAATCAGCGGACGACTGATTGCCTCTTGCACGGGCAGCGAAGCATTGCAAATTCTGACATTAGACATTTCCGGTCAACCGGTGTTCCCTGAGCAACTGACTGACCGGCTTGGCCCAGGACCCTGGCGACTGGGCGATTAGGTCAGGTTTCTTCAACGATCAAAATTCTCCACACTCAATGAAAAGCATCCTCATTCTTGGCGTCAACGGCTTCATTGGCCATCATCTATCCCAACGTATCCTGGCCACGACCGGCTGGCGGATTCACGGCATGGACATGCAGGATGACCGGGTTCGCGACCTGATCGACCATCCCCGTTTTCACTTCTTCGAGGGCGATATCACCATCAACCGCGAGTGGATCGAGTACCACATCAAGAAGTGCGACGTGGCGTTGCCTCTGGTGGCCATCGCCACGCCTGCAACCTATGTACGCGAACCGCTGCGGGTCTTTGAACTCGACTTTGAGGCGAATCTGCCCGTGGTGCGATCCTGTGTCAAGTACCGAAAACGCCTGGTGTTTCCCTCGACTTCCGAAGTGTATGGCATGTGCGCGGATGGGGAATTCGATCCTGAACAATCGCCGCTGGTCTATGGACCGATTAACAAACCGCGCTGGATCTACGCCTGCGCCAAGCAGATGATGGATCGGGTGATCTGGGCCTACGGCATGGAGCAGGGACTGGATTTCACTCTGTTCCGCCCTTTCAACTGGGTCGGGTCGGGTCTCGATTCCATTAACACGCCGAAAGAAGGGAGTTCCCGGGTCATCACCCAGTTCCTGGGGCAAATCGCCCGTGGCGAGTCCATCAAATTGGTCGATGGCGGCGCTCAGCGGCGATCGTTCACTTACATCGATGACGGCATCGATGCGCTAATGAAGATTATCGCCAATCCGAACGGCGTGGCCAGCGGCCAGATTTACAATATTGGCAACCCGCACAACAATCTGTCAGTGCGTGAACTGGCGATGCGAATGCTGGAGTTGGCGGCGGAATACCCAGAATATCGTGACAACGCAGCTAAGGTGCGGCTCGTGGAAACTACGGCGCATGACTACTATGGCCAAGGTTATCAGGACGTACAGCAGCGGGTGCCGAAAATTGCCAATACCTGCACCGATCTGGATTGGCAGCCGACCGTGACGATGGACGAGGCGCTACGGAAGATTTTCGAAGCGTATCGGACCCATATCATGGATGCGGGCGATCTGGTGGACTAAGCGATGATCACGTCCCTGCTGGCGCTTAAAGTCGATGTCGATACCCTGCGCGGAACGCTGGAGGGCGTCCCTCGCCTGGTCGAGCTGTTTCAGCGCCACCGGACCGACGCAACCTTTCTATTCAGTCTCGGCCCCGATCATACCGGTTGGGCGATCCGCCGGGTGTTCCGTCGAGGGTTTCTTGGCAAGGTGCAACGCACCTCGGTGCTCGAACACTATGGGTTGAAAACGCTGCTGTATGGGACGTTGTTGCCGGGGCCGGATATCGGACGGCGGGCAGGAGACGTGATGCGTTCGGTCCGTGACGCAGGTTTTGAGACCGGCATCCATTGCTGGGATCATGTGCTCTGGCAGGATCACGTCGCTCAAGCTGACCGGGAATGGACGATGGAACAGATGAACAAGGCGGTTGACCGCTATCGGGAAATCTTTGGCGCGGCGGCGACCGTGCATGGCGCGGCGGGCTGGCAAATGAATGATCATGCGTTACGGCTGACCGGGGAATTGGGCTTTGCCTGGTGTTCCGACAGTCGAGGCGCGCACCCGTTTTTACCGGTGGTGGACGGCGCAACTATCGCCTGTCCTCAGTTCCCCACCACCTTGCCGACATTGGATGAACTGATTGGCGTCGATGGAATCACTCCGGATCATGTGGCTGATCGCTTGTTGGCAATGACGCAGACAAAGCCCAATACCGGCCACGTTTTTACCCTGCATGCTGAACTGGAAGGCATGAAGTTCCTACCGATTCTCGATCGCTTGCTGACCGGCTGGCGAAAGCAGAGCTATTGCCTTGGGGCATTGCGAACCCTGGCGGGGGAGATAAACCTGGATGCCTTGCCGCATCATGCGGTGACGGAAAGAACGGTTCCCGGACGGACGGGAACCTTGTTGGTTCAGAGGTAAGGTTAAAGTTGCGCTTGCAGGTAACTGGGCAAGCCCAAGTGTCCTATCAATCCTAGCTGCATTTCGAGCCACTGAATATGCACTTCCTCGCTGGCAAGGATGGCGGCCAGCAGGTCGCGGGTGACGTAGTCGCTGCAACTTTCGCAGTAACCTATCGCTTCCCGATACAACGGATGCGCCTGATGTTCGAGTTTCAGATCGCCACGGAAAATTTCCTCAACGTTCTCACCAATATAAAGCTTGCCAAAGTCTTGTAGATTGGGCAGTCCCTCCAGATCCAGAATGCGCTTCACCAACCGGTCGGCATGCTTCATTTCGTCAATCGATTCGTCATACTCATGTTTGCCGAGCTTGGCGAAGCCCCAACTATCAAGCATACGGGCGTGGAGAAAATATTGGTTGATCGAGGTCAATTCGTTCTTGAGCGCCTGGTTCAGGTACTCGATGACTTTGGCGTCGCCTTTCATTGAGCAATATTCTCCCTGGAGATTACAGATCAACCGCGAACCAGGGCCGCTCGGGAGCAGGCTCAACGGGTTTGCGCGGTGGAGGAGTTTCCGTAGCGACAGGCGGCATAACCTCGGTTATGCCTGTTGGTGATGGAGCGGCTAGACACGCATCGAGAAATTCCTGGACGCTGTCAGTGCATTTACCGCAGTCGGCGCTGATTCCCAGACGAATGTTCAAATCACCGATCGTCCGGGCTCCCAGTTCGACCGCTTCACGAATTTGCCGGTCAGAGACCGACTTGCAGATACATAAATACACGATGGCAATCTCCTGGTCAAAGTTATTGAAATGAATTCATTCATAACCCCATCCGATCCTCCCTCTAGCGGGCAAATAATATGCCCGAACTCTGGAGGGGGTTCACAGACATCTGGTGTTAATTGCCCGCCACTGTACAATGATTACGCACTCGATGAAATGACCTCATTCCACCACCGTACAGAAGATGGCTGCCGTGCCCGATTCCTCCCAACCTCTTGGCTTCGCTACCCGCGCCATTCACGCTGGTCAATGGCCCGATCCGAGCACCGGCGCGATCGTGACGCCCATCTACGCTACTTCAACCTATGTCCAATCCAGTCCAGGCGTCCATCAAGGTTTCGAATACTCGCGCAGCCAGAACCCGACCCGCTTTGCTTATGAGCGCTGCCTGGCCGATCTGGAAGGCGGTGACGCCGGTTTTGCTTTCGCTTCCGGGCTGGCGGCCAGCTCCACAGTGCTGGAACTACTGGATAGCGGCGATCATATTGTGGCCCTGGATGACCTGTACGGCGGCACCCGACGGTTGTTTGAGCAGGTGCGACGGCGCAGCGCCGGATTGGATTTTTCCTACTCTGATTTGCGCGACCGGGCAACTTTGGAAGCGGTGTTGACCCCGCGAACCCGCATGATCTGGATCGAAACGCCGAGCAACCCGTTGTTGCGGCTGGTCGATTTGGCCATGATCGCCAATGTGGCCCGTGAGCACGGAATTTTGGCCGTGGCGGATAACACTTTCGCTACCCCCTGGGCGCAGCGCCCGCTGGAGCTAGGTTTTAACATTGTGGTGCATTCCGCGACCAAATATCTAAACGGCCATTCCGACATGATCGGCGGTGTGGCGGTGTGCCGAGGTCAGGCGTTGGCCGAGCGCCTGGGTTATCTGCAAAACGCCCTGGGCGCGGTGGCCAGTCCTTTCGACAGTTTCCTGGCCTTGCGCGGACTGAAAACCCTGGCGCTGCGCATGGAGCGACATAGCGCGAATGCCCGACAATTGGCGGAATGGCTGGAGCGACACCCGAAGATTGAACGAGTCATTTATCCCGGTCTGCCGAGCCATCCCCAGCATGAACTGGCGTGGCGACAAATGTGCGGTTTCGGTGGCATGGTCAGTGCGGTGGTGCGCGGCAGTCTCGCTGAAGTCACCCGATTCCTGACCGGTTGCCAGGTGTTCACGCTGGCGGAAAGCCTGGGCGGCGTGGAGAGTTTAATTGAGCATCCGGCCATTATGACTCATGCCTCAGTGCCGCCGGAAGTGCGCCGGGAACTGGGCATCGACGACGGACTGGTGCGGCTGTCAGTGGGCATTGAGGATGTGGAGGATTTGATTGCCGATCTGGCGCAGGCGCTGGAACACGAGGCATGATTGCGAGCAGGTCAAATGGTTTGCTTATCGCCATTTGAGGCAGAACGGGATGAGCGCTGTCCGTAGCGAGAGGAACATGCCGTTGATTGGTGAGAATGTGCGCTAAGCGCTTGGTGCCGGGAGAGAGACTCGAACTCTCACGAGGTTGCCCCCGGTGGATTTTGAGTCCACTGCGTCTACCATTCCGCCACCCCGGCACGGGAGGGAAGCGGGTAATTATAAGGATTTTCCATCGATGGGCAAGCCAGCAGCGCATTTTCCGGTTAAAAAAGCGCAAGATCACGAATCCGCTGAATTTCATCCCGCAATTTCGCCGCTTCCTCGAATTCCAGATCGCGGGCATGGCGGTACATGGCCTGTTCCAGCTGCTTGATCTTTTTCGCCAACGCTGCCGGGGAGGTGCGAGCGTAGGCGGGGGTTTTCTCGGCAACCCCGACCCACTGTTCGGCGGGAACCGGTGCGCCGGGATAAGCGCCTTCCAGAATATCAGCAATTGCCTTCTGGATGCCGCGCGGGGTGATGCCGTGGACTTCGTTATACGCGCGCTGTTTCGCGCGCCGCCGTTCGGTTTCCTCCAGCGCCCGGCGCATCGAACCGGTGATTTGATCGGCATACAGAATCGCTTTGCCGCGCAGATGGCGGGCGGCGCGGCCAATGGTCTGAATCAGCGACCGGTCTGAACGTAAAAAACCCTCTTTGTCGGCGTCGAGAATGGCGACCAGCGACACTTCGGGTAAATCCAGCCCTTCCCGCAGCAAATTGATGCCGACCAGCACATCGAACTGCCCCAGGCGCAGGTCGCGGATGATTTCGACCCGCTCCACAGTGTCAATATCCGCGTGCAGATAACGCACCTTGACCCCGTTTTCCGCCAGGTAGCCGGTCAAATCCTCGGCCATGCGCTTGGTCAGCGTCGTCACCAGCACCCGCTCCTGGTGATTGACCCGCTCGCGGATTTCGCTTAGTAAATCATCGACCTGATGCAGCGCCGGGCGGACTTCCACCTCGGGGTCTACTAAACCAGTCGGTCGCACCACCTGCTCCACAATCGCGTCCCCGGAATGTTCCCGCTCATATGCACCGGGGGTTGCGGAAATAAAAATGGTCTGGCCGCTCAGCCGTTCAAATTCCTCGAAGCGCAATGGCCGGTTATCCAACGCCGAGGGCAGGCGGAAACCGTAGGCCACCAGGGTTTCCTTGCGGGAGCGGTCGCCCCGGTACATCGCGCCCAGTTGCGGTACGGTGACATGGCTTTCGTCGATGAAAATCAGAGCTTCCGGCGGGAGATAGTCGAACAGGGTTGGCGGTGGTTCGCCAGCCTCACGCCCGGACAGATAGCGGGAATAGTTCTCGATGCCGCTGCAATAACCCAGTTCCTGAATCATCTCCAGGTCGAACCGGACCCGTTGCTCCAGACGTTGCGCCTCCAACAGCTTGCCGGCGGCGTGGAGTTCGGTCAGTCGCTCCTGGAGTTCGACCTTGATGCCTTCCAAAGCTTGTAAAAGTTGTTCGCGGGGCGTGACGTAGTGAGTTTTGGGATAAACGGTGTAGCGCGGCGTTTTGCGCAGGGTATGACCCGTCAGGGGATCGAACAGGGTGAGAGTTTCAATTTCGTCGTCGAACAGTTCCACGCGCAAAGCTTCCTGATCGGACTCGGCGGGATGAATGTCGATCACATCGCCGCGCACCCGAAAGGTTCCCCGCACCAATTCCAGATCATTGCGCGTGTACTGCAAGTCCGCCAGCCGGCGCAGAATGGCGCGCTGGTCGATTTTTTCGCCGCGCACCAGATGCAGCAGCATTTTCATGTACCACTCGGGATCGCCTAAACCGTAAATGGCCGATACGGTGGCGACAACGATGGTGTCCGGGCGCTCCAGAATCGCCTTGGTGGCCGAGAGCCGCATCTGTTCAATGTGTTCGTTGATCGAGGCGTCTTTTTCGATATAGGTATCGGAGGAGGGGACGTAAGCCTCCGGCTGGTAATAGTCGTAATAGGAAACGAAATACTCGACCGCATTCTCCGGGAAAAACGCCTTCATTTCGCCGTACAATTGCGCCGCCAGGGTTTTATTCGGCGCCAGCACCAGCGCCGGACGCTGCACGGCGGCGATGACATGGGCGACCGCGAAAGTTTTACCGCTGCCGGTAACGCCGAGCAGGGTCTGGTGCGCCAAACCATCATTCAGGCCAGTGACCAGGTTGCAAATAGCCTCCGGTTGATCGCCGGCGGGTTGAAAGGCGGCTTGGAGGGTAAAGGGTTTAGCGTTTTGCATGGGATTTTGGCCAAGCGGAAATTCCAGTATCATCCGACATCGTGTTGAGTCCGCGTGTTCAACTCGTCCTTCCCTTCTCAACCATCATTCAGGAGTTTGCCGTGAGCACCCCGCTTTCCGAACGTGTACAGCGCATTAAGCCCTCCCCCACTTTGGCGGTCACCGCCAAAGCCAATGCCTTGAAAGCTGAGGGCAAGGATGTCATCGGCCTCGGTGCGGGCGAGCCAGATTTCGATACTCCGGACTTTATTAAGGAAGCCGCCATTAAGGCGATTCACGCCGGTTTCACCAAATACACGCCGGTGGACGGTACGGTCGGCTTGAAAAAAGCCATTATCGCGAAATTCGAGCGCGACAATGGTTTGACCTATGAACCCAAGCAGATTCTGGTGTCCTGTGGCGGCAAACAAAGCTTTTATAACCTGGCCCAGGCGCTGCTGAACACCGGAGATGAAGTAATTATCCCGGCGCCGTATTGGGTGTCGTATCCCGACATGGTGCTGTTGGCCGATGGGACGCCGGTCATTGTCAACGCTGGCGTCGAGCAGAATTTCAAGATCACTGCAGCGCAACTGGAAGCCGCGATTACCCCCCGCACTCGGCTGCTGGTCATTAACAGCCCTTCCAATCCGACCGGCATTGCCTATAGCGCGGCGGAATTGACCGCGCTGGGCGAAGTATTGCGTCGCCATCCGCAAGTATATATTGCCACGGATGACATCTACGAACATATCCTGTGGGCCGGGGAAAAATTCCATAACATCGTAAATGTTTGTCCGGATTTGTATGACCGGACGATTGTGCTGAATGGCGTGTCCAAAGTGTATTCGATGACCGGTTGGCGCATCGGCTACTGTGGCGGGCCAAAGGATTTGATCAATGCCATGACCAACATTCAGTCGCAGAGCACGTCCAATCCAACCTCGATCTCCCAAGTTGCAGCGGAAGCCGGGCTGAATGGCGATCAGTCCTGCGTAACCATGATGGTCAAGGCGTTCAAAGAGCGTCATGACTATCTCTATGCCGCCCTGAAAGCGATGGATGGGGTGGAGGTGGCGCCGGCGGACGGGACGTTCTATTCCTTCCCCAGCTTCCAGAAGGTAATCGAGCGCATGGACCTACCCAATGATATTGCCTTCGCCGAATGCTTGCTGAGCGATGTGGGCGTAGCGGTGGTGCCGGGTTCAGCGTTTGGCGCGGAAGGGTGCGCGCGGCTGTCGTTCGCCACCAGCATGGATAATCTGACCAAGGCCCTGGAGCGCATTGGCCGGATGATCGCCGGTTGATCGGGGATTGACAGCATGACTGGGGATCAATAAAATCCTCGTTTCTTTATTCCCCAGTAGCTCAGTCGGTAGAGCAGGTGACTGTTAATCACCGGGTCCGTGGTTCGAGTCCGCGCTGGGGAGCCAGATGAATCAAGGGCTTGCAGAAACGCAGGCCCTTTTGGTTTTTGAGTCTGTGTAATTCCGCACATTGTGACGGTTAGGGGGATTTGAGCGTCGTCACTCAATGCAGTCCTGCGCTCATTAGTTTAGAATGCAAGCTCTAACCTCGTCTGCTAATGTCCGACTCTGAGAACGAGTACAGAGGACAGTGCATAATGAAAACTGATTTACCCGAAGAAAATCAATACACTCGCAATATCCAGGACTTCACCCGTCAAATCTGGCTGGCGGGATTGGGAGCATTCGCTAGGGCGCAAAACGAAGGCGGCAAGGTTTTCGATACGCTCGTTCAGCAAGGCCAAACGATAAATGCCCGGACAAAAAAGGCCGTCCAGGAGAAAACGGTGCCATTGCAGGAAGGTGTTGAAGCAGCTCAGGAAAACGCCGCGGCGATTCGCGGCAAGGTCGCAGGAAGCTGGAGCAAGCTGGAAGAAGTGTTCCAAGCCCGGACCGCCCGCGCCCTGAGCCAGTTGGGAGTGCCTACCCAGGAAGATATTCAACAGTTGTTCCAGCAAGTAGAGCAACTCAATCAAAATATTCAGGAATTGACCCGAGCGGCAGAATCGGAAGCCAGTACTGGGAAAAAGCCGCTCGCCAAGGTTGCCGAATCAGCAACGAATACTAAAGACGTTTCATCGTCGGAGACATGACCTTAGCGCGTTTCACACTACCACCAGATTATCCCGGTGAATCAATTCCGGATCGTCGAGTGCACCCAGCAGTTCCTCAATCCGGCGGGTCGTCTTGCCGATCAACAGCAGCGCCCGCTCCGTATCGCAATTCACCAAGCCACGCGCCACTTCAACGCCGTTCGGATCCAGACAGGCCACTAGATCGCCGCGCTCAAAGTGGCCTTCAATCGCGGTAACACCGACAGGCAACAGACTCTTACCGGCGGAGCGGAGCGCGCGCACTGCTCCGGCATCCAGATGCAAACGGCCCCGGACTTGTAGTTGCACCGCTAGCCACTGCTTGCGCGCCGCGACCGGACTCTGGCTGGGCCGCAACAAGGTTCCCAGCGCTTCGCCAGCCGCCACTCGGCGCAGCACATTCGCTTCCCGGCCCCAGGCCAGCAAGGTAAATGCCCCGGAGCGAGCGGCTTTAGTCGCCGCATTCAATTTAGTTAACATGCCACCGCTGCCTAAACTACCCGCACCACCCCGCGCCATGTTTTCTAAAGCCAGGTCACCCGCCCGGCCCTCACTGATCAGCCGGGCATCGGGAAATTGGCGCGGGTTCTTGTCATACAGCCCCTGTTGATCGGTCAGAATCACATACAACTCGGCTTCCACCAGATTCGCCACTAATGCGCCCAGCGTGTCATTGTCGCCAAAGCGGATTTCCTCGAAGGCCACGGTATCGTTTTCGTTGATAACCGGCACCACCCGTAAACGCAGCAGGGTGCGCAAGGTATTGCGAACATTCAAATAGCGTTGCCGGTCAGAGGCGTCTTCATGGGTTAGCAGGATTTGCGCGGTGCGAATGCCATGACGTTGAAAGGCCGATTCCCAGGCTTGCACCAGGCCCATTTGCCCGACTGCCGCCGCCGCCTGCAAATCCGCCAGACTGACAGGACGCTTGGGCCAACCCAGTCGCTGCATGCCCTCGGCCACCGCGCCGGAGGTAACCAGCAACAATTCCCGGCCAGACCGATGCAATTCCGCCATCTGCGCGACCCAGGCGTCGATGGAAAAATTGTCCAGCCCATGCCCTTCGTTCGTGATCATCGCACTGCCGATTTTGACCACCCAGCGATGGGCTGCGCCCAGTTGCTCGCGTGTTTTATTGAACATAGGCAAATTTTTAGCCTTCAGTCTCTTCCAACCGCATCATGACCGCCTGAATCAGCGCATCGGTACCCTCCCCACTCACTGCGGAAACGCCAAACGCCGGTCCCATCCAATGCAGGGCAGCGACGATTTTCGCCATGCGTCCTTCCCGTTCCTCTTCAGGCAGCAAATCCAGCTTGTTCAACACCAGCCAACGCTCGCGTTCGGCCAGTTCGGCGCTGTACCGCCCTAATTCACCGAGAATGATCTCGACATCCCGCACCGGATCGCCGCTGTCGCTATAGGGGGAGACATCGACCAGATGTAACAACAGCCGGGTGCGCGCCAGATGCCGGAGAAACTGCATCCCCAGTCCAGCGCCTTCCGAAGCGCCCTCGATGAGTCCGGGAATATCCGCCATCACGAAACTTTGCAGCGGACCCACTCGCACCACGCCCAGATGGGGATGCAGGGTAGTAAACGGGTAATCGGCAACCTTGGGCTGAGCGGCAGATACGGCGCGGATCAGCGTGGATTTACCGGCATTGGGCAAGCCCAGCAGACCTACATCGGCGATGACCTTGAGTTCCAGTCGCAGATTGCGCGCTTCACCGGGCGTTCCCGGTTTGAACTGGCGCGGGGCGCGATTGGTGCTGCTTTTATAACGGGTGTTGCCGAGACCGTGAAAGCCGCCGTGCGCGACCAACAAGCGTTGCCCCGGTTCGACCAGATCGCCGATCAATTCATCGGTATCGGCATCCCAGACCAGCGTGCCAACCGGCGTGAGAATATCCAGATCGGCGCCACTGCGGCCGGTGCGATTGGCGCCCATGCCCTTTTGACCACGCTCGGCCTGAAAGCGCTGGGTAAAGCGAAAGTCCGCCAGGGTGTTCAGTTCCGCATGGGCGACCAGGTAAATGCTGCCGCCATCGCCGCCATCGCCGCCATCAGGACCACCAAAGGGAATGTATTTTTCCCGCCGGAAACTGACACAGCCATCGCCGCCATCGCCGGCCTCGACTCGAATCAGCGCTTCATCGACGAATTTCATGCGGCTCTCTGCGAATCATGGACAAAACAAAAGCCCCGGACGGGGCTTTCAGCACATCCAGCCAGTCTGCATTCACGACGCCACAGGTTGGATACTCACATACCGGCGATTTAACGGTCCCTTGATGGCGAACACCACATGACCTTCAGCTTTGGCGAACAGGGTGTAATCCTTGCCACAACCGACGTTTTCACCGGGATGAAACTGGGTGCCGCGCTGCCGGACAATAATGCTGCCCGCCTTCGCCAACTGACCGCCAAACAACTTGACGCCCAGACGTTTAGATTGGGAATCGCGACCGTTGCGGCTGCTGCCGCCTGCTTTTTTGTGCGCCATATTCAGCCCTCCTGATGCACAGTCTCGGTGAAGACCGCCGGCGCTGCGAGACCGCTGATGCCGTTGATCCGCAATTCGGTATAGCTTTGCCGGTGGCCCTGCCTCTTGAAATAGTGTTTGCGGCGCCGGAATTTGATGATGCGGACTTTGGGGCCACGCCCCTGGGATTTGACGGTGGCGGTAACACGAGCGCCGTCGACATAGGGCGCGCCCACCTGGATTTGGTCGCCGTCAGCCAACATCATTACCGTGTCAAACTCCACGGAAGCGCCTTCCTCGACTTCGAGTTTCTCAACCTTGAGGGTCTGGCCCTCAGCTACCCGGTATTGTTTGCCCCCGGTTTTGATGACAGCGTACATATTTCTCGATCCTGATTATCCTGAATGAGCCGTTAAGGCAATAAGGGGGCGGATTTTAGTCGCACACCCGGACAAGGTCAAACGCATTCCAGGCTGACGAGAACGCAATACCCGTCTTGACCCTGCCGGAGCTAAACCGTAGCATGGTCAATGTTTTCTCCAGATTCCGCTAATTCTCATGGATATTGAACACATCCGCGCACCTATCGCGGACGATTTACAGGCTGTCAATCAACGGATTCGCCGCGAACTGCATTCCGATGTCGTTCTGATCAATCAGGTAGCCGGTTACATCATTGACAGCGGCGGCAAGCGCCTGCGGCCAGTGACCGTGCTGCTGGCGGCGCGCGCCTGCGGTTATCCTGGCGACCAGCATATTGCCGCCGCAGCGATTGTCGAGTTTATCCACACCGCGACCCTGTTGCATGATGACGTGGTGGATGAATCCGATCTGCGACGCGGGCGGGAAACCGCCAATGCGATCTGGGGCAATCAGGCCAGCGTTCTGGTCGGCGACTTCCTCTATTCCCGGGCATTCCAGATGATGGTCGGCATCGGTTCCATGCGGTTGATGGAAATCATGGCCGATACGACAAACACCATCGCTGAAGGCGAAGTCATGCAATTGCTCAATTGCCATGATCCCGACACCACGGAAGAACGCTACTTAAAGGTGATTCACTGCAAGACCGCCAAGCTGTTCGAGGCCGCTGCGCAACTGGGCGCAATTCTGGCCGGTCGACCGCGCGAAGAGGAACTGGCGCTCAGCCGCTATGGATTGCATCTGGGTACGGCTTTCCAATTGATTGATGACGCTCTGGATTACAGCGCTTCCAGCGCGGAACTCGGTAAAAATATCGGTGATGATCTCGCTGAAGGCAAGCCCACCCTGCCCCTGATTCACGCGATGCGTCATGGCAGTCCCGCCGAAAGAAAAATTATTCGCGAGGCCATTCAACGAGGCGGATTGGATCAGATCGAGTCCATCACGCGAACTATTGAGTCAACTGGGGCCTTGGATTATACTGCCTCTCTTGCCATGAAAGAGGCTAAGAGAGCATCTACCCAGTTAGAGCGGTTTCCGGTTTCGCCTGCGAAAGATGCCTTGATCGAATTGGCTGAATTCGCGGTTAAGCGTCGTTATTAAGTCTCTTCTCAAACATCGGGGTGTAGCTCAGCCTGGTAGAGCGCTGTCTTCGGGAGGCAGAAGTCGCAGGTTCAAATCCTGTCACCCCGACCAAAAAAGTAACCATCCCCCGGCAGAGCCGCACAGGGCCGCTCCAGCGGCCCGCGACTGGTCAGATCGCGCCCACGCTGGAGCATGGGAGCGATCTGATTTCATGGTTGCCCATCTTCATCCAAGGCAGGAATCCTCTCCATCAACGCAGCATTTGCGCCTGTCGTCCACTCTGACCCGGATCCAACGACCGCGTTAACCCAACCAGGGTTAGAAATTCACTGCGATAACCGAAGGGATCGGCGCCGCGCGCATCACGAGCTAAGGCCAGCACCTTGTCATAACTGAAGCTGCCGGTATAACGCCCCCCACGCAATTTTTGCCCGAAACCGGCCACTGCTGCGGCAAAGCGAAATCGTTCACTTGCCTCCCGCCAACTGCCGATCATTTGATCGCGTTGAATCGGCCATTCCAGCAATTGGCTGACCTCGCTGTCCGGCTGCTTGTAGCGCAACCGCAGGAAGGCGATTTCATCGCCGTGGGGCGTCGCATCAGTCGCCGGTTGGCCATAGCGCAGCGGTTCGGTCAATGCGCCGCCGCTGTCTTTCAGGGCGATTTCGTAGAGAGCAGTCACGGTATGTCCCGCGCCAATGTCGCCTGCGTCAACGGCGTCATTGCTGAAATCTTCCCGTCGCAACATTCGGTTTTCGTAACCGATCAGGCGGTATTCCTCGACCTGCGCCGGGTTGAACTCGATTTGAATTTTCACATCTTTGGCGATCGTCAACAGGGTGGCGCTCATCTGTTCAACCAGCGCTTTGTTGGCTTCCTGCAAGGTGTCGATGTAGGCGTAGTTACCGTTGCCAGCGTCGGCCAATTGTTCCATTAGCTGGTCATTGTAGTTTCCAGTTCCAAAACCGAGGGTGGTCAACGCTACGCCGCTTTTCCGCTGGGTCTCCACCAGATCCTTCAACGCCTCGAAATTGACTGTGCCGACGTTGAAGTCACCGTCGGTGGCCAAAATCACCCGGTTGATCCCACCGTCGACAAAGCCTTCCCGCACCAGATTGTAAGCTAATTGAATGCCTGCTCCCCCATTGGTCGAACCACCGGCGCTCAACCGATCCAGCGCAGATTCAATTTTGGCCTTCTGATCGCCGGGCGTTGGCTCCAACACCATGCCCGCCGCGCCAGCGTAAACGGCGATGGCGACCTTGTCCTCAGGACGTAGTTGCCGAACTAGTAATTTCAGCGCTGGTTTGAGCAACCCGATCTTGTCAGGCGAGTTCATCGAACCGGATACGTCGATCAGGAACACCAGATTGGCTGGCGGTAGTTGAGTTTTGGGTAGATCGTAGCCCTTGACACCAATCGCCAGTAGCAGGGTTTTCGGATTCCACGGCGTCGGCGCGAGTTCTGTGCTGACCCGGAAGGGTGGCTGGCGACCCTCCGGCAAGGGGTAGTCGTAGTCAAAATAGTTGATCAATTCTTCAACGCGCACCGCATCTTGGGGCGGCAGGCGCCCTTCATTAAGAAAGCGCCGGACGTTGGCGTAGGCGCCGGTATCGACATCGATGCTGAAGGTCGACACCGGTTGCTCGGCGGCGCGTTTGACCGGGTTATCTTCCTGATGGGCATACTGTTCCCGGTCAGTAGGTTCGCTGGGCGCGCGCAGGGCATCTAGGCGTCCCTGCCCGACAAAGTTGCTAAATTGGGCCACTCGTCCCGCTTCCCCTGCAGCTTTTGCTCGTTCCACGGATACGGCCTGGCGCTGCGGCGCGAGAGCGGGACTTGCTGGCGGGGGAGGAGCAGGTTGCGGTTTTGCTTCAGCTAGCGGTTCTGGCATTGCCGCGTCACGCTCTTCCATTTGGCGTTTCGCTGCTTCACGGGCGGGCTGCGCCATTGGTTTGGAATCAGCCGCGGCTGATCCCGCTGGTGATTCCGCATTAGGCGAGCATCCTGTCAATAGGATGACGACAACGGTAGAAAGAGCAATCAGTAAGGTTCGATTCATGATGTTCTCCACGGAGAATTGAGAGTTCATGCAGGGCAATCGCGCTATGCAGCAGCCGGACTGGGTTGACCGAAGAGGAGGCGCAACCGATAGTCATCATTGAGGGCGGCGCGGAGTTTGCGGCGGCGGAGGCTATCGCGTGAGGGACCATTATGACGTAGCCCATTGAGGGCGATGCGGCGGATGAGGGCTAAGTTCTCGGCCGAGTGATCAGTGCGTGTCCGACACGCATCTTCCCCAAACTGTACGTCCAAAACCCAGTGCTGTTGGTTTTCGATACCCCAGTGCCCGCGCACACGGGCAGCAAACCGTTCTAGATCGGTGAGCGAACAAAGAAAGTAGCGATGTTCGGTACTTGTTTGGTCGCCGATGATCCGGATGGATTCCACCCGGCCGACGGTTTGGAGTCCGGCCCAGTCCGGTTTCGCCTCCAGCCAATCCATTTGGTTGCTGAGCGTATAACGACGGATCTCGATCCGGCCGTGATCCTTCTCAAGGGTTTCCTAGATCGGTAGGCGCTCGCAGGCCACTTTGGTATCCAGCCAAAGCTGGACGTCCTCACAACGTGTTGGATGATTCTCCTTCAGCGCTAGGACGTCATCAGCGCCCGCATCGATAAGCATTTGGGCAATGGCTTTTTGACAGCCCATTGCATCGATGGATACCACCGCACCCTGCAGATCAAGCAACGCCAACAAGTTGGGAATCGCAGTGATTTCATTGGATTTCTCAGCGACTGCCTGCTGGGCCAACACCCAACGGGCGTGTCCGGCAAAGGCACTCACTCAATGTACTGCCGGGCTCTCGCCGTCGCGACTCCCACGCCCGGTCTTGCCATCCACACCGATCTGCTCACCGGCGAGATTCGGTAGTGCGGCGGTCGCCCCTGTGGTAAAAGCCGCCCGGAACGCTTCCGGATCAATCCGTCCCATCACGTCGCTCAACGTATCGTGCGAGGGAATCCCGTTGGGCAGATCCAGAAAACCTCGCAACCAGGCCTCTTTTTCTTCCGCAAACGCCTCCATCCCCACCCAATCCTCCACGCCACTGAGTATGGCACAGAGCACCATTATCAAACTATCCTGCAGGGGATGCAGTTTGTTCCGGGTCACCCGTTGGGGGTCGGGAAGATGGGCAAAATACGGGCGGGGGTCGAGTAAGCACGGTAACATGAGGGGCATCCACAGTGTGAGTTCTTACCACTACATACAGTCACTTCGCCATTTATCAACCCCCCACATAGCGCGATTGCCCTGGCCCGCGAGCCCATTACCTTGACCAAAATCGGGCTTACTAGTTATCCTCTTTCGAATTGCCAGCTCAATTGCTGCGATATCGTTCTGCACCGTGAACTTCTCCGCTATAGTTTTTGGAATCCCTAATCCGCTATCACATATGACCATTGCCAACCTATGCTGTTCGCGGAAAGTTGTAACTTGAATCTACCCTGCCGCCCCTCCGGCATGAACCAAGATATTGCCAGCCAACTCATTTAGCGCCCACTCGAATGCCTGAGGCACTCCTTTGCCGAAAACAAGCTGCTGTAGGCAGATATCTACCGCCTTGTTGACAAGGCTGTTTAGCTGGTTATCGTCATTGAGGCGGTACAGTGCCAAATGCATACCCGAACCAGAATCGTCGAAAGCTCGATACTTCCTTGGATCGAGATAGTGAAGCCAAGAATTTGACGTGAACAGCGACGCTACATCGCTATTGCTCGGAGGAATGACTTCGAATTCGATTCCGGCATCTTTGTAGGCAGTCACTTCTGCAATGATTGGGACAATACCGTTTGGGTAGACTTTTTCGGTTCCCGATAGATCAAGAAGCAATTCTGAGTAGCCTCTTTCGCTAGTGGCGTTGAAAGCAGCTTTTCGAAAATCTATTGTTGCTGCCCAATCGACCTTCTCGCCAAAAATCAGGCGATTGTCTCGTCGGTTAACACTTCTCGGTCGCCGGTTTATCGGTTTCTTAATCTAACGTGAAGCCTCAGCGGCGCGGCCTTATCGCACGTTCGCTGTAGGCGCTTGTTGGGGGTGCAGCTTCTTTCAATTTGCATCTTGCGTTTGGCACAAGCCTTGTACCAGCCGTATTCTATAGTTGTTTGAAGGGCAACGGTGCCCTTTTTGAGTGACTGCACTAAGCTAAGCCTCTCCTGCATATCGTCTTCCAGCCTCGGATAGTTCCTCAAATGAGGTTTCGAATGTATCTGGCAGGCATTCAATTGGTGTAAAGAACCATCGAACATGCGGATTTTCTATCTCTAAACGTTGCCAGAAATCTGGTGTTTCGACCACAAAATAACCCGTGTCTCCGGCTGTTACATGATTTAAGTACCTAATCGAGTAGTTGTTTCCGTAGACTTGCTGGAAAACCATCAGCATGGAGTGTTGAGCAGAAATTTCATTTCCTCTAGGAATGGGTAGGATCTTGTCATGGTATGTGAACTTCATGAGTTGAGCTTCTTCATCCCAGACTAGCTGAGTGTTTTCATTTGATAATTCGGCCGCCTCAAAGAACCGCTCCATCATGTCATTTTCCGCTTCTTTCCAATCAACAATAAGTAAATGTGGATACTCAAGAAAATCATCAAATGGGAAGGCATCATTGTCGCGACTGGTGATCTTGTCGAATGGATGCATTGTGGTTCTCCCGAAGAAGTTTAACGTGAAAGCTCGGATTTTTCTTTGTTTGATCAAATGGCAGATAATTTTGTGCCGCCTTTGAATTTTTAGAATGCAGTATTCGAAGCTTGTTTGAAAAGCGACAGTGCCTTTTTTTGGGGACTGCACTACGCTAAATGTAATTGGTGCTTCAATCTTCCGAAATTTGCCTTCTCCCAACGTCCAAGCTCAGCGGCGGCGGAACGCTGTCCGCTGAAGCGCCTTGTTGGGCGCAATTGCAAGGAGATGCCGTCAAACATGCTTTTTCTCTCTGGCCACCTCCGAGACAAAGTTCGCTATCGCATTTCTTGCGCGATGTGCCGACCTTGACGAATAGACCAAGCGCGCAGCTGGATCGGTGCCAGCTTCCGGATTGTCGAAGGCGTGGTGTGTTTGGGTGTAAAGCTCGAAGCGCACGTCATTTCCAGCCGCATCCATCTCGCTGATGACTGAATTGATCATTTCCATCGGCGATACTTGGTCCTGTGTTCCTTGGAGAATCAAGACAGGAGCCTTGATGCGGGTACCTGCCCCCGGCGCAGCAGTCTTCAGTAGCGCAGAACACAAAATGATGCCCGCGACGTCTGCGCCACTACGGGCGTAGTCCAACGCAATCATTCCTCCTGCGCTGTACCCAAGGCAAATTACGGGTGTTTCCGATGGGACCTCTTGTTGAAGCCGCGCCACGCACGCGGCAAGCGCCTCGACGCCTTGAGTTCTATTTTCCAGCAGGCGCTTCACCATCGGGCCCACTTGCTCCGGACTATCAGGATTGAAGCCGTTACCGTAAAGATCGGCAACAACCACGGCACAGCCCAGCTCCACCAGATACTCGGCATGATCGCATGCAAGGACACTTTGGCCCCGCCAATCTGGCAATAGCACAATCGCGGCAGTGGGCACGACGGCTGACCCTTTGTACATCGCGCCTGCGTAACGCTGCTCACCAACTGCGTAATCGAAACGGTTGCTTCTCGGATCACTCATCCAGACTTCCTTCCTAAGTTTTTAATTGCAATGGGGACTCGGGTTTTACGCCCAACGACAAACATCAGCCGACCGCAAAAGCGTCGCTTCGCTATGCTTTTGCGGTCGGCTGATGTAATTGTTATATTTGATATTTTCATTAAAACCCTTGACAATAAACGCCGTTATATTGACAATATTAAAAGATAACATTGACAAGGAGCAAATTGATGGTTGGCGTTAGAAGTCGTGGGGAAACAATCCGACAGTTCATTGTTGACAATGTTTCTGCGCACCCAACTTCAATTGTAGCTCTTACATCCGAGAAATTCGAAATATCGCGGCAGGCCGTTAACAACCATATACAACGGTTAGTCACCCAAAGGGCCTTGGTTGCAGAGGGCAATACGCGGAATCGTGTGTACAAACTTCACCCAGACATCGTCACCTCAGAGAGTTTTCAACTATTGGGTTTAGAGGAAGACTTGGTCTGGCGGGAGTTTGTTCTACCGAGGCTTGGAATACTACCAGACAACGTCATTGACATATGGGGCTATGGTTTCACGGAAATGCTCAATAATGCTATTGATCATTCCCAAGGTCAGCATGCCTTCGTTTCTATAGAAAAAAATCCTGCATTTACGCAGATTTCGATCACCGATGATGGAGAGGGAATATTTCTGAGAATTCAACGCCTCATGGGGCTACATGATGAAAGGCATGCCGTACTTGAGTTGGCAAAGGGCAAGCTGACTACTGACCCCAAAAACCATACCGGAGAAGGTATCTTTTTTTCCTCAAGAATGTTTGATGAATACGCGATTTTGTCGGGCGGAATCTACTTTTCACATGAATTTAGCAAACCGGAAGACTGGATCATGGAACGGGAAAACCCCAGAAGCGGGACAACGGTTTTTATGCAGCTATCCAACAACTCTTCAAGAACAGTAAAATCTGTATTCGACAAGTATGCTTCCGGTAACGAGTATGGATTCGATAAGACCGTAGTACCTGTAAGCATGGCTCGGTACGGTAATGAGCTTTTGGTGTCCAGATCACAGGCCAAAAGATTGCTTGCTCGCGTTGATCGATTCAAGATCGTTATTTTTGATTTTTCAGGAATAGACCAGATTGGCCAGGCTTTCGCGGATGAAGTTTTTCGGGTTTTCAAGAATAAACACCCCGAGATGCAACTCTATTTCTCTCAAGCAACACCTATGGTCGAAGACATGATTATCCGGGCGCTTCGCTCTGATGAAATATAACGTGGTAGCTCAGGGGCGCGCAGCCGGCTTGCCGGCGGAGCGTCCCACTGGAGCGGCGGGTTGGGCGGCGGGGTCACACCATTACCTTGAAAGTGCGCGCTCGATCTGAGCCACGACGGTGTCAAGTCCGTTGTGAGTATCTGCGGCCAGTCGATCGGCGAGCGCAGGTGAGTACCGCAGCAACATTTGCTTGTCCAGATCATGCCAAACGGGCAGCAGAGCTTTCTGGCCGCTGTCGGTCTCTCGTGCAACGAGGCCGTCCAACTCTCGCTGGGGCCATTCCTTCTCGAGAAATCGGGGGCTTAGGATAACGATACCGAACCGACACCTAGCCAAGCCATTGTCGATCTTTCGGCGAAGACTGTCACCGAGGGTCAACTCAGCTTCGTCGAACCAAACTGATAGGCCGCGTGCCTTCAGTGCTTCATATAGGGGCCGAGTGATCGCTTCCTTGTCTTTCGAAGCATGTGAAATAAAGAGGTCATATAGTCTCGCTAGCAGTGATCCCTACATTCCAAGGGATGTATTTTTTAATAATTTATAAAAATCAATTATATGACGAATATTTTAGTGAATTTCTCTATTAGCAGGACAATAGGAGGCTGGTTCTCTGGACAAGGCAGGCGTCGGCGTCCTGGGCTGTGCCGGTCCTATGTACGACGACCCATGCGCCCGGATTTGAGCTGCTACTTTCAGCCATGAAGCGTCGCCTTCACCCATGTTGACCCAGTAATGCAGGAATTCGCTGACTAGGACAGGATCGAGCCCGACCTTGCGTCCGGCGGCCAGGGCATCGGCTTCATCGAGTTCGCGAGTCCAAAGCTGGGTTACTTCGAGAAGGACGTCCCGAAACTGCTCTTGCTTTCGACGAATCTGAGCGAGCTTCTCGTCCGAAATCGGCATGATTGACTCCGAGATTTATTCAAAAGCTGTGGGTTATGGCCTTGATAAGCGGAGCGCGAAGCGCTCCGCTTATCGCTAGCCTCAGCCGCCGCCCAAAGTGGCGCGAGCGAAGCGAGCGGCGCTTTGGGCGGTCGGCTGGAGGCATTCGTTAGGGGTGCAATTGTTTGTACACAGCGAATATGTGATTTTCAATTTCGGCATACGCTCGATTGATAAAGCCGAATAGTTCTAAACCATTTGCACTCGCAATCATATCTGGTTCATCATACGGGTTGTCGGGTAAGTGGACGGTCGCAAATGATCTAACATTAACAGGCCGAATGGAATCCAAATGCACTGATTCAAACTCACCCATTGTTACCATCATTGGCAGCCGACGGTGCTGCAAAACGTTCCTCAATTTGTTCAAGTACGAATACGTTTTTTCGCCCCTAAAAGAACTAATAATAGTTGCTATGCTACTGTTATTAGTTGTTAATTTTTGATCGATACTCTTATATTCAATATCTTTTTCGTTGTAATTATGCAAGCAAACGGATGCGACTTCTTGAGCAAGCATGTCTAATGCAGATCTTAAATTGTTTATAAAACCGAATACATTTTCATGGAACTCATGATCAAATGGAGTGCGCATCTTTTGTTGTATATTTTGGTTTGGGGAATTTGAAAGGCTAAACGGAGAGTACCATTTTTCCTTAATCAAATAGTCTAAAGACTTCTTCGCCGACTTCATCCGCACCCCTACAGAATGATGTCGTAGTGCAATACTTTTTTGAAGTTCTGATGAACAGTTCTGTCTTATCTTGCCTAAATAAAGTTTTTCATCAACAGAGGATGACCATTGAGAAAGCGAAGGAGTGTAACTAGCGATACTCATAAGAGTAGGGCGCCAAGTTTCTTTTTTTCTGTACAGAGATGCCTTACAACTCGGGCATTTCGCTCCTTCGGGAGTTGTAAGAAGTTCCCACTCTTTATCATCGAATCCCGTTGTCTGTCCACAGCATGGGCAACGAAAGAATGCATAATATGTATCGCAATTATTGCATTTATGACCCACACCACCGAACGCTAATTCCCTTTGTGATTTCTTGGTAGCTTTAACGATTTCATTGCAATGAGAACAAGGAAACTCTAGCCAGAAATCTCCTAAGCTTTCCGAAAATGGCTGAAGTATTATTTCGTATCGTTCCATTGCGATATCATCAAGCCCCTAACGCCTAGTTAACCGGCAGAGCGGAGCCGGCCTGCCGGCGGAGCGGTTTGCAGCGGGGCGTAAAATTTGCGGAGCAAATGCCCCGCTGCAAACTGTCCGCGTTGAACGCCTGGTTAGGCATTTACCGAAATATTGCTCTGTGCCTATCAATAGCCATATTGAGTTGTTTATTTACCGCCGCAATGAGCTGATATCTTGACGCTACATATAAGTCGATCAACTCAATGCCTTTATCATCCAAAGGTTTAAAATCGTGATTGTTTCTGGGGCCCGTGAGCTCTTCGGCATTTTCTGCATCCTGAATTGCAGATAAAATTGGTTCCCGCAAATCAGGATCAAAAAGGTGGCTTTTGGCTTCATATTCAGCCTTAACAAAATGATAAGCCTCTGCTTGTGCAGATACGTATTTAACAACGAGTTGAAAGACCTCCTCTCTCGATTTTCCTTCCTTCATCGCCCATTCGATATCGTGAGTCAAATAACTCTCTGGAGTTTCTACAGTAACAATCCGATGCTTTAGCTCTTCTAATTCATTTAACGTCTTTACGTGAACATCCCATTTTTTCTTTTCTTTCTCTAGTTGTCTTGAATTTCTGATGTTCCAATAGGTTACAAGTAGATTCACTGCCAGGGCAATGAGCCCTGTTATCGCGGGCAACCATTTAACAAGATCTGGATTCATATTCGATCTCTTTTAGCATTGAGCCTAACGGGGCGCGAGCTGAGCGGAATCGGTCTAATACCGGAGAGCGCATAGGCGCTTGCAGGTGATTAGGCCGATTACCGCTCCAGCGAGTTGATAGGCGGAGCGCGCAGCGCGACGCCTGCAACTCGCGTCGAGCGAAGCTCGGCTCGCGCCCCGATAAGCGGAGCGCGAAGCGCTCCGCTTATCTTTTGAGTCGACAGAATGAGCTGATAGGACGCTGTACAGAATCCACATATTGCTTTATGCTGACTTTCTGTGTAGCACTAATCCCGGCATTCTTGTCTCATCCGAAAAATAAACGTTAGTCTATGATCAACGCGCTGTCAACTCCCTCGGACACCATTCGGCGCTTTTGGGACCGCTATCTGGAAATACTCCATAAAATAGGCATTAAGCCGCCCGCTGACCGTTGGTACGTCATTCATGCTGAAGCGTACATCAGAGCCTCTCATGGCCGACGCCTAGCGGAACAAACGCCTACCGACGTTGACTGCTATCTCTCCGAGTTGGGAAGAATAGGCAGAATACGTGCCTGGCAGTTTCGGCAAGTCGTCAATGCTCTACAGAAACTGTTCGAGTTAGTCGGCGTCCCATGGCTACAAGAAGTGGACTGGGATTTCTGGCGGGATTCCGCACAAACCTTGCAGTCTGACCATCCGACCATCGCTCGGGCTTCCGGCCAATCGGTAACCCCGCTACCCAACACCGCAACGCTTGACTCTAAAAGCGGCGTCAAACAGGATGCAACCCTGATCGACCGTCTGGTAACGGTGATTCGGCAACGAAATTATTCAATCCGCACCGAAACCGCCTATCGATCATGGGTGGAGCGATTCCTGGCGTTCATTCAGCATCGTGATCCGCGCACCGCCGGTGCCACCGCAGTGGTTTCATTCCTGGAAACACTGGCTGTGCAGGGTAACGTCGCGGCGAGTACGCAGAATCAGGCGCTTAATGCCCTGACATTCTTTTACGACCAGGCGCTTGAGCAACCGTTGGGCGATTTAGGCAGTTTCGTTCGGGCTAAGCGCCCGAGCCGGTTGCCGGTCGTTCTGACGCGCGGGGAAGTGCAGCGGTTGCTCGATCAAATGGAAGGAACCCACCGCTTGATGGCTTCCCTGATGTACGGTACCGGGATGCGTTTGATGGAATGCCTGCGACTGCGCGTCCAGGATGTCGATTTCGCCTATGGTCAAATCCTGGTGCGCGATGGCAAGGGCCAGAAGGATCGGATTACGCCCTTGCCGCAAAAACTGATCGAGCCGCTCCGCGCGCACCTGGAAAAAGCCCAAACGTTGCATATAAAGGATTTACGTCAGGGCTACGGCGAAGTTTATCTGCCCTTCGCGCTTGCGAAAAAGTATCCAAATGCTGCAAAAGAGTGGAGATGGCAGTATGTCTTTCCGAGCGGGCGCTTATCTGTCGACCCCCGCAGTGGAACCATTCGTCGTCATCACCTGCACGAAAACAGCTTGCAAAAAGCCGTAAAAAAAGCTGCTACCGCCGCCCGCCTGGTCAAATCCGCCAATTGCCATGCGTTGCGCCACAGTTTCGCTACCCACTTGCTGGAATCCGGCTACGACATCCGCACCGTCCAGGAATTACTGGGCCACAAGGACGTAAGCACCACCATGATTTATACCCACGTCCTGAATCGCGGTGGGCGGGGCGTCGTCAGTCCCCTGGATACGATCTGACTGGCCACCCTCGCCCGCTTGCGGGCGAGAGAAGCGAACGGTTAACGCGGAAATCAGCCTAGCGCCCGGACTTGGACAATCGGCTGTTTCCGGCCATCCACCAGGTGAATGGCGCAAGCCAAGCAGGGATCGAAGGAATGCACGGTGCGCAACACTTCCAGCGGCAATTCGGCGTCGGCCACCGGATTATCCATCAGCGACGCTTCGTAAGGTCCAAGTGCATCATTATCGTCCCGCGGACCCGCGTTCCAGGTGCTCGGCACCACGGCTTGATAGTTCTTGATCTTGCCGTTCTCGATCACCGTCCAGTGTGACAATACCCCGCGCGGCGCTTCATGATAACCAAAGCCGCGAATCTCTCCCTTGGGAAACACAGGCCGATTAAAGGTCGCAAAATCCCCTTTGGCAATGTTGTCGATCAGCAATTGCCACTGATTTTGCAACGACTCCAGCAACACCGCGCAGCGCACCGCCCGCGCGGCAATCCGGCCAATGGTGGAGTGCAACGCTTCCACGGGAATTTGCGTACCGGCCACCGTACTGGCAATTTCCAGCACCCGGTTGAGATGGCGCTTGGTCGGTTCATGACCGGCAGCCACCATCGCCAGCACATTGGCCAACGGTCCGACTTGTGCGCGCTGATCGTAGAAGGTTGGCGCTTTCACCCAGGAATACTTGCCATTATCCTGGAAGGTCGTGTGCTTGGGATTGGTTTGCCCGTCGTAGGGATGCAGGGCTTTGTCACCACCCTGATACTCATACCAGGCATGTTTGACGCTTTCCTTGACCCCGTCGCGGAAATAGCCGTCCTGATAACTGGTGATCGGCTTGAACTGCGCGACATCGCCCTTGGGAATAAAGCCGCCCGGTAATTCAAACTGTGTCCCTTTCGTATCCAGCGGCAGATCCGGCACCGACAGATAATCGGTGACCCCGGCTCCGTATTGCGTCCAGTCGGCGTACAGCGCGCCAACCGCCGCGACATCGGGAATCATCGCCTGGTTGACAAACTCGCCGAGCTTATCAATTTCCGCCTTGATGGCGAACAGCCGCTCCAGTGTTAGCGTCGATTGGCTGTCCGGGTTAATCGGATTCGCTACGCCGCCCACCGCCAGGTTTTGAATATGCGGAGTCTTGGAACCCAGAATCGCCACAATCCGGTTGGCGATACGCTGATATTCCAGCGCCTGCAAATAGTGCGTCGCCGCCAGCAGATTCACTTCCGGCGGTAGTTTCATCGCCGGATGGCCCCAGTAACCGCTAGCGAACACCCCCAGTTGCCCTGTGCCAACAAACGCCTTGAGCTTGTCCTGTACTTGGCGAATTTCCGGCAGGCTGTTGCGCCGGTAGTCGGACAGCGTCGCTCCGAGTTTCGCCGCGCCTTCGGGACTGGCCGATAACGCCGAAACGATGTCCACCCAGTCCAGCGCCGCCAACTGGTAGAAATGCACGATATGATCGTGAATCCCGTGGGCGGTGATGATCATATTGCGGATGTATTGCGCGTTCAGCGGTACGTCCAGATTCAACGCATTCTCCACCGCCCGCACCGAGACGATGGCGTGCACTGTCGTGCAAACGCCGCAGATACGCTGAGTGAACAGCCAGGCGTCGCGCGGATCGCGGCCTTGTAGGATCGTTTCAATGCCGCGCCACATTTGCCCGGACGACCAGGCGTTGGCGACTTTGCCGTTCTCCACCTCGCAATCGATGCGCAAATGACCCTCGATGCGGGTGATGGGATCGATAGTAATACGGGTCACGACGGCCTCCCGGCTTTGGCAGTGCGGCCGGGCAACACCGGCAGCGTTTTAATGAAAATGAGATAGAGCATGATTTCCAGACACACCACGCCGACGGTGATCATCAGCTCCGGCGCGGAGGGAAAATAGGTCCAACCATTGCCCGGATTAACCGCCAGCAGGTAGCCGTTCATCCGGTACAGGGAACCGGCGGCCAGCAGGCTGATCGTCGCCAGGAAGCGCAGCCGGGTGTTAGCGCAACGACGTTGCGAGGCGAGAATGGCGATGGGCGCGGCGAACAGCGCGGTTTCGATCAGGAACAGAATGCTGTACCGGTCAAAGTTGAAGGCCAGCCCCAGTTGCCCCCGCGCCAGCAGATCGCCGATGCGCACGATCAGGAACAACACGAGTAACCCGGCGACCACCCGCGACAGCTTGGTGAGTAGCGCGGCTTCAGACGGCAGCTTGAAGGAGCGTTGCACCAAGGTCGCTTCCAGCATCACTACCCCGTAGCCCATGGCCAGCGCCGAAATCAGAAACAGCAACGGCAACCATTGTGTGTACCAGAGCGGGGACAATTTGGAACCCATGATCAGCAGCACCGACCCTAACGAGGATTGATGCATGGTCGGCAGCAACACCCCCAGGGCGATGAACACATACATGTAGCGGCGCAGGAAAACCTGGAATTTATCCAGATTAAACCGCTTCTTGACTGCCAGCGGCATGCGCTCCAGAAACGCCGGCCAGAACTCGATCCACAGCACGGTGATATAGGCCATGACGCACAGCGCGACCTCGAAGATGACCGAGTTTGGCTGCGCGTACCAGGGCAGCAGCAGATTAAAGGCGTTCCAGTAGCGGCCCAGGTCGATCATCACCGCCAGACCGGCCAGGGTGTAACCGAAGACCCCACCGAGCAGAGCCGGACGAATCAGCGGATGGTAAACATTGCGGTTGAGAATGTAGACCAGCAGGGCCATGGCGAAGCCGCCACAACCGAAGGCGGTGCCGATCACCACATCCAGCACCACCCAGGTGCCGATGGGATAGCCGTTGCTCATGTTCGATACGTCACCCATGCCGAACAGGAAGCGGCGCAGAATGAAGTAGCCGCCGATCAGCACCAGCAGGCCCAGGAGCATGAACGGTTTGGTGACAATGCGACCACCGAGCGGCTGATGATTCTCCAGAACCGGATCCGGAGATTCGGCAACCGGGTGTAAGACGCTCATCGCGAATCCTCCTCATCGTCAGTCCGGGTCGGGTCTTCGTCGTGATAGACTTTGGCGCTGCGCCGGGCCAGCACCACCAGTCCGCCCAGCAGGGCCAGCGGCGCGATCATGCCTTTGTAAAGGGTATGCTGCATACCCTCGGAAACCGCTGCATAGGAATGGTCGGGCAGTTCCGGCAGACCCAGTTTCTGGTGGGGTACGCCGGTCAGATAACGCACTTGGGTGCCGCCCGCTTCTTTCTCCCCGTAGAGGTGCGGCTGGTATTTGCCAATCGGCGCTTCATGACCGGGCCGGTCGCCGCCCAGCTTGCCACGCGGGAAGGTGTAGGTCTCCCCTGGTTTGGCAGCCAGTCGCCGTTCTGCCTCAGCCTGCAGGTCCTCGACCAGGCCAAACAGCGAAGCACCGGTCGGACAGACATCGCAACAGGCCGGGAGCTTGCCTTGCGCTTGTAAATGGTTGCAGAACTGGCACTTGGAAATCCGGCCAAAGGGTTCGTCGAATTGATATTGCGGAACGTTGAATGGGCAGCCATAGACACAATACCGGCAACCGATGCAGGCGTTGGGGTTATGGGTAACAATGCCGGTGACGGGGTTCTTCTGCATGGCGCTGACCGGACAGACCGAAATGCAGGAAGGATCGACGCAATGCAGACAATGGCGCTTAACGAAGGCATAGCCGTCCTCTTCACGATCTTTTTGAGACATCGCGCCATTCTGGTAGACGCGGATCACGTTCAGCGTCTTTCCGGAAATATCCTCGGCGGTATCCCAAGTTCCTTCGTTCCAGGCCGCCAGCGACGCCGGTTGCTCAGCGGGCATCCCGTTCGCTTCTTTACAGGCGCTGACGCAAGCCTTGCAACCCACACACAGCGTGGAGTCATACAACATGCCCACCGCTTTCGGCGGCAAGGTTTTCGGTTCGCGCGGCCCAAAGGCTACCGCTTCACTGACCGGTGCAGCAACTGCTGCCGCCGTGGTCGCAAGGGCGCCCGCCGCGCCGCGCAGAAATTGACGGCGATTCGGATCCATGACGTTCCCTCCCTAGTGCTGCTTGTCGGAAGAGTTAGATGAGGCTCCCTGACCACCCGCTTCGTCCTCATCCTTCATGCCGCGCAACGCCATCACCCCAGCGCCAACGCCCAGTCCGGCGATACCGGCGACAATCGCCGCCGCTGCGGGGGTGACGCCTTCGCCTTTGGCCGAATTCACTGCGGGGAAAGCGGTTGGCGGAGCAAACGTTTTGACATCCGCCAATGCATGAAGGGGCTTGGTGAACCCGATGCCCTCCTCGGTGCAACCGAAGCAGGGATGACCGATGCCCACCGGCCAGTTGCCCTCGCCGACATCGCCAAAACCAATGGCCGGGCAGTTGGCGTGCGTCTCCGGTCCCTTGCAACCGATCTTGTACAGGCACCAGCCCTGGCGATGGCCGAAATCGCCATATTCCAGGGCGAAGCGTCCAGCATCAAAATGCGGTCGTCGCTCGCAATTCTCATGAATCAAGCGACCATAGGCGAAGCGTGGCCGGTTCTTTACATCCAGTTCTGGCGGTTTGCCCAAGGTCAGCAGGTAAAGAACAGTGGACAGGAAGTTATAGGGATTGGGTGGACAACCGGGAATGTTGATGACTGTTTTGCCCGGCAATACTGCTTGCACCGACTTCGCTTGAGTAGGGTTAGGATCGCTGGAAGGAATGCCGCCCCAGGAGGCGCAAGAGCCGATGCTGATGATCGCCGCTGCGCCTTCCGCTGCTTCCTGTACCGCTTGCAGAATCGGCTTGCCAGCGACCATGCAGTAGACGCCGCCGTCCTTCGTAGGAATCGAACCGTCGACCACCAGGACATATTTGCCCCAGTTCTCCTTCATCGACTTGGCCTTATAGGCTTCGGCCTGATGACCAGCGCCGGAACATAGGGCCTCGTGGTAATCAAGGGAGATCATGTCCAGGATCAGGGTTTCGAGCGTTGGATGGTAGGCGCGCAGCAACGACTCCGTGCAACCGGTGCATTCCTGCGCCGACAGCCAGATGACCGGTGGCCGTTGCGGCGCGGTCGCCGCTTGCGCAATGCGCAACCCCATGAACGATGACAGGCCCAGTGTCGCAGCGATCCCGGTGCAGTATTTCAGGAACTCACGGCGGGTCAGTCCGCCTAGCGCGCCTTCGTAACCATCGAGATTCCGGATTGTACCGGACGCCAAATCGATATCATCGACAAAACCCATGACCATGTTCTCCCCCGCAGGATTCGACCACGGCAAAAGGTAACGCGAGATTTAGGGAATCATTTGATGATCGTCAATTTTTAAAGATTTTTTATAATGCGGGATATGCTCACGCTAAGAAGCTGTTGAAAAGCCGGTCTTCGTTTTAGTAGGTTACAATTAGGTACCCCCCCGGCCCTGCCGGGGAATGGTTACTATCGCTAGAGCATATTCAATTCCAGCTTGGCGCGCATTGACATGAGTTCGGGTGTCCACGGCGGTTCCCACACCAGTTGGACATTGACGGATTCCACGCCGGCTACATGGCGAACGGCGTTTTCCACCCACTCCGGCATCGAACCGGCCACCGGGCAACCAGGGGCGGTCAGGGTCATTTCAACATCCGCATGATTGCCTAGCGGATCGACATTCAGGCCGTAGATGAGTCCCAGTTCGTAAATATTGACGGGAATTTCCGGATCATAAACAGTTTTTAGCGCATCAATGACCCGAGCTTCCATCTCGTCGGCGTCGGGAATCGTTGCGGCAGTGGACATCGCGGTCATGCAGGGTCTCCTTAAAGACAGTTTACTCAGTCGCTACTGCTTCTTTACGCTCTTCCAGCGCAGCGCGCACCGCGTGCCAGGCCAGCGTGGCGCACTTGACCCGGCTGGGATAGTCGCGCACCCCCGCTAATACGCTAAGTTTGCCTAATCCTTTCGGGCATTCGCATTCCGTGGTGACCACATCATGGAATGCATCAAACAGATGTTCGATTTCCGCAACCGGCTTGCCCTTGAGCGCTTCGGTCATCAGTGAAGCCGAAGCGCTGGAAATCGCGCAGCCGGCGCCCTGAAAGGAGATATCCTGGATGACGCCATCCTCGATATCCAGATACACGCTGATCCGGTCGCCGCACAGCGGATTGACGCCATTGGCGTGATGCGTTGGCTGCGGCAGGATGCGGAAATTCCGGGGCCGTTTGTTATGGTCCAGGATCACTTCTTGGTAGAGATCGCGCAGATCATTCATAGTTCGAACATTTCCTTAACTTTCCAAAGGGCCGCGACCAGGACGTCGACCTCGTCGCGCGTGTTGTAGACGGCAAACGATGCCCGTGCAGTGGCGGGAACACCGTAATGCTGCATCACTGGTTGAGCGCAATGATGGCCCGCGCGGACGGCGACCCCCTCACGATCGAGAATGGTGCCGATATCGTGAGGGTGAACCCCGTCCAAAGTGAACGCCGCCAGCGCCGCCTTGTCTCGCGCCGCGCCCATGATATTGAGGCCCGGGATGTCATTCAGCCGGGCCGTGGCGTAATCCAGCAACTCTTGCTCGTGAGCGGCGATTCGTTCCAGGCCAATGGCGTTCACCCAGTCCAGCGCCGCGCCCAACCCGATCACACCGGCAATGTTCGGGGTGCCGGCCTCGAATTTGTTGGGCAGGTCAGCGTATTCGGTTTTTTCAAAAGTGACCAAGCTGATCATATCGCCGCCGCCCTGATAAGGCGGCATCGCGTCCAGCAGCGCCTTCTTACCGTACAGGACGCCGACGCCGCTCGGTCCGTAAATCTTGTGCGCGGAAAAGGCGTAAAACTCGCAGTCCAGTTCGCACACGTCCACCCCCAGATGGGGAGTCGATTGCGCCCCGTCCACCAGCACCGGAATGCCTCGGGCGTGAGCCATTGCAATCAGTTGCCTGGCCGGATTCAGGGTGCCGAGCGCGTTGGAGAGATGCACGAAGGCGACGAGTTTCACTGGCCCGTCATCCAGCAACCGTTCGTACTCCTCTAGAATCAGCTCGCCGGCATCAGTAAACGGCGCTACTTTCAGTTTGGCCCCGGTGCGTTCGCACAGCAGTTGCCAGGGCACAATGTTGGAGTGATGCTCCATGCCGGTAATCAGAATCTCATCGCCGGCTTTGACGGTCTGACCGCCGAAACTGCTGGCGACCAGATTGATGCTCTCGGTCGTGCCTCGGGTGAAAATGATTTCCTGCACGCTGGCGGCGTTCAGAAAGGCTCGCACTTTCTCCCGCGCCCCTTCATAGGCGGCGGTGGAGCGCTCTGACAACAGATGAACGCCGCGATGAATGTTGGCGTAGTAACCGGTATAACATTCGCTGACAGTATCGATCACCGCCCTGGGTTTCTGCACTGAGGCGGCATTGTCCAGATAGACCAGCGGCTTGCCATGCACTCGTTGGCGCAGAATCGGAAAATCGGCGCGGATACGGGCAAGGTCCAGTTCTTCCAACGAGGGAGTCACCGATGGAGCTATGGAATGCAGGGCGCTCATATCGTTCATTATTCCTCCGTGATATCCAGCGTCAGACGCTCAGCGAGCAAACGGCTCAGGCGCTCGCGCAACGGCGTCAGGCGAATTTGGTTCAGGCTGTCATTGGCGAAGGCATGGACCAGCAGGGCGCGGGCCTGATCGGTGGGAATGCCCCGGGCGCGCAGGTAGAACTCCGCGTCGGGATCGAGAAAACCGGTACTGGAGCCGTGGCTGCATTTCACATCATCGGCCAGAATTTCCAGCCGGGGATTGGCGTTGGCGTGAGCCTGTTTGGACAGTAGCAAATTGCGATTCAACTGGCGCGCATCGGTTTTCTGGGCGTGTTGGCGAACGTGGATCATGCCATCGAATACGGTCTGCCCCTTGCCGTCCAGCACACTCTTGAATATCTGCTCACTGGCGCCATGCGGCTGGGCGTGTTCGATCCGAACATGGGTATCGCTAAATTGCGTATCGCGCACCAAGGTCAGGCTATTGAGGCTGCAATGTGCGCCTTCGCCGTCGAGCAGCGCCTGCAAATCGGTGCGGGCCAACTGACCGCCAATGGAGAGCAAATGAAGGTTCGCCTGGCTATCACGATCCTGCTGAACCCGGACACCGCCTAGATGGAACGCCTGTGGTGACTCTTCCTGAATCTTGTGGTAATCCAACACCGCCCCAGCGCCGAGTTGCAACTCAGTCACCGGCGCGTTCAGGTAACGCCCTGCTCCGCGATACTCAACGACTACCGTGGCCTGAGCATGGTCCTCCAGCACCAGCACCAGCCGCGGATGAACCGCGTTATCGTCGCCGGTGGCGTAAAACACCACATGAATGGGCGCATCGACCACCGTTTCACGCGGCAGGTGGACAAAAACGCCATCTTCCCAGAAGGCGCTGTTGAGCAGAGCAAAGGCGTGATTTTCCAATCCCGGTAACCGATTCATGGCGGGTTCAATCCGTTCCGGATGGGTCAATAGCGCTTGGCCGAGACTGGCGACCAACGCCTGGTTGGGCAGTTCGCGCAACCGCGACAGGCCAGGGGCAAAGCGGCCATTGACGAACGCCAGCCGATGCGTTGGGGTATCCAGCGCCGGCAGTGCTTGAGCATCGATTGCTGCATTGGCCGGTTGCCGGAAAGCAATGGCCTGCAAGGCGTTCAGCTCGGTCAGCCGCCAGGCTTCCTGCTGGCGGGTCGGCAAACCGAGCGCCTCGAAGCAATCAAACGCCATGCGGCGTGAACGGGCAATCGCATCCGGTTCATGGCGGTTGGCCATGAATTCGGCAAACCGCTGGCGGTAGGGATCGGAGAACAATGGGGCGACGTTGGTCATAACATGCGCCTCAAGCCGCCCGGCGCGCCCGGCCAGGTTCTTCGTTGTACAGCGCGTACCCCTGTTTCTCCAGTTCCAGCGCCAGGTCCTTGCCGCCAGAACGAGCAATCCGGCCATTGACCAGGACGTGAACATGATCCGGCACGATGTAATCGAGCAGGCGCTGATAATGGGTAATCACTAGAAAGCCGCGTTCTGGACCGCGCAAGGCGTTGACCCCGTCAGCGACGACTTTCAGGGCGTCGATGTCCAGTCCCGAATCGGTCTCATCCATAACAGCGAACCGGGGTTGCAGCACCGCCATCTGAAAGACTTCATTGCGTTTTTTCTCGCCGCCGGAGAATCCTTCGTTGACCGAACGCTTGAGCATGGATTCGTCCATTTTCACCAGTTCCATGCGTTCGTGAACCAGGTCCCAGAACTCCATGGCGTCTACCGGCGGTTCGCCGCGATATTTACGTACTGCGTTGACCGCCGCTTTGAGGAAATACAGGTTAGCGACGCCGGGAATTTCCACCGGATACTGGAAGGCCAGAAACAGCCCTTCACAGGCGCGGATTTCCGGGTCCATTTCCAGCAGGTTCTTACCCTCGAAAAGAATTTCACCCTCGGTGACGGTGTAGCCTTCCCGTCCGGCAATGATATTCGCCAGGGTGCTTTTGCCCGAGCCGTTCGGCCCCATGATGGCGTGGGTTTCGCCGGGATGGATGGCCAGGTCAATACCCTTGAGGATCTCCTGGCCCTCGACGGTGACGTGCAGATTGCGAATGTCCAGCATGGCGTGTTGGGTTCTCCCTGGTTCAGAAGCCTTGCGGTCGGCAGGGCGGATCTAATCGGTACTGGATTAGTACTATTTATGCGTAGAATAGTTCCAAACAACGGGTTTGCCAAGCCGTCAGCAATGACTTGCCGCCGACCTTGCGAGCAACGCTATGAGTTATACCGTTTCTCGATAGGTTTTGAATTCCGAATTCCCCCCTTTAGCAAAGGGGGGTGAGGGGGGATTTGAGGCGCGGCCTGTCGAAATCCCCCCCGGCCCCCCTTTTTCAAAGGGGGGAGACTCTGCAGTAATGTCATTGAACATAATGGGAATGGGTATTAAATCAGCGCCGAACCGGCTTTAGTCTTCATCCCCGGTTGATCGGCGAGTCTGCTTCTTTTCCCCGATGCGCCGCTTTTCGGCGACCCGGCGTTCTTTGGCAGCGCGGGAGGGTTTCCGTTTCAAACGTGGCTTGGGGATTTCCGTCGCTTTCTGAATCAGGGCGGCCAGGCGATCAATGGCGTCCTGGCGGTTGCGCTCTTGGCTGCGAAAGCGCCGGGCGGTGATGAGCAACTCCCCGTCCTTGTTCATGCGGCTGCCAGCCAGGGTGAATAACCGCGCTCTGACTTCATCAGGCAAGGCCGGGGAATGCGCGGCGTCGAAACGCAGTTCCGCCGCCGTGGCCACCTTGTTGACGTTCTGGCCACCGGGGCCGGACGCCAGCTTGAACTGAAATTGCAGTTCGTTTTCGTCAAGCTGGATGGTGGGCGTGACGATAATCATGGTGACGGGGAATTCCTCTCGTCTATCGCGTTGAGGAATGCAAGCGCGGCGGCTTCGTCGGTTTCAATGGCGATTTCGACGGTGCGTTGGGCGGCGTTGAGGAATTGGGCGGCGCGACGCTTGGCCTTTCGGGCGGCAAGTATGCTTGATCTTGTTTGCTCAGCGGTACTGGTTCAGTCCAGTTATAATTTAACCTCTTTTATGGCTCTTCGAGGGTTTTTGTGGAGCAACCCAACCGGCGAGCTGACTATAAAACTAACCAATTGATCTTGAAAGAGGTATGGCCCACTTGGTGGGCTGATCTCCGGTCATACGGGCCGATTCCACAGAAACCCTCGAAGAGCCTTTAAAGATGAGTAGCTTGGCGTTGAATAATCTCTGATGATGCGTCAGAACCCCTGTCCCTTACGGGACAGGGGCGACAATGCCGCTTCAGCTTACAGGCAGAGCGACTTGCCCTTGGAACCCAGATCAGCAAAAGCTTCGTCCAAGCGGGCAATCATGTTCTGTTCTGCTGCACGCAGATACTTGCGCGGATCATAGAACTTCTTGTACGGCTTGTCGGTTTCCGGGTCGACCTGATACAGGAACGCCTTGGGATTCTCGGTGACGAACTTGCCAATCGCTTCCGAGTAGGCGAATTGCAGATCCGTATCGATATTCATCTTGAACACCCCGTAGCTGACCGCCTCGGTGATTTTTTCCTTCTCCGAGCCGGAGCCACCGTGGAACACCAGATTCAGCGGCTTCGCCGCGGTCTTGTGTTCCTTTTCAATCAGCGCCTGGGAATTATGGAGAATTTCGGGTCGCAATTGAACATTGCCGGGCTTGTATACCCCATGCACGTTGCCAAAGGACGCAGCGACCGAGAAATGGCCGATGGGCGACAACCGCTCGTAGGCCTGCAACACATCTTCCGGCTGAGTGTACAAGTGCGAATTGTCAGCGCTTGCATCGTGTTCACCATGACCAATGCCATCTTCCTCGCCGCCGGTGACGCCGAGTTCAATTTCCAGGCTCATGTTCAGCGGCGCCATACGGGTCAGAATCCGCGCACACTCGCTGAGATTAAACTCCATCGGGTCTTCGGAAAGATCCAGCATGTGTGAACTGAACAGCGGCTTGCCATTCTGCTTGAAGTACGCCTCACCATGATCCAGCAGCGCCTCAACCCAGGGAATCAGACCTTTATTGGCATGGTCGGTGTGCAGCACCACGCAAACCCCATAGTGTTCGGCCAACAGATGAACATGCATCGCTGCCGACACCGCGCCCAGCACCTTGGCCTTGAAACCATCCTTCATCCCCTGTCCAGCGTAGAACTGCGCGCCGCCATTGGAAAGCTGAACAATGACATCAGACTGGTTCTTGGCGGCGGCTTCCAGAACCGCGTTGATGGTGCTGCTGCTGGAGACGTTGACTGCCGGTAATGCATAACCGCCTTCCTTAGCCGCGTTGACCAGGGTCAGATAATCCTTGCCGGAAACCACGCCAGGTTTAAGCTGTGCCATGAGAAAATCCTCTTGCTTGCTAGGGTGAGTGAAATCGCTTGACGAAGAATAATCGTCATCCCGACGCCAAGGGCTGAATGACGACCTCGGAATTCAGTATAGCCTTTGCGCCGCCATCGTAGTAGCCATGTTCTCAAGGTTGGAGGGGTCAGCGTTCAAATCCCTGTTATTGGAAAAGGGGTCTATCTAATGCCAATCAGCGCCAGCAAGACGACAATGATGATGCCGGCGCCTATCAGTCCACCTATTAGAATCTTGTTGAATCGTGCGGCTCCGGGCATCCGCAACGCTAGACCCTCCAGGGTTTGCCGCATCTCTTCCAAAGTGTACGCCTGTTCCTGAATTTGTTGCTCGCTTTCACCCAGACGTTGTTCATGATCATCCAGGACATGCGCGCTTTCCAGGCTTTCCAGCGCCGCCAGCCGTTCGTGCAAGGTTACCATCTGACCATGCAGCTCGCGAAGCACCGGGTCGAACTTGGCAAATTGCTCGGCCTGCGCACTCAGCCATTTTTCCAGGGCCGCCAGCCGTTCCCGGTCGGTGCGCAGGGCTTCGGCGCTGCGCGTGCGTTCTTCGCTGAATTGTTGCTCCAGCGCGCCAATCCGTTCGTTCACTTTGGTCAGGGTCGCGAGCGCGGTTTCCCGCTGGGATTGTTCCTGTTTGTGCAGGCTGGTCAGCGTATCGATGTGTCCATTAATTTCCTGGGTTTGCTTCCGGGAGCGTTCAGTCAGCGCCGCCAGATCACGGGTATGCGCATCCAGTTGTTCCCGAGACTTCACCGACTGCGTTCTAAACGTCTTCTCCAGGTCCGCGCTGGTTTGTCGAATGCTCTGCAGTTCCTGCTGGAACATGTTCAGAGTCCCGGTGACTTCATCAATCTGCTGACCATGCGTTGCGTGGGTCTCGCGCAGCGTGCTCATGCCGTCCCGGGCCTCCTGAAGCTCCTGGCGAAGGGCGCTCATAGCCGCAGCGAGTTCATCCGCCCGCTGGCCGCTGGCCTGACCCGCTTCACGCAACGCCGCCAGGTCATCTTGCACGCTTTGCATTTGCTGGCGAACCGCATCCAGCGCGGCCATCATTTCATCGGCCCGTTGACCGTGCGTGGCGCAGGCGTCGAGCAAAGTCGCCAGTTCATGCTGGGTTCCCTGAAAGCGTTCGCGAATCACTTCCAAAGCATGGTTAAGGGGATCGTCATGCGTACTCATTAGCATCCTCAATACAGGTGGGGTATTGCATTAGTTTAATCGTTTCCGAACCATGATTCCGAATAGAGAATCCGATGAATGAATATGGTAAAAAGCTTGAAAAACCGATTTCCCAATCACTATGCGTAAAGTGACCCCTTCCATTTTTCTGATTGGCCCAATGGGCGCGGGCAAAACCACGATTGGCCGGCGGCTGGCGCAAGCGCTGCGATGGGTTTTTATCGACAGCGACCAGGAAATCGAGCAACGAGCCGGCGTCAGCATTCCCCTGATTTTCGAACTGGAAGGCGAGGCGGGTTTTCGTCTACGCGAGAAAGCCGTCATGGCCGAGTTGACCCAACGCCAGGACATCGTGCTAGCGACTGGCGGCGGCGCCGTGTTGGATCGCGACAACCGCCGTTATCTGACTGGGCGGGGTCTGGTGGTTTATCTGTACGCCTCGGTGGACGAGCAGCTCCGCCGCACCCGTCATGACAGTCACCGCCCTTTACTGCAAACGGCTGATCCAAGAGGCCGGCTTGAAGCGCTGTTTAGCTTGCGCGATCCGCTTTACCGGGAAGTTGCCGACCTGATGGTCGCCAGCGATGGTCAAGCGCCGCGCGTCATCGTCCAGCAAATTCTTACCCATATTCAGGAAATACCTTCCCTATGAAAACTCTGCACGTTGAGCTTGGCGACCGTCGCTATCCCATCCATATCGGCCCTGGCCTGCTGGCGCGGCCTGAATTGCTGACTCCCTGCATTCCCGGACGACAGGCGCTGGTGGTCAGCAACACCACGGTTGCTCCTTTGTACCTGGAGCCGGTGCGCGCTTCGCTGGACGGGCTGCGTCATGAAGCGGTGATTTTGCCGGATGGCGAACAGTATAAAACGCTGGACACGCTCAACGAGATTTTCACCGCGTTACTGAATCATCGCTTCGACCGGAATTGTACGGTCATTGCGCTCGGTGGCGGAGTGATTGGCGATATGGCCGGCTTTGCCGCCGCCTGCTACCAGCGCGGCGTGCATTTTATCCAGATTCCCACCACGCTGCTGGCCCAGGTGGATTCCTCGGTCGGTGGCAAGACCGCAGTCAATCACCCGTTTGGCAAGAATATGATCGGAGCGTTTTACCAGCCGCTTGGCGTCCTGGCCGATACCGATACCCTAGCGACCTTGCCGGATCGGGAGCTAAGCGCTGGCTTGGCGGAAGTGATCAAGTATGGGCTAATTCGCGACTTGCCGTTCCTGGAATGGCTGGAAGCGAACCTGGAGGCGCTCATGGCGCGCAATGCCGCAGTTTTGAGCGAGGCCATTGAGCGTTCCTGTCGGAACAAGGCGGAAATTGTCGCCGCTGATGAACGGGAGACTGGCGAACGGGCCTTGTTGAATCTAGGCCACACCTTTGGCCATGCGATCGAAACCGGGGTCGGTTATGGAGAATGGCTGCATGGCGAAGCGGTAGCGACGGGAATGGCCATGGCGGCTGATCTGTCAGCGCGGCTGGGTTGGTTGAACCGGGAACAGGTGGAACGGGTTCGTGCGTTGCTCGCGCGCGCCCGCTTACCCTTGCAGCCGCCGTCGCAATTGACGCCCGATGATTTCCTGCGCTTGATGGCGGTAGACAAAAAGGTCAAGGATGAGCGGTTGCGGCTGATCCTGTTGCGTAATTTGGGTCAGGCGGTCATTGCCAGCGATATTAATCCACGGCTTTTAACAGAGACGCTGGAAACATCGCTTTGATCGAAATCTACCCACCGGCTTGCCCTCTATGGCAATAAGTCACTGCTAGTAATGGGATAATCGATGCCGGCCTGTTCCAGATCAACGAAGGTTGTTGCATGCAGCGCCGGGTCGATCTCCAATCCCAGCAACAAGCCGATTTGTGACAGCGAGAAGATGCCGCGCACCGCCAAGCGGTTGGTTTCAGGGTGGATGTCCACGATCATCGCATGTTGCCGATTCACTTGCCGCAGTGTCGCGATGATGTCGCCGATCCGCGCTTTCGCGACGTCCTCCATCAACAACACTTCCAGCTTCGGTTGCAGGGTCATGATGTCGGCAACTAGCAAATCTTCCCAACTGCCGCCTGCCTTGGCCAGGATGCGCTCCGGCTTTTCACCTTCAATATCGCGACTGGTGATCAACCCGACAATATGGCCTTCGGCATCACGCACCAACAGCATGCGCACCCCGCGCTTCATCATCGTCTCACGCGCCTTGTTCAATGGGGTGTCTAATTCGGTGGTATAGGCGGTCACCAGGCTAAGATCGGTCATTACCGACAGGGCTGGATCATCGGCGGTGATGTGCTCAGGCAGGTGCTGCTTTGGACGGAAATAGCCAGCGCCAGCTTCAAGATGATGAAACGTCAGCGTTTGATAAGTTTGGGACATCGGAATCTCCGGGAAAGTTGAAATAATGGCGTCAGGCGCCTACGAACGCCGAACAGGCCGGGCGATGACGCCATCGGTCCATTCCAGAATCGCTCGCACGCGCGGCGTCAACATGTTCCAGGCTTCAGTGCGGCTAACCCAACGGAATTCGCTATGCTCGGGACGGCCTAACTCGGGATTCAAAGGCAATTGGACCTCAGCGTTTGGCGATTCGGCAATATAGTAGCGGGCCACCTTGCGCCCTTGGTTATAAGGGTGGGTTTCGCGGTAGATATCGCCCCAGCGAAACCGCAGCCCGGTTAGCGTGGTTTCCTCTTCCACTTCACGGACCGCCGCTTGCAGGGGGGATTCATTAACTTCCACCACGCCTTTGGGAAAATCCCAATAATTGTAGGCTCTCAGCAGTAAATAGTCGTAATGTTCGCCGGTCCAATGCACGACCACGACCCCGGAAGACAGGATGCGGGAACTGGCGGGCTTCAGAGGCATGGTGCGATTCACTGGGTATCCCGTTCAACGTCCAACGCCAGAGTGATAGGGTCTGCTTAATTCATGCGCGGCTTCCACCAGCACCCGGACGTGCTCGGGGTTAACGCTGGGTTGAACGCCATGCCCTAGATTAAACACATGGCCGGAACCAGGGCCGAAATCAGCCAGCACTTGGGCAACCTGTTGGCGGATGCGGTCGGGTGCGGCATACAGTACAGCCGGATCGAGATTACCTTGTACGGCAACCCGATCGCCAATCCGCCGACGCGCTTCGCCAAGATTAACCGTCCAGTCGATGCCCACCGCTTCGCAGCCGGTTGCGGCCATCGCTTCCAGCCAAGCGCCGCCCCCTTTAGTGAACAGGATCACCGGTGCTTGCTGGTCGCCGGTTTCGCGCGCTAACTCTGCAATAATCCGCGCCAGGTAGGCCAGTGAGAATTCCTGGTAAGCGCGTGGGGTCAGAATGCCGCCCCAGGTATCGAACACCATCAATGCCTGCGCGCCGGCGGCTAATTGAGCGTTCAGGTAAGCAATGACCGCCTGCGTGGTCACCTCCAGCAAGCGATGCAGTGCCTTGGGCTGGTCGTACAGCAATCCTTTGACCTGGGCGTAATCCTTGCTGGAAGCGCCTTCGACCATATAGGTCGCCAAAGTCCACGGACTGCCGGCAAAGCCGATAAGCGGGACTTGCCCGTTCAATTCCCGGCGGATCAACCGCACGGCGTCCATCACATAGCGTAGCTCTACTTCCGGGTCAGGAACGGACAATTGTTCAATATCTCGTGCCAACCGAACAGGCCGGGCGAATCGTGGGCCTTCGCCCTCACTGAACGATAGCCCCAAACCCATAGCGTCAGGCACGGTCAAAATGTCCGAAAACAGAATAGCGGCGTCCAGCGGAAAACGGGTCAGCGGTTGCAGCGTGACCTCGCAGGCCAGTTCCGGGGTTTGGCAGAGGCGCATGAAATCGCCGGCGCGGGCGCGAGTCGCACGGTATTCGGGCAGATAACGACCCGCCTGGCGCATCAGCCAGACCGGGGTCACATCCACCGGTTGACGGCGCAACGCTCTTAGCAGGCGATCGTTTTGCAATGGGGTGGTCATGGTTGCTCGGTTTGAGGTCGGTCCAAAATTCAGCGGGGGCGTGCAGCGAAGCGCGCTATTAACTCGATTTTGACGGTAATTTTACATCAAGTGCGCCAAGGTTTCCGAAATAGCGTCTATGTAATGAATAACCGTGAGACACCATAATACTTAGCTGGTTGATCATTGACGTTCTGCAAAATCGTTCAGTGATGACCGATTTTGGTATTCCTTTGTTCCACATCAGGAGATTGCCATGACCGACTCCGTCCGCCATTCAGGCCGTGGCCCGTTTCGTGCCGATCAACTGCGTGATGGCGACCGTTACGAACTCTCGAACGGCCACCCGATTTATTGTATGCCCGCCGATTGGAAACACGGTTCGGGAAGCACGACCGGCGGCCTCGTGCTGGAAGTGACCCGGATGTCCAATGGACGGGTTCTATAGTCAAACAGTTTTTAGATAGTTTGAAAAACCGCTGTTAGTGCATCAAAAAGAGTTTGACAATTTGGAAGAATTTTTTTCAACTTCCCCTTAGAGACTGTACGAAAATAACATATTGATTTTATTATTTTTTTTTTGATAGAATTACCCAAAAAAGCCCAAATTATTTTAGTTTCGAAATTTTTGTTCGAGGTGCGCGATGTCTTGGCCGAAGGAAAAACCGTTTAATCGCTATCCCAGTGATCTTACCGATGCGGAATGGGAGAGGGTTCAACCCCTTTTGGAAGAACGCGAGCCAAATACGCGAGGACGTCCCCGAGAAGTGGATCTCCGCGAGATTTAAATGCAATTTTTTACATCAATAAAACGGGTTGTCAGTGGCGATATCTTCCCAAAGATTTTCCGGCGTATACCACCGTCAGCACTTATTATCATCAATGGATCAATAACGGTGTTTTCGAGAAAATTAACACGGCGCTTCACCAAAAATTTCGTCAAGAAGTAGGGCGAAATGAGACCCCAAGCGCCGCGATCATTGATAGCCAATCGGTGAAAGGCACCCAGGAATGTGCGGATGAAACAGGATTGGATGGAGGCAAGTTAGTTAAAGGAAGAAAAAGGCATATTCTAGTGGATACAATAGACCTGCTCCGAAATATGTAGCATAACTCATTGAACCTCATAGCCATTTCTTAGGTTGCAGAGTCCAGCGACGACCAATATAATTTGATCGCTTACATTATTAAGGCGGTTTCTAAACTTTATTGTTAGTGCACCAAAGTTCTTTAATTGACCGATGAGATGCTCAATGCCAACACGAACCTGACTGATCAGGCGATTTTCTCTTTTCTGTTTTGGCGTCAGCTTCGGATTTGGATGAGTTTTTGACTTGCGTGGTTTTTTATGGGGAATATGAATAGTCCCGATCTTGGGATAGTTTTTTTCGATCCCTTGATAGCCTAAATCGGCCGAAACTTCTACGGATGAAAGCCCCGGTTTTTCAGGGTCCAGTTCTCCTTTTAACATGGCGTAGTCATGCTGATGTCCGGGCGTGGTTGGGCCGATGACATCAATACCCCCTTTAATAGGGGCGATGACCGTGTTTTTGAGGGTATGGGCCTTTCTCTTACCGCTATAATAGTTTTTTTGCCGACGCTTGTTTTTCGGTCGACGACAGGGCCTTTCTGTCGCATCAATCATAATTTTTCTATTTTTTTCAGTATCTTGTTCTTGTTGACTGTCTATCGGCACGATTTTAAGGTGGCGATGAGGTAAAACATGAAGCTCTTTTTCAGCCTGCTTCAAAATCGGGATTAACTTCATCACATTTTCTTGAGCTTTTGACGGACTCATATCAAATAAACAACCTAATACGTCAAAGGTTGGATAGTTTTTTAGATAAAAAAGAAGAAAGAAAAGCTTTAATTCAGGCGTCGACAAAATTCCCCTGCGCCCACCGCCCGGGTGGCGTCGACGTTGTGCCTGCTGTCGGCGATAACGCCGCCGTTTCTCTTCGTTCAAACAGCGTGCAAACACAGGAACAAGTTGATCAAATTCTTGCTGAGAAACCCCGGTCATCGCTCTGAATTGTCGTTCATTACGCACAGCAATCGATTGAAAGTTTCGCATGACGACTCTCCTTTATCTTGAGTTTCCTTACTTCAAATATGGGGACTCTTTCCAAAAATTCAATACCTAACTTATTGACAATAAACATAATCTTATAAAACCTTAGAAAAAAAACAATGATAAATCATTGAAAATTATATAAAAATTATTAAGGAGCGAGTCTAATGGGTTGTCTAATTTATGTCGGGGTGCATGCCGCGAATATTCCGGATGTAAAAGGCGCACCACAGGTATTACAAGGTGGGCTATCCATCGCCAATACGATCCGGAAAGTTTGGGCCGATGGTGCTTATCAAGGTGAGTCCCTGGCTCAATGGCTTGAGAAAAACTTTAACTGCACGATTGAAGTTGTTAACAAAAATAAAGAAGAGAAAGGATTTCAGGTTTTACCTCGGCGATGGGTTGTTGAAAGAAGCCTCGCTTGGTTGGGGCGATCTTGTCGATTAAGTAGAGATTACGAAAGGAAGCCTGCATCGAGTCAAAGTCAAGTCTACCTTGCTTCAATTCGATTAATGTTGCGAAAATATTTAAGAATCGTGAATTATTGCAGGAACCCATTTTAGAGGCTGCGTAGGATATTAAGTTTTCGTACAGTCTCTTAGTCTCTTGATGGTCTGTGGGCATGTTCTATTTATTTAGTCGAGTATCAGGGTATCTCTATTATAGTAAAGAAACCACCCGCAAAGCGGGTGGTTTTGGTTAACCCCTAAAAGGGGATAGTCTGCCTTGCCCCCTGAGGAGGCAAGGGCGTCGTCCCCACAGGATGGGTTCTCACTTTAGAAATCGAAACCGCGCTGTTCGGCGTCTCTTTCCTTACGCTCTTGATACCGCACATACTTGCGAATCTTCTCGACATCCAGTCCTATCGTATCCACACAGTAGCCGCGCGCCCAAAAGTGGTTGCCCCAATAGGGTCTCCTTTTCAGTTCGCAAAACCGATTGAAGACCCGAATGGCCGTCCGCCCCTTCAGCGTTCCCACAAAGTTAGAAATCGACAACTTCGGCGGAATCATCACCAACAGATGAACATGATCCACCTGGATATTTAATTCAACAATTTCCACTTTTTGATAGTCCGAAAAGGCGTGAATACATCGCGATACCTCTTCTGCGATGTGCCCTGTGAGGACTCGATACCGGTATTTCGGAACCCAAACAATATGATACTGGCAGTGCCAGATCGTATGTGATAACTTTCTGAATCGACTCATGGTCAGTACTCCTCTCGATCTGTTGTGGGGACAACAAACCGTAGTAGTACCCCATGAGTCGATCAACTGGCAAAGCCGTTGATCTCTGACCACGCCCTAAGGGCGTGGTTTTCTACGTTGTTAATAAATTATTAAGCGTCTTTGAACGCTTAGAGTGGTGTTTTTTCTTTCTTATTAAGTGATTCTATAATCATCGACTACTTATTCAAAAGCAGGTCTAAATAAAGAGAGCGGGAATTGCTGACGATTCAGGGTGTCCATCCCGATTTTGAATAAGGTAATTATGTCAATTTTCGACGTACCATTCAAATAATTCTGTATCACTCTTGTTCTTAAATCTTCACTATATGGCTTGGACATTGAGATACTCCTTAGTTTGTCTATTATATAATAACTAATAAAAAACTGTTTGACTATAACGGCGGGCGGAGATGCGCCGGTTCCCGTCAGCACCGCTGACGTTGCGCATGGAGCGCTGCTGGGTTACTGCAGCAGGAGCTACTGGCGCTTGTGGTGTTACTGCGCGCATTTTCGTCCAGATAGCGCCACCAACCGTATTTCAATCGATCCCAAAAGCGCTGTCGTGGAGGATGGCCTGCATTTCTCAGCGCCTCGATCACTGCCTCGACATCGATGATCGTATTATCGTAGTCGACACAAGCCCAATGATGTCTGGGATCAAGCCTGACATGATGTACGCCGGATTGCGGAGTCAGAATATCCAGGATGGTTGATGCCTGTAGGTCATCCTTCAATCCCTCCATGAAGAAGCACCGAGTAACGAGAGTTGAAGGATGATCATGGGCATGAGCGGCATGATGCTCATGGTTGCCAGCGTGGTCGAAAGTGTTCATCGCAGCATCCTCCTCGTCAATGAAGGTTAGTCATGCTATTTTTAGCTCCGTACCCGAGTACGGAGTCAAGCATGAAAAAATCCGCTGCGCTAACGGTGGGTGAGTTAGCCAAAGCCGCTGGAGTCCACGTTGAGACTGTGCGTTACTACCAGCGGCGCGGCTTGCTGACGACGCCTGAGCGCCCTTACGGGACGATTCGCCGCTATTCAAACGCTGACTCTAATCGACTGTGCTTTATTCGTCGGGCGCAGCGGCTGGGTTTCACGCTGGATGAGATTGCACAACTGCTTGCTTTGGACACGTTCCGGGATCGGGATCAGGCGCGCGCTCTGGCCGAGATCAAGGTGGCTGACCTGGATGCGCGCATTGCCGATTTGCAGGCCATGCGCCGGGTACTGGTCGAGCGCATCGCCGATTGCACCCATGGCCAACCGACCGAACCCTGCCCGATTCTTGGCGTCTTTCAAGAGGATGTTCATACCTCCAGATAATCAAGAATGCCCTCCGCCGCTTCCCGACCCTCGAACACGGCGGTCACCACCAGGTCGGAACCACGCACCATGTCGCCGCCGGCAAAGACCTTAGGATTACGAGTCTGGAATTTGAATCGTCCCTTGGGCGAAGCCTGCACCCGGCCCCGCAAGTCGACCGCGATGCCGAATTCGCTGAACCACGGCGCGGGGTTGGGCTGGAAGCCAAAGGCGATGATCACCCGGTCCGCCGGGAGCACTTCCTCGGAGCCGGGGAGGATTTCCGGCGCGCGCCGGCCTTTGGCGTCGGGCGCGCCCAGCCGCGTGGCGCACACTTTGACGCCTTCCACCCGGTCATCGCCCACGATTTCCAGCGGCTGACGGTTCCACAGAAAGCGCACGCCTTCTTCCTTCGCATTGGCGACTTCGCGGCGGGAACCCGGCATGTTCGCCTCATCGCGGCGATAGGCGCAGGTCACGCTGGCCGCGCCCTGGCGAATCGCAGTACGGTTGCAATCCATCGCAGTATCGCCACCACCGAGCACCACCACGCGCTGGCTTTGCATATCGACGAATTCGTCAAGGTCCTTTTCCAGCCCCAGTACGCGGTTAATGTTGGCGATCAAATAGGGCAGCGCCTCATGGACGCCGGGCAGATTCTCGCCGGGGAAACCGCCTTTCATATAAGTGTACGTCCCCATGCCGAGAAACACAGCGTCGTATTCAACCAGCAGACGCTGAAACGGCAGGTCACGGCCAATCTCGGTGTTCAGCACGAATTCCACGCCCATGCCTTCCATGATCTCGCGGCGGGTTTGCACCACTTCTTTTTCCAATTTAAACGGTGGAATGCCGAAGGTCAGCAGGCCACCGATTTGCGGATAGCGGTCGAACACCACCGGCTTGACCCCGTTGCGGACCAGAATATCGGCGCAACCCAGGCCCGCTGGCCCCGCGCCGATAATCGCGACGCGCTTACCAGTCGGCGTGACTTGCGACATATCCGGTCGCCAACCGGCTTTGAGCGCCTCGTCGGTGATGTATTTTTCAATCGAGCCGATGGTGACCGCGCCAAAGCCATCGTTCAGGGTGCAGTCGCCTTCGCACAGCCGATCCTGCGGGCAAACCCGGCCACACATTTCCGGCAGCGAGTTGGTGCGATGCGAGAGTTCAGCGGCTTCAAATAGATTGCCCTCGGCAATCAGTTGCAACCAGTTGGGGATGTAGTTATGAACCGGGCATTTCCACTCACAATAGGGATTGCCACAATGCAGACAGCGACCGGCCTGGGCGGCAGCGGAGTCCGCATTGAACTGTCCGTAAATTTCCTTGAATTCGAGAACGCGCTCACGAGCCGGTTTCTTATCCGGGTCCTGGCGGGGGGTTTCAATGAACAACAGGGGTTTGGCTTGGGACATAGCTAAAACTCAATTTGTTGGATTCCAGAATTAAAAAAGACTTTCTTGTGAATTTAAAATTGTAGATAGCTGGGAATGATTAGAATAAGTAGGCCAGTCAGGACTATATTCTTCTGCCTGATTACCCCAGACAAACCAACCGGTTCGTGGACCGCGAGCAAACAATTCTATATAAGGACCATTGCTACACGCTTCAATAATTTCATACTGTTCATCAGGCTTTCTACTATGTTCCTGTTTCATGGAAACGATGATATTCTCTTGGCTTCTACCCGGTTGAAGAGTCCTAACATTTTTTCCGCGCACACCAAAAAGAATCATTTCAGTTACATTTCTAAAGTAAAAACCCACTCCTCTTCGATCAGGACCACCATCTTTGCGAGTTTTATACCAAATAATATTGGTTTTATAAGTGAACCCCCATTGCTCCATCACTTGTAATCCGAGACTAAGTAGTGCGTTGGGAACCCATAAATATAAGTGTGCGTTATCTTGTGCAATTGTTTGAATCGGTAGTTCTTTACTATCTTCAATCGGCATAGTTGGGTAGCGTTGCAATCGTTTATGCTCTGGGGCCATTTTTCCCGTGCGATTGGTAAATTGCCAGGGCGGATCAGCGAGAGTAGTAGCGAATTTGCGGTCGCCAACGGTTTGTAAAAGATCTTCAGAGGCGTTGCTATCCATTTAATCATCCTCGATATAAAGTGATTTTGAGATTCCAAAAACTAAAATTGGGCATCCCGCACCACTACCACCTTCAATTCTTGGAACGAGCTTACCCATGTGCGTCGTTGATGTGCCATAAGAGGAGCCACGACCTAATTCATTGAAAATATCTTGCAACTCATCACACCTTGTAATGATAATCCCAACACTAAATTGCTCGAAGATCAAACAAAAGTCTAAAATTGTTTAGATCTCTGTCATAAAAGGGATCTTTGTTATTCCATTCAATCTCTAATGCAACTCGATTTTTAAAACAATCGACTTTATGCGTTGGAGAGTCTGTTGTCTTTTCATCGACGACAACTTGAGTTTTGAATTCTTTCTCAACCCATCCCTGTTCATAGAGAAAGTTGTCAATAAACTCAGAAATTTTTGATTTTCTTCCACCAGGATTAGTTATCCAGCTTTTTCTTAGCCGAAATGCTGTTAGTACTGAAATAACATCCTGCCATTCATTTGAAAAATCTTCTTTCAAGATTGCACATGCATGTTTCCATTCATGAATCTCATAATTTTCTCGAATAAATGCTGGAAGAAAATCAATACTCATAGTCTTTTTATCATACTCCAGCTAATCAGGAAAACATCAGGTTTTCAAAGCGGTCTCCCGCTCTGAAAACCCCGCGCTTACGCCGCTTCGCGCAACGCGCCGACCAGCGACTTGAGATCAGCCGCCTTCGGTTTGATCAGCCAGAACCGGCTGGCGTAGTAGCGGAAATCATCCAGAATCGCCTGGCCCCAGGCGCTGCCGGTTTCCGTGACGTAATCCTCGATCAACTCCAACAGATAATTCCGTTGCGGCTCCATGTTCTCGGTGGCGATGCGGTGGATGTCGATCAATTCATGGTTGTAGCAGTCGACAAAGGCATTGCGCTCATCCAGCACGAAGGCGAAACCGCCAGTCATGCCCGCACCGAAATTCACCCCGGTTTCCCCCAGCACCACCACTACGCCGCCGGTCATGTACTCGCAGCCATGATCGCCTACCCCCTCGACAATCGCCAGCGTCCCGGAGTTGCGCACGGCGAACCGCTCGCCCGCTGTCCCGGCAGCATACAGCGTACCGCCGGTCGCGCCATACAGGCAGGTATTGCCAATAATGGGCGTCTCCTGGCTGGCGAATGCGCTGTCACGCGGTGGGTAAATGACCAGCTTGCCGCCGGCCATGCCCTTGCCGACATAATCATTGGCATCGCCTTCCAGGTAAAGATGCAAGCCGCCGGCGTTCCATACGCCAAAACTCTGTCCCGCTATACCGGTCAACCGTAGCGTGATCGGCGCATTCTCCATCCCCAGGTTGCCATGCCGGCGGGCAATTTCACCGGATAACCGGGCGCCAATGGAACGGTGAATGTTCTTAACCGCATAGTGGAATTCGCCGCCGGTTTTGCTTTTAATCGCGGGCAACGCATCCGCCACCATCTGCTCGGCTAATTCGCCTTTATCAAACGGCTCGTTGCGTGGTTCGATGCAGAATTGCGGATGTTTCAGCAGCAAACCGGCGTCCGACAGCAGCGGTGATAAATCAAGACCCCCCTGTTTACCGCCTTCGCCGGGCAGGATTTCCAACAACTCGGTGCGGCCAATCAGGTCTTCAAACCGACGAATGCCCAGTTCGGCCATAATCTCCCGCGTTTCCTGAGCGACAAAGCGGAAATAGTTCATGACCTTCTCTGCTGTACCCCGGAAGTGGTTCAGCCGCAGCACGTTATTCTGGGTGGCGACTCCGGTGGCGCAGTTGTTGAGATGGCAGATGCGCAAGTACTTGCAGCCCAGCGCCACCATCGGCGCAGTGCCGAACCCGAAACTTTCCGCGCCGAGAATGGCGGCCTTGATCACGTCCAAGCCGGTTTTCAATCCGCCATCGGTTTGCAACCGCACCTTGTCGCGCAGGTGGTTCATGCGCAAAGTCTGATGGGTCTCGCTCAGCCCTAGCTCCCAGGGCGAACCAGCATATTTAACCGAGGTCAGCGGGGAAGCGCCGGTGCCGCCGTCGTAACCGGAAATGGTGATCAAATCGGCATACGCTTTGGCCACGCCGGCGGCGATGGTGCCGACGCCCGCTTCGGCGACCAGCTTCACCGAGACCAGCGCCTGGGGATTAATCTGCTTGAGATCGAAGATCAGTTGCGCTAGGTCTTCAATCGAATAAATATCGTGGTGCGGCGGCGGCGAAATCAGCGCCACGCCGGGTTTGGAATAACGCAACCGGGCAATCGTGGCGTTGACCTTATCGCCGGGGAGCTGTCCGCCCTCGCCGGGTTTGGCGCCCTGGGCGACCTTGATCTGCAACACCTCGGCGTTGACCAGGTAAGCCGGGGTGACGCCAAAGCGCCCGGAAGCGACCTGCTTGATCTTGGACATCTTCTCGGTGCCGTAACGCACCGGGTCCTCGCCGCCCTCGCCAGAGTTGGAGCGTCCGCCCAGGCGGTTCATGGCCACCGCCAGCGCCTCATGCGCTTCCGGGGACAACGCGCCCAGCGACATGCCCGCCGAATCGAAACGCGGCAGAATGTTTTCCAGCGATTCCACGTCGTCCAATGGGATCGGCTGGCCCACTGGTTTCAAGCGGAACCGGTCGCGCAGGGCCGCTGCTGGCCGCTCGTTGACCAAGCGAGCGTATTCCTGATAGTCGGCATAGTCGCCACTGTTCACTGCTTTTTGCAGGGCGTACACCACATCCGGATTGTAGGCGTGGTACTCGCCGCCGTGGATGTATTTCAGCAACCCGCCAGGGTCGATCCCTTGCCGACGCTTCCAGGCCCGCCGCGCAAGTTCGGTTTGCTCGGTTTCCAGATCGGCAAAACGCGCGCCCTGGATGCGGCTGGCGGTGTCCTTGAAACAGAGATTCACCACCTCGTCATGCAGACCAACGATCTCGAACAACTGCGCGCCGCGATAGCTGTTGATAGTGGAAATCCCCATCTTGGAGATGATCTTGTACAGGCCCTTACTGATACCTTTACGGTAATTCTCGACTAGAGTAGGAAAGTCGCGATCCGTGATTTCCCCGGTGCGCGACAGGTCGTTCAGCACGTCATAAGCCAGCCAGGGATGCACCAGCGTTGCGCCGTAGCCGATCAGCACGGCCATTTGATGCGGGTCACGCGCTGTGCCGGTCTCGATCAGCAGGTTCACATCGCAGCGCACGCCGTCCCGCACCAGGCGATGGTGCACGGCTCCGGTCGCCAGCAAGGCGTGAATCGGCACCCGGTCGGGCGCAATGGCGCGATCCGACAGGATCAGCAACACGGCGCCATTTCGCGCCGCCGCTACGGCTTCATCGCAAATCCGCTCAATGGCGGTCTGTAATCCTTCGCCCGCCGGGTAATTCAATTCGATGCGCTGGTGCGGATAGCGGCCGTCAGGATTGGCCAGCAACGCCCGCATCCGGCCCTCGGTCATCACCGGCGAGTTGGCGGTCAGCCGAGGCGCGTAGGCCGGACTTTCCTCGAACAGATTGCATTCAACGCCGAGACAAGTTTCCAGCGACATGACCACCGCTTCGCGCAGGGGATCGATCGGCGGATTGGTGACTTGAGCGAACTGCTGGCGGAAGTAGTCGTACAACGAGCGCGGACGCTCCGACAGCACGGCGAACGGCGTATCATCGCCCATGGAACCGATGGCTTCCTGACCGGCTTCGGCCAGTACGCGCAAGACTTGATCGCGCTCCTCAAACGTCACGCCGAACAGTTTCTGAACAGTATTCAGCATTTCCGGAGTCAGCGACTCCGGCTTCGGCTCATCCTTGTACAGAGAACGCAGGCGTTGAATGTTGCCGCGCAGCCAGCGCCGGTAGGGGTGGCGGCTCTTGAGGTCGTTGTCGATATCGGTCGGGGTTAACAGTTGACCCGTTTCGACATCCACCGCCAACATTTCCCCAGGCCGCATCCGGCCCTTGGCCACGACGTCCTCAGGCGCATAGTCGTAAACGCCGATTTCCGAGGCGATGGTCAGATGGCGATCTTTGGTAATGACATAACGCGCCGGGCGCAGGCCATTGCGATCCAGAACGCAGCCCGCATAACGGCCATCAGTGAGCACGATGCCGGCGGGACCGTCCCAGGGTTCGAGATGCATGGAGTTGAATTCGTAAAAGGCTCGCAAATCCGGGTCCATGTGTTCGACGTTCTGCCAAGCCGGCGGAATCAGCAGGCGCATGGCGCGGAAAATGTCCATGCCGCCCATCACCAGCATTTCCAGCATGTTGTCCAGCGAACTGGAGTCGGAGCCGTGCATATTGACCAAGGGACGGATTTCCGCCATGTCTGGCAGCAGGGGGGAAGAAAACACATGGCTGCGAGCGGCGGTCCAGTTGCGGTTGCCGCAAATGGTGTTGATTTCGCCGTTGTGCGCCAAATAGCGGAAGGGTTGCGCCAGCCACCATTGCGGTAGAGTGTTGGTGGAAAAGCGCTGATGGAACAGACAAATTGAGGACTCCAAGCCGGGGTCGTTGAGGTCTGGGTAGAACACCGGCAAGTTGGCGGGCATGACCAACCCTTTGTAGCTGATCACCCGACCCGACAGGGACAGAACGTAATAAACAGGGTCACGCTGACTGATTTGCACATTGGCGCGGCGGCGGGCGACAAACAGATGCCGCTCGAACGCCTCGGCGGACATGTCGGCAGATGGGTTGACAAAAATCTGCTCGATTTGCGGCAGGGTGTTGCGCGATTCGTCGCCACACGCCTCGGGATTCACCGGAACGGTGCGCCAGCCAGCGACAATCAATCCCTCCTTTTCCAAGTGTGCTTGCAAATCAGCGCGGGCGGCGGCGGCCATGCCGGGATCGCGGTTGAGAAACACCATGCCGACCCCATAATATTCTCCCAGGATAATGCCTGATTCAGCGGCCACCCGGCGCAGGAAGGCATCCGGTTTGCGCATCAGCAACCCACAACCATCACCGGATTTGCCATCGGCGGCGACTGCACCACGATGGGTCAAACGGGCCAGCGAAGCGATGGCGGTTTGCACCAACCAGTGGCTTGGTTGATTATCCATCTGCGCCATCAGGCCGAAACCGCAACTGTCTCGCTCAAATTCAGGCCGATAAAGGCTCTGCGCCGGTAGGAGAGAGGAGGAGGGGGTATGCATCAATCAATCACTCCGCAGTGGTGAGGCAAACATCCAGTCGACTTCCCTGTCCTCTTGAGGGGGCGGGGGTGGGGAAATGACCGGATAATATGCAAACAATGAGCCGGGTCGGCGTTACTAGAATGGATTAGCAAAACCTTCACTGTCGGCAAAGATTACACATTTGAATTATAATTATTTTCTCTGGGGGAAATACTTGTCATTCGCGCGAAGAACTAGCGCTGAAGGTTTAGGTATGATCAACATCAGTGCGCTGGCGGGAAGGTTTGCTTCGTGATGATCGCGCTAGAGCCTACAATGGTTCGTGTTGGCCCGCCCTATCTGCCAAGGGCGGGAGTTTATCACCACCCTCTCACGATTTTGAGGAGAACAACATGATTGAAGTGCAGGGTTCGACCGCGCGCAATCCCGACTTGGACTGGAGCCAGATCCGCGAGACCATTTTGATGCTGGCGCTTTCCGTTGCACAAATCGAAGTATCCATGCGCGACAGCGATGGCTCGGTGGAGGCGCTGAGCAATTCCTTCACTTCGATGGTCGGTCAGGTCAAGATGATTGAAAGAACGGCTGCCTCTCTGCCGGATACGCCAGAGAATGAGGCGGCCAAAACGGCCATGATTGAAAGCTGCTCGACGATCAGTGAGATGATGCGCTCAGCGATTGTCGCCTTTCAGTTCTACGACAAGCTGACTCAGCGTTTGAGTCATGTTACCTCCAGCCTGGGTTCGCTGGCCAACCTGGTTTCCGACGCCAAGCGGCTGTATAACCCGTATGAATGGCTGGGTATGCAGGAAAAAATCAAATCGCGCTATACCATGGAAGAGGAACGCTTGATGTTTGAAGCGGTAATGGAGGGGAAAAGCGTCAAACAGGCACTGGCGATTTACATTGAGGGCATAGAGGAAAAGAAACGTAAGGCTAGCGCCGCCCATGATGACGAGGAAGATATCGAGTTGTTCTAGAAGCAAATCCGATGGGCTAAGAAAATGCTGGATTAACCGGCCCGGCGCTGGGTTAGCCAACGATCCAGGCTATTGGCGAAGGCTTGCTTATCGCGGTCGTGATAAGGCGCTGGGCCACCGGTTATGCTGCCTGCCGACCGCAACTCTTCTTTAAAATTGCGCAAGGCCAGTCGTTCCTGAATATTATCCGCCGTGTACAACTCGCCGCGTGGGTTCAGGGCCGGGATGCCTTGCGCAACCAATCGCGCCGCTAGTGGAATATCGGCGGTGATCACCAGATCGCTAGCGGTAGCGTTTGCAACGATATAGTCATCCGCCGCGTCGAAACCCTGGCTAACCTGCACCACCTTGATCAGCGGTAAAGCGGGTTTTTGCGCTCTTTGATTGGCTACCAGGGTGACAGGTATCCGGACCCGTTGCGAAGCGCGAAATACAATGGCTTTCACCGGCGCCGGACAAGCATCCGCGTCAATCCAGATTTGCATGAGCGTTCGTAAATCATTTCAAATCAGCCCGGCTGACTTTGATTAGGCGATGATGTCTTTCTCAAAAGCGGAACGCGGCTTGTACGGCAAACAGGTTCCAGTATTCGCGCAATTGGCCAAGATCGGGATTTTCCCGGAATGACAACACGAAAGTTCCGTGATGCCGCTGATATTCGGCCCGCACCATCCACTGTCGGTTGATGTCCCAGCGCAGGCCCGCTGTCCAGATCTTGGAGAAGCCGGCAAACGGTGGGAACAGTCCACCAGTCCTGGTTGAGAACCGAACGCCGTCCCGGTCATTCCGGTTAGCAAAACCCTCTTCATAACGCATCAGTAGCTCGATATTTGGCCGGATCCGGTAGGTTCCCTGCAAGTAGTAACCCTCGACAGTAGTTTTAAAATTCGGAAAAAATGGGCCATAATCGCCCCACGCTAAAGGCTCGCGGAGGTACTCGGCGGACAGGGTCCAATCCTCAGTGTCGTATTGGATGGAAGCAATCCAGTAGAAAATATCTGTGGTTCCGGATCTCAGCGGCGAATGCTGACCAGGATCGAATCGCAAGGACAGCATGATACCGCTGAGACCAAACTTGAATCGCTCTCCTGGCGTTGAATACCAGAGCTGGACCAGTCCTGTTTTATTGTCGGTTTGGAATTCGCCATCGTAGTTATTACGAAGGAAAGTCCATCCAACATTGTCGTCGATGACTGGCTGACCACCACCCAAGGTTAGCGATAATGCGCCCTGATCGATGTAAGACTCGCCGTAGAACATTAAACCATCGGTGGAAAGCGCTAGGTTGCGGATTTTGTCGTAATAGATCACTTGAGGAAGAAAAATGCCCGGACGAGTGAAAGGCACATCACGGGTTTCGTTATAAATCCCCAGAGGATTTTTGACGCGCCCGACGCGAACTCCCCAGCGCTGTTCGTTTGAGGACGCCAGTGTGATGTCAGCCAGTCCGTAGTCCAGCTCTGGCGTTCCGTCATACATATCGCCCGCTCGTCGAGCCAGTAATTGACCGGAAAGGAGGATACGCGGATTGATTGGCAGCGAAGCATTCAGTCCAATCTCGGTGAAAGCGAAGGAGGTTTCCGGGCTGTTGCCAAAAAAACGATTATCGCTGGTCCAGATCGCCGCCTGACTGGCAAAGCCATGGACTTGCAGACCATCCCAAATCGATTCGGATCCCTCGGCATGTGCGCTTGTCGGACCGAGCATCGCCAGAAATGCGGTGATGAGTAATAAATGACGCACTTCAACGAACCTCCAGCGTTCGGACCTGAGAATATGCCGGTGCGGATTCCACATAGCCGATGCCCCCGGGCGTAGACGCTACCCGTTTAATCATTTCTTGTTCGGTCGCTACGGTGATGGGCGCTTGTCCGGTTCCAGAAAAGATTTGACGATCCCAAACCTGTCGCAACTGATATGGAAATAGACCGAGAACGTTTTTGGCGAATTGACGATGCAACGGATGATCGTCGGGCAGCACGAACACTTTTACCGGCAGGTTATTTTCCCAGAGCGGCAGCCGCATGGTGAAAAACAAGCGGGCCTCATTCTGACTGATTCGAGCATTGTGCACTGATTCATTGACGATTAACTCCTGAGCAGTGAGTCTCCAGGGCCAAAGCACCAGAACCAGACCGATAAAAGCAGTACTCAGCGGCTTGGCGCTTTGCTGGCGAATAGCGGGCGGCCTCCGCCAATGGTTGCTTTTGCTTGACGAGCTAAAAGAATCCATCCATAAACGACTCGGGTTATCAATGCGCGCAATGAGATATGCAAAAATTAGAACGCATCACTTGAAGTATAATATTGAATCTGCATTCAGTTCCCAGTTTTGCGTAGCAGGATTTGCCGGAACCAGCCACCCGCCAAGGTCGGCTCATTGGATACCATTTCCAATCCCGGCGCGTGGGGCAGGATCTGTTCCAATACTACATTCGTGCGGGTCGCTAGCAAGCCCAATAACGGGCTGATCAATCGCCGGACCGGCGCACGCTGTCCGGGGCGCAGGAATTTGTCGAGGATGAGCGCCCGTCCACCAGGTCGCAACACCCGTGCAGCTTCGACCAGCACTTTTTCCGGATGCGGAGTCACGGCTAGAATTAAATGCAGCACCACCACGTCGAATGCGGCGGTGGGATAAGGTAAAGCGCGCGCGTCACCTTCATCGAGATGAAGGTCCAGCCCCAGGCGGAACGCCTTGCGCCGGGCGCGCGCCAGCATAGCCGGCGTCAAATCCAGTCCGGTATAGCGCGGTCCAACGGGCAGCAACGGCACATCCAGCCCGCTACCGATCCCGATCAGCAGCACTTCGTCATGGGGTCCATCGCGCAACGTGGCCAGGCTGCGTTGCCGCATTCCGGCAGTAAAAGGCGCGACGAAAACATCATAGATTGGGGCAAACACCGTGTAGGTATAACGCAAGGTCACGGCTGCGGCCTAATGCAGGGTGCGCGGGATGGAGAGCACAAACGGCGGAATTTCTGCGTCGAAAGTGGCGCCATCGTCAGCCAACATCTGATAGCTGCCCTGCATACTGCCAACGGAGGTGTCCAATATAGCGCCGCTGGTGTATTGGAAACCTTCGCCAGGACGCAGGTAAGGTTGTTCACCGACCACACCTTCGCCGCGCACCTCCTCAACCTTGCTGTTAGCGTCAGTAATGATCCAATGGCGGCTGAGCAACCGGGCGGCGACATTGCCCTGGTTCTGAATCAACACCGTATAGGCAAAGACATAGCGATCATGCGCCGGATCGGATTGTTCTTCCAGATAGAAAGCCTGTACGGCAACCTTGATGCTGTAATTGGTGTTTTTCTTCTCCATAGGATGCAGGGCTTCCGATAGTTTATGGTGGATATGAGAAAATATTTTTATGAAAGCAGGTCCCGTGCCAGGCGCGGCAAATCACCTTCCAGCCCCATGGCGCGGCGGGCGATCAGGTTCTTCAGCGGGCCTGCGGCGTCGGTCAGGCTGAGACCGAGGTTACGCAGCAGCCCCACTGTGGGCAGCGAATTGCTGAACAGCCGCTTGAAGCCATCCATCACGCCCAGCATCAAAAGATTATCAGCCTTGCGCCAGCGCTCATAGCGACGCAGCACCTTGAGCGCGCCGATCTCCTGACCGGCGGTTAAAGCGTCCAGGATCACTTCGGCCAAAGTCGCCGCATCCAGCAGACCCAGATTGACGCCCTGCCCGGCCAGAGGATGTACAACATGCGCAGCATCGCCAATCAGCGCCAGACCAGGTCTGATGTAGTCGCGGGTGTGCTGGAGGCGCAAAGGAAACGCGCCGCGCCGCCCAACCTCAATGATCTCGCCCAATCGTTGGTCAAACGCTTCCGCCAAAGCCTCAGCGAACGCAGCATCGTCCAGGGTCAGCAGCCTATCCGCCTGTTCCGGCGTTGTAGACCAGACAATCGAGCAACGCCCGTCATGTAACGGCAGAAACGCTAATGGCCCGGTGGGCAGAAAGCGCTGCCAGGCGGTGGCCTGGTGCGGTTTAGCGGTGCGGACGTTGCCCACCACCGCTTTCTGATCATAGCTCCAGCCACGGGTAGCGATGCCGGCCTGTTGCCGGACCTTGGATTGCGCCCCGTCCGCGCCAACCAACAGTTGAGTGGTGAATTCGCGTCCGTCGTCTAACCGCACCCGCCAACCCGGCCCCTTTAGCGGCTCAGCGGTCTTCAGCGCCGTTGGACACAGCAACTCGACCGTTGCTAACTGTCGCACCCGTTCCAGCAGAGTATATTGAATCACCCGATTCTCAATGATCCAGCCCAGCAATGGTTCGCCGATGGTTGCACTGTCGAAATGAATGTGGCCGAAGCCGGTTGCATCCCAGACTCGCATATCGCGGAAGGGGCTGACGCGCCAAGCAGTCATGTCGTCCCAAGCACCTACTGCGGCGAAGATGCGCTGCGAGGCGCGGCTGATAGCGGAGACGCGCAAGTCCGGCTCCGGTTCCGGGCGAATGCAGTCCAGCGGTGCGCCTTCCAGCAGCGCAATGCGCAAGTCCGTTTCACCCAGCGCGCAGGCCAACGCCGAGCCGACCATGCCGCCGCCGGCGATAATGAGATCGTAGTCAATTTTAGTATGACGCATGATGTTCTCTCTCACTCGGACAGCGCTAATCCGCGCGCCAGTTTCGGGACTCGTCCGTCCAGACCCATGGTCTGCCGGGCAAAGCGGCGCTTGAGCGGTGAAACCAGATCAAAAGCCAGCAACCCAAGATTGCGGGCGATGCGCACCGGTGGCAACGGGTTCATAAACAACCGATTCAAGGCGTCAGTGAAGGCGATGGTTTGCCGTTGATCCCAGCGCCGCCAGTCGGCGTAACGATTCAGCACATTCAAATCACCGAGGTCTTCACCCGCATGATGTGCGTCAGCCATTACTTCCGCTAGCGCCGCGACATCGCGGATGCCGAGGTTGAAGCCCTGGCCGGCGATGGGATGCAAAGTATGAGCGGCGTTGCCGATGATAGCGACTCGTTGGCGGGCATGTTCCCGGGACTTGAGCAGGAATAGCGGATAGGCTTGCCGTTGCCCGGTGCGTCGGAAGGGACCCAGCCGGTCGCCGAAACGCTTGTGCAACAGTGCCAAGAAACCAGCGTCATCCAGCGCCATGACTGCCGGCGCGTCGGCATCGCTGACCGTGCAGACCACCGCGCAACGATTCTCGCTCATCGGCAGCAGCGCAATGGGTCCATCGGGGGTGAAACGCTCATAAGCGACATTGCGATGGGGCAAGGCGGGGGTAACATTGGCGATGACCGCCTGCTGACCATAGTCCCAGCGTAAGGCAGCGATGCCCAATTGTTGACGCACCGGCGACTGTGCGCCATCGGCGGCCACCAGCAAGCGGGTCCGCAGCGCCATCGCTCGCTTGTCGCCGCAACGCACTGTAGCGCAAGCCGCTTCCGGTTGAATGTCAACCGTTTCCAGCCGAGCTGGACAAAGCAACTCCACATTCCGCAAGGTGGGCAATTTTGCCAGCAGCGCCGCACCGACCAAGCGCGCCTCGGCCACATAACCCAGCGCCTCCACGCCTTCCTCGCGGCTGTCCAGATGAGCGAAACCGGGTGAGCCGCGTTCGGAAACATGAATCTGGCGGATCGGGGTTACCGCCGCAGCCAGCGTTTCCCACAGCCCCAGGGTCTGAAAAATGCGCCGGGTTCCTTGCGCTAGGGCCAGCGTACGATCATCATAGCTAGGATGCGCGCTGATGGTCAGCGGCGCTGCTTCCACCAGGCCAATGTGCAGATTCAGCCCCTCCAGCGCGCAGGCCAGACTGGCGCCGACCAGGCCGCCGCCAATAATGAGCAAATCATAATTCGGTTCCGTCATGGTCTCTCTCATCCAGTCGCCACACCCCACGAGATTTGATATGCAATCTTCAAAACTTACAATAGAATTTGCGGTGGGTCCCATTGTCAAGATAAAAATTACTGAAGCAGGCGCCATTCCGGCCAACCCCAACTGCTGCATGAAGCGCTGGACCCGATTTCGATTGCCCTTACATCTGCGGTCCCACAGAGATTCGATCATGCGCCGACTGCTAAAGCAGGAATAGCGAGTGTATTCTGCATCGATCAATCGGAGCATCACCGTTTCATTCTCATCCGCTGGGGTGGGACGTTGATGAGCGTAATAGGCGGCCCGACTCACGCCAGCTAAGACACAGGGGTTGGATTACGGATACCAACTCTTCAGGAAAAATCCACACTTGCTGCATCGCAGCAGACTCAGACCGGACTTTTTTCAACCAGTCCAGCTCCACTTGATCTGCCTGCTCTCACGTCCGATTTTCAGAGTTCACTATAGCAGCAATCCCGGTCTCTTTTTTCAGCGTATTGAATCGCAATACATAAAAACTTATTTAATATCAATAATAAAAAAAGAGACATTGCTGCTACTATAGAAAGCTGACCGGCTAAAGCCGGCAGTTTTGAATCTTTAATAAAGAACATAGAGTAGTTGACTATAGCATGGAGACTGTCTAAGATATGTGGTCGTTGATAATCGATTGTAAACTTTTCAATGTTAAATAAAATCAAATAGCATTCTTTTTTTAGGGAGGAGGTCAAGATGAAACTGATACCATTTAGCAAATACTCCAATTGTGGAAACAACTTTGTCATCTTGGATGAAATCTCAAAATCCTATCTCTCAGAGCAGGAAAAGCAATTATTTTCAATCAAGGCAAGAGATGTATTCTTTGGCATTGGTTCAGATGGTTTATTAGTCGTGCAACCCCTTACTCTAGATGTACTAAAAAAAATCAATGAGGCTTTTGAGTATTGGACGACGCTTCCTACCACAGATGGAAGCGGTGATTTTATTTTTAGATTATTTGAATCAAAAGGAATAGAGGCATTCTCCTGTGGTAATGGTCTATTGTGCATTGCCCAGTATCTTTATCAATATCATGGCATAGAAAAGTCTCGAATAATGACTGAAGCGCCTACGGCTCAACCAAAAATTATTAGTATCGGGTTCAATGACAAGAAAAAAAAGAGTTGGTGCAACATAGGTTGGCCACGAAGAGCGCCAAATAATGTTGTTTCACTGAATCGCCTTGAATCTAGTCAGGGAGAATATGGAGAGTTTGATGTCATTAAAGAATTGAAGATCATTTTTCGCAAACACGACCTACACCCCTTTTCCGACTTAACAACCTTATTGTTAGATGGCTATATCACCTATACCGGCGAGCCGCATTTGGTTATTTTTCCCGATAAATGGCTGCCGCCTGAAATTGTTAATACTATGTTTTTCCCTATTGGGGCGGATGGCAAGGAAAAGCGTAGAAACTTTGGTTCTTGGCTAGTTAGTCATATTGGCTCTTCTATCAATAAAAATCATCAGAATATTTTTCCTTCGGGAGTAAATGTCAGTTTTGTTCGTGTTAATAGTGACAGTGAGATTATTCAATATCGATGTTACGAACGGAATATTTACCGTGAGACGCTAGCCTGTGGTACAGGCGCTTTAGCGATCGCTTACATCGTTAAGCAGTTGCAGCTACTCCCCAATGACAAATTGATTTTATTTCCACATCGCTGTAACTGGTATCAGCCAGGTAATCACCAAGAGGTTGAGTTAACAAATGAGGGCTGGATTCTACAAGGTCAACCATTGCGCCTGTTTACTGGACAGTTGTTTTTTAACTCTGAAGGAAGCGATATAGATAATCAACATTCTGTTCCATGGGGAATGCTTAATGAAAAAAGTTATGCCAGAACATAGTTCCTGTTAAACGAATGGGATCTTGGAAACGGTTATGATAAATAAAATAAAACTAGCTTTCAATGCGATCATTTTGTTGCTAATCAGCTTTACTTTTAGCAGCTATTTTGCGTTAACAGCATTAAGCAGACTATACGCCAAGACCCTAAATGCATCGGACTTGTCAACGGCACCGGACGCAGGGCTAGCATCGCTTGCAATTGATACATTTATCGATCAACAACTTCATGTTGCGTTGCTAGTGCTATCAGGCAGCAGCTTAGTGCTGCTGGCAATGGTCGCTTGGCGGGCGTCGCCGACGCCAGCACAGTGGACGTTCAGCAATGTGGGGTGGTCATTGTTTTTGGTCAATAGCTTGGCACAGCTACTGGCTATGGGCCTGTACATTAGTAATTTTGTCGGAGTCGCGCCCATAAATTCGATAGTTGCCGCTGATTTGCCGGATGTCGTCATTGAAATCACTGCAACATTGGTGATTGCCTCATTGCTCTTTGTCGAGTTGTTCACGTTAATATTGAAACTGTGGGCAGGGGCAAGCGCTCCTGTTGGTTGCCTGTCTGCAGAAGTTGATCCTGGCAGTATTCGCCCAGTGATATTTTTATTCTTATTTGGCGTTGACTTATCGGCGGCTTTTGTCCCGCTCCACATGAAAAATCTCTATCGACCGCTGTTGGATCTGCCCAAGGATGTGGTGTTGGGTCTGCCGATTTCTGCGATGTTTTTCAGCGTCAGCATCACTATTGTAGTGTCAGGTATTTGGTTGGATCGACGTGGTTGGCATGAACCCTTTCTAGCAGGTCTCGCTCTCACTGCCAGCGCCATGTTTTATGCGTGGTTGGCACCGAGCGCGGCGCATTTTATAATCGCGATGGGCCTAGTTGGTCTCGGCTATGGACTGGTGTTGATGGCCTCGCAAGGCTTTGTGATCGTACATACCGACAATAGAGATAAAGCGCGTGGTTTGGCCTATCTGTTCGCTGGTATGTATGCAGGCAGTATCTGTGGGACGGCGGCCGGCGCGATGCTGGCGGAGCGTATTGGCTACAGCCCGGTCTTTTTACTCAGTGGGGCGCTCGTATTTCTCACCTTGGGCTATACTTTTATAGCTCTGCGCGGGGCGCTCGAAAAAGTTAAACAACACTATAGCTTAGCCGTAAGACCATCCATAGCCCCAGTGACCGCTAAACACTATTGGAATTTTTTAATCAATCGCCATGTGCTAGGCTTGATCCTGTTAAGCAGTCTTCCGTCGGCCATTGCCGTAATCGGTTTGTTGAACTACTTTGGTCCGGTTTATCTGGACCGGTTGGGCGTGTCCCAGTCGATCATTGGTAGCGTGTTGATCCTTTACAGTTTTTGCATGGTTTATCTGGGTCCCTTGGTCAGCCAGTATATTGATGCCTCAAACAACAAGCAATTGTTCGTATTTTTCGGGTGCGTATTGGGTGGTTGCGCGTTTCTTAGCTTCTATTTCTTAACTGGCTTGGTTGCGACAGTGGTGGCTGTGTTGCTACTGGGTCTGTCGAGTTGTTTTGTGCTGGCGTCACAGACCACTTACGCGCTGACATTGGATGTCACTCAACAGCTTGGTCAAGGGCGGGCTATCGGAATATTTCGCGCCTCCAGCCGTATTGGCCAGATGGTGGGGCCGATTCTGTTTGGCTGGTTGATCGCCACCACTGATATCAACCAGGGTCTTACTTATTTTGGCATTGCGTATCTGGCTACCGCAGTGTTATTTGCTCTTTTAACTAGTGATCGACTTATTTGCAAAAATAAGGTGGTCTATGAATCAAGCCCATCTAGTTGACATATTTTATTCCAGTTTTGCCGAGCAGGCCTTGGCGCTGGTTAGTGCGCGATCCCCTGTTGTCAAACGAACTCTCGATCGCTTTGGACCGGTTGGTTTGGCTAATTATCTTCGCCAGTCGCTCTCGATATGCGAACCTCCTCTACAACCGCGTAACGATCTGTTGGAGATTGTTTATCGGTATACGGCGCCGTTGTTAGGCGAAACTATTGCCGAAAAAGCAGCGCAAGAATTGCAAGCTTTACCAGCGGTACTGACGGCTAACCACCATGGCGTCGATTTTTTGGCGCAATCGGTGCAAAGTAGTTTGCTGTTTTCGCTCAGGGAAGTGGGTGGTAAGCCGGCGACCACGGTGCCGGTCTTCGCTTGTGGCAATGTGCCGCTCAACAATCCAACCTTCCCGAGAGGTTTATTGCTGTACCACGCTGACCGAGGGGTTGCAAAATTTACGCTGCCTATAAAATTGCCGGTTTTTCTTGATCGTCATAAAAGACAGTTGGTTAGCGTCGTTGAGGCCTATGACGCCGCCATGCTCTTGCGCGCAGAGCAGCGCCTTGCGACAATGGCGCGGACGAAGCAAATCCCTTTTAATTTGGCGGCGGCGGCTGAGAAAATTCTCGGTGAGGATTATCGGAATAGCTTAGCATCGGGGTTAAAGAGCTATTCGCAACAGGCAGTGATATTGAATAACCTTATCTGGAAACGTTGTTTTCGCGAGCCGGAACAAGCTCCCGAGATGGTCTTTCTGGAATTGGAGAAAATCGCCAGTCAGCTGTTGCAAGTGGATTTGCATGATGAAAACAGTTTGATATGGCAGGTTATGTTTAACCCAACGCTCAGAGATGAGGTACTCAGTCGGCTTGATGGCGCTAAAGCATGTTGGGATCGAAATAGACTAACTAAGCGTATGCGCCAAGGCCCGAGTGATAAGAAATCCGATCCCGGCAGCTGTGGTACGACCTTTTTTTGGGCGGTCGATAATACCGGTCGGCGAGTGCCATTGATGTTAACGAGTAGCACCGACCATCAGGTAATGTTGCAGGGACGGGATGATCGAAGCGAACTCTGGGCATTTTCATTCAACCCTAAAGACATTAATCGAAACCTCCAAGTAGGAAAGTTGTTGCCATCGTTGTTTACCTGTTATTCGATTATTGGTTTCGCCCGTGGAATCAGTTGCTGTGGAGGGTATTTTCAGGCCGATTATTTATCCAACATTCAGAGTGCGCTGGTAGGCGCTTTCAGTGAAATAATGGGTGAGACCAGATTTGTTGAGTATGTGAATCGAGTTCCAACCAGTATTTATTTGTCGGGCATGCAGGGAGTGATGCATAGTTTAGACAGCGATTTCTTGCTACCGGCTGGGCCGATAGAAATAATCGCGAGCGGAGGACTATCACCTAATCAAATTGAACAAATGCGCTCATTAACTGTGAGAGACGCTCACTTGGGTGGATTAACGGAAACGCTACCAGACTTTTTTCCTCACTATAACCTTCCAGATAACTGGCAGCTATTAGTGGCGGAAGAATGTAATCATTTTCTGAAAAACCGAACTCTAGCTATCTAATGGCTTTTTCGGGGAAATCAAACTTATGTCGAGAGAAAAGCCTTATTCAAGCATTGTTGCTCACTACGAAGATTGCCTAAGTCGTTTTGGTGATACTCACTTAGGTGTAGACTGGCAAAATGCGGATGATGCATACAAGCGTTATCAAATCATGCTTGATATAATTAAACCTGAAGCCAGTAAAATTACACTTCTCGATTTTGGCTGTGGTACGGCTGGTTTACTTGATTATATAAATGAAAAAAAGATTCTCTATATTGATTATAGTGGTTTGGAGATATCTACAGAATTTTTTAATGTTAGCAAAAAAAAGTATCCTAACAATACTTTTTTTAATATGGATATTCTAGATAAGGATGCTTTATTGCCCTGTTTCGACTATATTATCATGAATGGGGTATTTACCGAAAAAATTGATTTATCACATAACATTATGTTTTCATATTTTTGCTCTATGATAGAGACGATTTATCCTCATTGCAGAAAAGGGATAGCATTCAACTTAAGATCCAAACAGGTTATGGCTGAGGATCAAGATTTGTTTCATTTATCTCTTGATGAACTAGCATGGTTTTTAGTCGAAAAATTTGGTCGGAATTTTATTATTAGAAACGATTACGGGCTTGAAGAGTATGCCGTATATATCTGTAAAGAACCCTAATGTTTCATATGTACAAAGATAATGTAGATTTAACTTAGGATTCGCAAACCAAAGCAAACACGATTTTAAAAAATTTTTAACTTACTTTTCTGAGGAGAGAATTAATGAAAAATTTTTCCAAATTTTTGTTGGTATTAATTATCTATGTCCATCTATTTGGTATGAATGTTCTAACAGCGGAAGCAGCCTTACCCGTTTCTAAAGTTGTAGATGAATCTTCTTTTAGCTTAGCGCCGACTACTAATAAAGGGAAAAAATGGCGGATAGCTTATTATGAGGGCGGCCCTTATACAGATTACCAGCAGGTTTTTACCGAGACTGTGCGTGGGTTGATGCAACTAGGTTGGATAGAAATAGCAGAGCTACCAAAGCAGACTGGCGAGGAAAACATCATCCTTTGGAATTGGTTAGCTACCAAGGCAAAAAGTAAATATCTTGAATTTCCAAAAGATGCTTATTATACAGGTAACTGGATAAGCAAACAGAGGGCAGAAAGCGTTACTCGCTTAATGAAGCGTCTTACCCAAACTAAAGATATCGATTTACTGATTGCTGTAGGCACACAAGCCGGACAGGATTTTGCCAATGATAAACATAGAACTCCAACTTTGGTGCTAACTGCTAGTGACCCAGTCTCTGCGGGGATTATCAAAAGCATTGAAGACTCTGGTTTTGAGCATGTGCACGCAACTATTGATCCTAAACGATACGAACGCCAAATCAGAGTTTTTCACGAAATCATCAATTTCAATAAACTTGGGATGATTTATGAAGATTCAATCAATGGCAGAAGCTTTTCAGCTATTGACCAAGTTGAAAAAATTGCTAATGAACGTAATTTTGAAATTGTCAAATGTTTTAGTTTTGACGAAAGCATAGATGATCAAGAGGCTCGAGAAAAGAGCGTTATCAAATGTTTTAATGACTTGGCTTCAAAGGTGGATGCCATCTACATTACTCAGCAAAGTGGTGTAAATAGTAATACCATCCCTAAGATGGTGGAAATTGCTAATCAGCATCATATTCCAACGTTCTCACAAGCAGGCTCTGCTGAAGTGAAATGGGGATTCTTACTTAGTCTTTCGCAGGCAGGATTTAGGTATGTAGGTGAGTTTCAAGCGAAAGTTATCGCTAAGGTTCTTAATGGCGCAAAGCCAAATCAATTAAGCCAGCTGTTCGAAGAACCTCCTAAAATTGCTATTAATTTAAGGACAGCAGAAATCATTGGTTTTGATCCACCTATTGTAATGTTAGGAGCTGCTGATGAAATTTTCAATACAATTGAAAGCCCATAATTTTTTGGCTTGGCTCTTCGAGGGTTTCTATGGAATTTTTGCATCTAGGCTGGGTTAATAGTTGCTCTTCGAGTTAGCTGGCTCCATCATAGAACCCTTGAAGAATCATTTTTTAACAAAGCGCTAATGTTGCGAGAAGGTGATTACAATGAATTACATTAAGGGAATTTTGCTAATTTTCATTTTGAATTTTTCTGTAATAACTTTTAACCTAGCTTGGTCGTTGGAATCAACCCAAGATAATTATAGCTATCAGCCCTTACTAGCTAAGGGAGGGAAGAAATGGCGCATAGGATACTATCAGGGAGGAGATTCTAATGCTTATTACCCGTATCTAGTTGCTACAATCAAAGGTCTGGTTGATTTAGGTTGGATTCCTACCTTACAACTACCCTTAGACGATGAGAAGAAAGATACAAAAATTCTTTGGGACTGGCTGACCAAAAATGCCAAAAGCAAATATATCGAGTTCGTTGCTGATGGTTACTATAATGCTAACTGGGATAGTAATATGAGATCAGTGATCAAAAAAACCATTATTAGTCGCCTGAATACCAAGAAAGACATTGATTTAATGATTGCCATGGGTACTTGGGCAGGTCAAGATCTATCGAATAATCAACATCAAACACCAGTCATGGTAATGTCTGCGACCGATCCAGTCAGAGCAGGTATTATTACAAGCGATAGTGACTCAGGCTATGATCATGTGTTTGCACGTGTCGATCCTGGTCGTTGGGAACGTCAGATCCGAATTTTTCATAAGATCATCGGCTTTAAGAAATTAGGTATCGCTTATGAAAATACTCCTGTTGGTCGCACCTACGCATCCATCGATATGATCGAGAATGTTGCCAACGAAAAAGGATTTCAGATTACTAGATGTTTTACCAAGGACGATATCCCTGATGTTGAGGTAGCTGGAAAGAGTGTAATCAAATGCTTTGAGGAGCTTGCCCCTCAAGTTGATGCTCTCTATGTGGTCATACAGAATGGCGTTAACGCTAATACCATCCCAAAGTTGATATCCATTGCTAACAAGCATCGCATCCCGACTTTTTCCCAACAAGGCTCGGAAGAAGTAAAAGCTGGTTTTTTAATGAGCATCGCTCGGCAAGGAGGCTTCGCACCCGTTGGCCGATTCTTGGCGGTTTCCATGGCGAAAATTTTCAACGGCGCCAAACCAAGGCAACTCAAACAAGTGTTCGAGGAAGGACCTGCCATCGCTCTTAACCTGAAAACAGCCGAGATAATCGGGCTATATCTGAATGCTGAAATACTGGCTGGCGCTGACGAAATGTACCAAGAATAGAATGATTTTTGAGAGATTACACCATAAAGAAGCCTTACCGCAGGCAGACGGCAGGGCCTTTTAAAAAGACCCAAAAATCTCAATCGATCTGGGATAAGGGGGCATCGCATTGAGCAGCTGGCACCTCAAAGGATTTATTCCTCCCCGCTGCAAAAGTGGTGGAGGAATTCTCTGAAGACTTTTTTCATGAAGCATTAAGTAAGCATTTACCTCCCTCCTTGGCAAAGGGAGACTGAACGGTTACATATTCTGCGCCCCCTGAATTTGATTTTTCCCTGATTTCTTGGCGCGGTACATCATAAAGTCAGCTTTCTCTATTAGATCATCAGCATTAGTTGCATCTAACGGGCAGAAAGCTATACCAATACTGATAGTGATACTCCCTAATGAGGAATTACTATCAACAACTCCTTTGAAAACATGTTGTTCTATTGACTTTCTGATATCCTCTGCAACATTATAAACTCTTTTAATACCAGCATAGGGAAATACGATAGCGAATTCTTCCCCGCCATAACGCACTGGAAAATCTATTTCACTGATATGGGTTTTAATTATTTGAGCAATCTCTTGCAGAACGCTATCGCCAAACGAATGGCCAAAATTATCGTTGTACTTCTTGAAATTATCCAAATCACCAATTATCAACCCCACCATATACTGACTAGCGACTGCTCGCTTAACTTCTGCGCTGATATAACGTTTGAAATAAGATTGATTATATAGCTTGGTTAGTCCATCAATAATTGCCAAATCAAGCACCTTATCTCGATGCGAACGCAAGCCATCGAGATACGCCTTTTTCTTCAGCAAAGCATTTATTCTTAGTCGAAGCTCGCGTTTATCAATAGGTTTCACCAGGAATTCATCAACTCCTTCCTCCAGCCCCCTAACCTTACTTTCTAAATCAGAAAGGCTTGTAATCATTACAATTTGTATATCAGAGGTGTGAGCATTATTTTTCAGGTATTGACAGACTTTATAACCATCCATTCCTGGCAGCATTAAATCCAATAAGATTAGATCGATTTTCTCATTTACTACGACATCAATAGCTTCCTCGCCAGCTGCTACTTGTATTAAATTGTAGGGTTCATTAATGAGCATCTGTTTCATGATCACTGTATCTTTAGGATTATCCTCTACAAGCAATACAGATTGCGCATAATTTCTAATCGATACTTTATTGAGTGAGGGTATACTTAGTGGATCTTCTGTTTGTCTCCGTACTCGCATCTGATCCCGGTATTGCTTAAGTCTTAACATGGACTTTACTCTCGAAACTATTTCAAATTTATTAATCGGTTTGGTAATAAATTCATCAGCTCCAGCATCAAGCCCACGTTTTTTATCTTCTTCACTGTTTAGCGCTGTAATCAAAATTATTGGCAAATCCTTTGTGTCTATATTTCCTTTAATAATCTTTGTCACTTCATAACCATCTATTTCTGGCATCATAATATCAAGCAAAATTAAATCAACTTTATTGTTATTAATTATTTCAAGCGCTTCTTTCCCATTATAAGCGGTTAAAATATCAAATTGTTCTACAGTACTCAGTATGGCGCAGATTAGCTTAACATTTCCAGGTTCATCGTCAACAATCATTACTCTAGATTTATACCCGCATACAACTTCTTTAGCAGAGATATGCTCAACAGGTATAGATTTCTGGTTTCCTTCAACATTAGGATCAATGAAAAGGAGTATTTCACTCAAAAAAGTCCGGGTGTTAATCGGCTTGGTAATATATCCGTCACAGCCTGCATCCATAGCCTTTTTATCATCACCGACCATGGCGTGTGAAGTAAGCGCTACTATAGGAATATGGTTGATCTGGATATCCTTATCCTGTTTAAGCAGACGGGTCGCTTGCAAGCCATCCATATTAGGGAGCTGTATATCCATCAAAATCAAATTAGGTTTATGTATTTTCGCCAATTGAATGCCATCTTCAGCATTATTTGCCTCAATAATATGAAAGTTGGCCTTATTAAGTAGACTCCTGAAAAGCTTCATATTTATTTGATTATCTTCGACGACTAAGACAATTGGGCTCATACAGCCTCCGGGCCATCATTAAAGCAATGTTTATTGCCATTAAATTCTAGATTAGCTACTCTTAATGTAGAATCAGGTTGTAGCTGATCTGTTGCATCTTGGTGGTAGTAGTAGGGAATGAAAAAGCTGAAAATACTTCCCTTATCTTTCCCATCGCTTTCAACGGTAATTACACCGCCATGCAATTCCACCAACTTCCTAGTTAAGGTCAAACCCAAACCGGTGCCTTGATATTTCCTGCTTGCTGAACCATCCGCTTGTACAAACGGCGAAAATATACGCTCTTGATCCTCCACTGCAATGCCAATTCCCGTATCAGCTACTGAAAACTCTAGAAATTGGCCATTGAACCCAATATTTTTATCTCGCTCATTCTTGGCAATTATGTTTGTTATCTGTTGCGAATCCAACGTAAGGAGTCTCTTTCCAGCATTAATTTGAAACTGGTTATTATTAAGAACAGATAACTTTAATAATCTTGCAGATATACAAATCTTGCCTTTTTCAGGAGTAAATTTAGCTGCATTTGAAATTAAGTTGTAAAAAATCTGCTTTAACTTGCGTTCGTCAGCGTAGATGCTCAAAGGTAGCTTATCAATTTCTTTTCTCAATTCTATTCCATGCTTCATGATCTTTTCCTTAACCATTGTTAAGCTCCTTTCAAGGATTGGTTCAGGATCGATCGTAGACAGCTGTAATTCCATTTTACCTGCTTCGACTTTGGATAGATCCAATATATCATTGATTAAAGACAGCAAATGACGGCTGCTCGTAAGGACATCATTCAAATACTCTTCTTGCAATTCATTCAATTCACCAAAGCTTTTATCTACGATCAATTCTGTGAATCCGATAATGTGATTTAAAGGCGTACGCAGCTCGTGACTCATATTTGCTAAAAACTCGCTCTTCGATCTATTCGCTTCTTCCGCAGCCTCTCTCTCCAAACGTTCTTTAGCGGCATTCGATTCAATCGCATTTTTCATGTTCTTCCTTAATTCCATTTCCATAAATATAAAGGATTCAGCTAGTCGGCCGACCTCATCATTATATTTAGTAACTAAACCTTTAACCAATTCGCTAGATGGTCTTAATTCAATTGTAAAATCTTGATTCGGTAATGTTTTTGCGTAAGAGGTTAAGGCATTAATTGGACTTGATATCTTAGAAACAATCACTAGGCTAAGAAGAAGGCCGCCTAAGAAGATGCAAGCAATGATGATACTCTGACGAGTTAATAAAACCTGCGTCGGCTCTTGAATTTCTTGCAAAGGAACCACAACAACAATATACCAATCAAAGGCTTTGAAGTAACTCACAAAACCTTCCATTATTTCATTTTTCCCAGCAAATGGATCAGCATAGCGAATGTACTCACTATTTGAATTGGCGGTTGTCATTAAATCATCAAATAAATTATTCCCAGTATTTTTATTAATCATTTTCTGTTGCCACTCAAAACTATTTTCTTGGTAAGTTGGAGGCGGAATCAACATTTTTTTATCGCCATCAAATAAGAATACATAGGCGGTCCTCCCGATTTTAATATCTGAAAAAGTTTTTTTCAGTATTTCAATAATTTTTTCTAATTTTTTTCGACTTTCCGCTTCGATATCGTCAAAACTAATCATGGTTCCAAATGTCCACTTCCATTGTTTTATTGGAACAAAATATCCGATTTTTTTGCTATCAACAATATCATCTTTGTTATTAAGGTCATTTTTCCAATAAAACACCGCCGATTGACCATCATCTTTAAGAACATCATAACTCGAAATTTCAAATAAAGACCGGCCCTTCATCTCTCGAATGTTACTAATAGAGAAATTTACAAACTCAGGTCTAGTATGGCTTAATATAATTCCCTTTTCATCGAAAATCATAAATTCCTCTGGACCCAAATGCAATTTACTCACCCATTCTAGTACAGATTGCTGTGCTTTCTCTCTATCCAGCGTTCCCTGGCGAGTCAAATTAATTTTCTCATCAATAGATGATTTTATAATAACCGATAAGTACTTTAATTCTTTATATAACCTTGCCAATATTTCGATCTTGTCAGATAGTAGCCTGCTATATCCGGCCGATATATTTAGCTCAACCAATGTAAGAACGATATCGGCAGAATTTACTTGAATTTTAAGAATAGCTTTACCTGCATCTTGATAAGTGTAATACATAATAGCGATAGAAGTTACAATCATTATTGATGAAATCAAATAAACGACTTTCTTTCGCAATGAGTTAAAAATAAGCATATTTGCGTTTCCAATAAGAAGGGTCTATTAAGTATGGATTTAAATAGAAAACTTCATTAATTTCAGATTAATTGATCATCGTACAAGCAAACTTTGTTTTTTCCAGTTTTTTTTGCCTGATATAATACCTGATCAGCTTTATTGATTAAATCGATGGGCGATTTTGAGCTATATGGATAATCAGCGATCCCTACACTGACAGTTAATTTATCAATACTGTTGAGTAGTTTTGAGGGTAATGATAAATCTGATAATGCAGACTGAATTCTCTGTGCGATTATCGATGCATACAGCTTTTCAGTATTTAGTAGCAATATAATAAATTCTTCGCCACCATATCGCGCCGCCACGTCAACCTCACGAATATTATTTGAAATAACTTTTCCCACATCACGCAGAATGGCGTCTCCTTCCAGATGTCCAACACCGTCATTAATAATTTTAAAGTTATCTACATCAATCATCATAACGGACAGGCACATCTTAGTACGCTTTACCTTTTTAATCTCAAGATCCAAGCATTTCATAAAATAATTCCTCTTATATAAACCTGTTAGACCATCTCTTGTAGCATAATCAAATGCGATCATATATTCTGTTAATAATTTATCTGTTTTGATTTTCCTTTTTAATAAAAATTTAAATTTCATATTGAATACTTTAGGATTAATAGGCTTGAAGAAAAATTCATCAACTTCGTGCTCAAGACATATTACTCTATAATTATAATCATGAGTAGCAGAAACAAATATTACAGGCACCTGTTTATAGATATCTATCCTTTTAATCCTCTTAAACGCATCTAAGGCGTTCATGTCAGGCAATAGAGTATCAAATATTATTAAATCGAAATTAGAATCTAGCGCCATGGTAATAGATTTTTCACCTGTATCCACTAAATAAAAAGATAAATCATCATCGTATTCAAAAATATCCATTATTGCTTTTGCGTTTTTAGAATTATTGTCAACGAGTAACACCTTAAACAGTGGCGCTTTACTGTCATACAGGTCTTCATTAGTTTGCGAATTATTGGAAAAATCAAATAAAGTTTCTTTTCTAATCTTGAGTTGCTCTTGATACATTTTTAAACTAAACACTGACTTAATACGGGCAATCAATTCTATGCTATCAAAAGGCTTATTTAATAATTCATCTACACCCGCATGGATAGTTTTTTCTGAAATTTCTGAGTTAAGGTTTTCAGTAACTACTATGATCGATAAACTTTTGTCAATAGCAAGATCCCTTATAGCACTAATAACCCCAAAACCTTCATCAAAAATAATTTTTTCATCTAAAATGATAATATCTGGTATGCATTTTTTAAAACTTTCCAATATCTCAATAAAACCAACAGCAGTTTGAACAAGACAATCTTCATTATTAAGAAGATCAAGTACTGAGTTATCGTTAGATATGTCTTTATCGACAATCATTACTGTAGGATAGTAACAACTATCTCTAGTTTTCATTGTATCAGCGCCACTGTGTCAACTTGAAACAACCTCAAATAATGCTTTAGCAACTCTGGCATCCAATTTACCAGATACTGCTTCATCGTTTATTATGCTCAACGCTTTTTCATTATCCATTCCCTTTCGATAGGGCCTATCTGTAACCAAGGCATCATATAAATCTACGACAGCAACAATACGCGCAATTTCTGGAATAAGATCTCCTTTTATGCCATCCGGGTAACCGCTTCCATCAAGTCTTTCATGGTGATGAAGAATACCTTCCAAAGCAAGGCCTAAATTATTATTTAGAGGTAAGCATATTTTATATCCTATGGTAGGATGTTTTTTAATTATTTCCCATTCGTTATCATTTAGTTTTCCATTTTTATTTAGCACGATATCAGGAATACCAATTTTACCAACATCATGTAAAATTCCGGCAAACCATAACGCCTCGATTTCTTTATCAGATAGCCCAAATTTTTTTCCGATAGCAACCGAAAAATTGGCCACTCGTTCCACATGACCCTGGGTATAGCTATCCTTGGCTTCTACAGCAGTCGCAATGGATATTAGAATATTTTTGACATCAGCTAGATTTTTGTTTAGATTATTAAACTTTATTAATGATTTAACTCTTGCCAAAAGTTCCACTTTATTAGGCGGCTTAGTAATAAAATCATCGGCGCCAGCTTCAATTCCCTTAATTTTTGAAGGAGCATCATCTAAAGCCGTGATCAAAATAATAGGAATTAAGCGGGTTTTTTCATTCGTCTTTAAACGCTGACAAACTTCATAACCATCGATGCCAGGCATCATTACATCGAGCAGAATTAAATCGATACTATGCTTTTCTACACAATGCAAAGCATCGCTACCATTATCGGCTAGAATGATCTGATATCCTTCAGTAGCTAACATTGCCTGGAAAACCTTTAAATTGATTAGGTTGTCATCTACAACCAGTACATTCGATAGGATGCTTTGATTTTTTTTAGATGAAATTGTTTTATTATCAAAATAATAAACGATATTACCGCCTTTAATTTTAGCTTCGCTTAAGGTCTTGTGTGCTTTAGAAATTAAAGAAGGTCTTGATTTTCCATCGTTCGGATAATTAACCACTCCTATGCTGACAGTTAATTTTTCATCAGTCGCCTCATAGATTGCCTTTCTAGTTCGTTCGCTTATCTTGAGTCCATCGGCAATATTTGTCTCAGTAAAGATAATGACAAACTGATCTCCAGCATATCGCGCTACAATATCCGCCTTGCGTATGCTGATTTCGATCGCTTCCGCAATTCTTTTAAGTATTAAATCTCCCTGAGCATAACCATTTTTTTCATTATAGAATGAAAATCGGTCAGCATCGATCAAAGCCAAACAGAATTCCTTGCCATATCTTTCCGATCGCTTAATCTCGTAGTCAACAGCAATTTGAAATAAACTATGGCCGTACAGATTAGTAACACCGTCCTTATAGTCAAGGGCAAGCTCATTTTTTACATCAAGTTCTTGCAAAGTATTCATCATAAGTAAAATGATCGTATAATTGGTTCTTCAAGGGTTCTTGTGGAGCCAAGCAAAGCGGATCAGCATTCATTGTTTGAAGTTGGCAAAATCACCAAAACTATACCTCATACATCCCACTACTTTGATCGAATCATTATAGTCTAGCAGTCTGATAAATCTACATTCTGAGCCAACTACCCCGGCCTTTCAGGCGATCCTACCAGGGAAGAGGAGGAATCCAGAATGTAGGGATAGCAATGAACAGGACAATAATACCGGTTCTTCAAGGGTTTCTGTGAAATGTGAATTTCTTAGCCATGATCAGCACGCCAAGCCGACACCGTCTTTTTCAAGATCAACGGGTTGGAGCCACGAGCCGCACCTGAATCGGTTTGCTCCACAAGAACCCTCGAAGAACCTTTAATTATTTGGCTATGCTCCATCTGGTCTATGCATTCATTATCTCTGGGAAACTCGCAGCAACTTGAGAGGGCAAAGTATGTGTCGGATATCCTCTAAATCCAAGCGTTTTTGATCACACATCGGTTTTTGAAGATTCCTTAACTCCTTAATTCCGCATCAACGTCTCGATCTCATCAATCTCTTTCGGCGCGGCAGCAGTCAGTACTTCAGGTTCCCCTTCCGTCACCAGCACGTCATCCTCAATGCGCACACCAATGCGCTGCCAGCGTTCGTCGACATCGGTTTCCAGATGAATACCGAGTTGCGCCCAGCCCTCATCGACCGTTTTTGTGCCAGCGGGAATATACAACCCCGGTTCAATCGTGGTGACCATACCCGACGCAAAAACCTGCCAATCCTCACCAGTTTTATAGCTGCCGACGTCATGTACGTCCATGCCCAACCAATGACTGGTGCGATGCATATAAAACAGCTTGTATTGCTCCGCCTTGACCACTTCCTCGACATCACCCCGCAACAACCCCAACGCAATCAGACCCTCGGTCAGAACGCGGATCGCCGCATCATGTGGTTCATTGAAATGACCACCAGGTCGCACCTTGTCAATCGCAGCCTTCTGCGCGGCCAGCACCAGTTCATAAATCACCCGTTGCTCCCCGGAAAAGCGTCCATTAACAGGGAAGGTGCGCGTAATGTCGGACGCATAGCCGTCCAGTTCCGCGCCGGCATCGATCAATAGCACATCGCCATCCCGCAATTCCGCATTATTCTCAGTGTAATGCAAGATACAACTGTTATCGCCGCCGGCGACGATGGGAGGATAGGACCAACCGGCTCCATTACGCAGGAAAGTATGGAAAAATTCCGCCTCGATTTCATACTCCATCATGCCAGGCCGACAGATCTGCATCGCCTGGCAATGCGCGTCGCAGGCGATCCGCGCTGATTCGCGCATCACCGCGATTTCTTCCGCCTGCTTGCAACGCCGCAGGGGATGCAGCAAATGCTCGAGAGCGATGAAGGTCACCGGCGCCTGCACGCCGGTGCGGGTTTTGGCGCGAGTCTGATTGATCCAGCTCATCACTTGCTCATCAAACTCCGGACGGTAACCAATGGCGTAATACACTCGCTCGCGGTTCTCCAAGAGTGGCAACAGGATTTTGTCCAGCTGCGCAATCGAATATGCGTTATCCGCACCATAGCGTTCTCTGGCGCCCCGAGGACCAGCGCGGCGGCCATGCCAGATTTCCATGTGCGGATCGCGATCACGACAGAATAGCAAGAATTCCTGTTCTGCGCCCGGAATCAACGCGGCGATCGCTTCGGGTTCCGGAAAACCGGTGAGATAGTAGAAATCGCTGTCCTGGCGATAGGGATAATAAACATCGCGATTGCGCGGCGCTTCTGCTGCTGCAGGTAATAGCGCAACCGAATTTGGCCCCATCAGATCCATCAACGCGCGGCGACGACGGGCAAACACGGCAGCGGGAATAGTACGAGCAAACATGGACATGGAAGTTTCAGGTTTTAAGTTTAAAGTTTTTGGGTAACCCTTCACTCCCCTCGCCTGCTTACGGGGAGAGCGGTTGTGGGTGAGTACGGTGCATTAGGTATTTCAATGTGGACGGGAAGAATCCATTGCCTATTGGCGGTCCTGCTGAAGCAGCATCAATCCAACCCGCAAGTATTCGACCACTTCCGCATAAGCGTTTTCATCGGTTTCGTTACCTTTATCGGTATCGAAACCGATTTTAGCAATATCCGCGACATCTTTGAGAAATTCCGCACTTTCTGCGCCTAACCGGTCGCTCCAACCACTCTCGCCGAGACCCAGTCCATAGAGCAGCCCCTGGCACCAGCTTCCCAATGCGCGTACCCGTTCGGACAAAGGCGTATCATCGTCCGGCAGCAGCAGGGTCACAGGCTCATCCAGGTTACCGATTTGGCTGGCATTCTCATCAAATAGTTGCAAGATTAGCTCATCCAGGGCATGGGAATATCCGCTGTCCTCAACCAGCGCTTCTCGTGCCTTATGTATCCATTGATCACGGTCCAGACTGGCGTCTGTACATAACAAACCGCAGAGCAGTCCATGCAATTCAGCAGGGTCGATCGGTTTTAGCAACGGGCTTAGCATCTCGAATCGGGACGCATTTTGATCGGACATAGCGAGACTCCAGGGCCAGCAGTGGAACACGGCATTATGTATCCTACCATTGCTAGATCAGGTTCCAAAACACTCCGGATCTTACCACCTATCAGTTCTGAGTTAGACTAGGATTATGAGTTTAACGAACATCATGAGGGGATCATGGGAACGATTCGGCAGTTGGCAACAGAAATCGAAGCGGGGTTGAGAGCTGCCCACCCGACGCTACGCAAGACGGTACGCGCCAAGCTAGCTTTAGCGGTGGGCGCCATCCTGGAAGCCCAGACCCCGAATACGGTGGAACTCGCCAATCTCCTACCCTTGGAGACCGAACGGCAAGATATGCGCGAGCAGTGGCTGCGGCGGTTGTTGAAGAATCCGTTGCTGTCGAGTACGGAAGTGCTGGAACCGTGGGCGCGCCAAACCTTGGCGGCGACGGGCCAGCAGGGACAAACGATTATTTTGAGTCTGGATCAAACCGATTTGGGGGATCGTTTTGCGATTTTGATGGTGAGCCTTGGGATCGGCGATCGGGCCTTACCCCTTGCTTGGCGGGTGGAAGCCGGCCCGGCCAATCTGGGTTTTGCGGCCCAGAAAGCGGTATTAGAACAAGTTCGAGCGTGGCTCCCGGCGGGAGCCGAGGTGCTGCTTTCGGCGGATCGCTTTTATCCCTCGGTGGATTTATTCGCGTGGCTTCACGCGCAGTCCGGTTGGCATTATCGGTTACGATTGAAAGGCAATCTCAATGTGGATCCAGGGTTTGGAGACATGACCACGACCGGGGTGCTTGCCACAGGGCAAACCGAGCGCTATCTGCCCAATGTGCGGTTATTCAATCAAGGGGTCGCGACGAATCTGGCGATTTGGCATGAGGGGGCCCACCCGGAACCCTGGATCATCGCCATGAATGACCCGCCGAATCGGGCGACCGTGCGGGATTACGCAAGTCGCTGGGGCATTGAGCCGATGTTCTCCGATTTCAAAAGTCGCGGTTTTCAATTAGAAGACACGCAGTTACAGGCCGCTGATCGGCTCGATCGGTTGCTGCTGATCATGGCCTTGGCCATGTACTGGTGCGTGCGCGTCGGTCAAGAGGAGGCCCACGATCACCCCACGCCCCTGGAAAAAAGACGCAAGAACAGACCGATCCTCACCATTGGACCTTTCGAAAACTCGCCCGTAGCGCCGTTTCCTGGTTCACCCGGGGTCTGCGCGCAATCCACCGGAAGCTACAAATGCAACAACCTTTACCTTCCTTCTATCGAGTTTGCCCCGTGATGAGAAACTGATAGGTGGTAAGCACTCCGGATTGACCCAACGGGAATAATCGCCTGTAGGCTTGCCAACGATTATCCCTACATTATCAACGAACTGAGCGTTAATCAAATTGTCTAATAACTATAGAAGACCTCTTTAGAGACTCTAAATTTATAGAGGAGGTGCGGCAATGAACGCGGAATGGATGTTTGATGCACGTAAAATACCGGATGAAGTGATGAATTACATCCGGCGTATTGCGGTTCGCGCGGTCGAAGAGAAGCATTATGGTCCGGAGCTTGTTGCTGATTTTTTGGGTATCGACCGAACGAGTATTTATGATTGGCTTCGCAACTATCGTTATGAAGGAGAAGAAGCCCTGGATACCCGGAAAGCGCTCGGCGCCACGTGTGTGATGACTCCGGATATTGATCGATGGTTAAAAGAAACGATACTCAATACGACGCCGGCGGATCATGGCTATGATACGGTTTTATGGACTTTAGAGATCATGGTTAATTTATTGAAAGAGTACTTTGGTTTATGGGTATCGGATGCCACGGTTCGTCTGCATTTACATCAATTAGGACTGAGTTGTCAAAAACCTTGTTATCATGCCTTAAACCAGGATCAGGAGGAAGTTAAAAAGTTTATTAATGAAGAATTTAAAGAGATTCAGAAGCGGGCTCAAGAACTTGGAGCGGATATTGCGTTTCAGGATGAGTCATGGGTTCAAGGCCATACGCGTTCTGGACGGACGTGGGGCTTAGTCGGTCATCCGCCTGAAATTAAAGTGAGTGATGACCGGGGTGGGTTTCACATTTTATCGATGGTTACGGCGACGGGCGAGTTAATATTTGAAGTGACCACTCAAAAATGAGTGAGTGGGGTTTTCATTGCCTTTTTAGAGAAGGCATTAGAGGGTCGAGAGCGCCCATTAATTGTCATCACGGACAATGCGTCTTATCATACCTCGAAAGAAGTCAAAGCCTTTCTTGAGACGCATCGAAAACAAATCCGCTTGTTCTTTCTTCCCCCCCACTCGCCAGAGTTAAATCCGGATGAACAGGTTTGGAATGAGATCAAAAATGATCATCTGGAAAAGGAGCCAATTAAAAACCGGGCTGATTTCAGAGCGCGCGTTTATTCTGCTTTGGAAAAGCTAAAAGAATTTCAGGAAAGGGTCAAATCATTTTTTAGGCTCCCTGATACTCAATACGCTAATCCTGAAAAAGCTCCAGCATGATTTTTGTGGGGATAACTATTAGCAAGACAATGGTAGTCCTGTAGAAAGTAGTGATTAATTTATGGTATGATTTTAGTGGTAACAAATAGAGTCAGTAAAGAGCGATGATTTGTCCTAATTGTCATTCCGTCAACGTTGTAAAAAACGGCAGCATTCACAACGGAAAGCCCACGTTTTCTTGCAAAGATTGCAGTCGACAATTTGTCGAAAATCCAGAGAATAGAATTTCGCAAGATAAAAAGGATTTAATCGACAAACTGTTATTAGAACGAATTCCTATTGCCGGTATTGCACGGGTCGTTGGGGTTTCAGAACGTTGGCTACAAGGCGATGTCAATCGAAAATATCAAGGAGTCCCTCAGCAAGTCGCTGTTAAAAAAAAGCCCAAAGGTCGGCTCGTGATTCAGTGTGACGAACTGTGGTCTTTTGTAGGAAATAAGAATAACAAACAATGGGTTTGGTTAGCGATTGATCAAGGCACAAGCGAGATCGTCGGCGTTTTTGTCGGTAATCGAAGCCAAAAAGGCGCTCAAGGACTGTGGGACTCCTTACCGCCGGTTTATCGCCAATGCGCCGTCGCTTATACCGATTTTTGGGAAGCGTATGAGGTGATATTCCCAACCAAACGTCACAAAGCCGTAGGCAAAGAAAGTGGTCGGACTTACAAAATTGAAAGATTCAATGGTACTTTAAGACAAAGAATTTCTCGTCTCGTTAGAAAGACGCTCTCTTTTTCGAAGAAACTGGAAAACCACATTGGAGCTATTTGGTATTTTATCCATCATTATAACAATTCTCTATCGGTCGTTACTGCATGAGGGTTCACTACAATCTGCAGGACTACCTAATCGCCTTATACTCGATTCTCAAGTTTTTAGAACTTGACAAAGTGATGAAAAGGGCAGCGGGTCATTCTTGTCAGACTCGGGTTCCCGCCTGGGCTGGAGCCGTCACGGTACTGACCCAGTGGCCCGCTACCGCTGGGTAGTCTAAGGTAGACTTCAGCATCATGGCCAGTGAGCTGATCGAGGAACCGACTCTGTTGATCCGTCAACCCTTACTGTTTGTTCAAGAGTTTGTCGCCGCGCTAGACGAGGCGTTGCGGGCACACGATAGGGCGGGTCGGGGGCTCTCGCGGTTGCAGCAACGGTGGTTAAGCTTTTGCCTGATGGCGATCATGATCACCCATCGTCTCTGCTGGGCGCGCTTTGAGCGCGTGGGACTGGGGCGCTATTCGCAAGCGGTGCTGTCGTGAGTCTTTTGCCGGGCCAAACTGCCGTGGGAAGGGCTGTTGGCGCTGAGTGTCCGGGTGATTCTGCACCGTTATGGGATCACGAGCGGCACCGCTGGTGGCGGATGATAGTGACCGGGCGCGCAGTAAGGTCACGCGGCGGTTCACAAGCTCAAGGACAAGACCAGCGGTGGTTATGTCATGGGCCAGTGTCTGGTATTCCTGCTTTTGGTCACGGCCACGGTGACATTCCCGGTGGGGGTGGCCTTCCATCAACCCGATCCGGCCCTGCGGGCCTGGTGCCGGCGGGATGACGAACTCAAACGGCAAAAGATCGCCAAGCGGGCACGCCCGGCGGGCCCCGGCCCGAGATCCAGCCTACCCGACCAAGAGCGCGCTGTGCCTGCAGCTCTTGGAGCGGTTTGCCCGCGAACACCCGACCGTGCAGGTGCAAGCCGTGCTGGTGGACGCGTGGTATGGTACCCAGGCCTTTCTGGAGCAGGCCAGCGCCCTCTTTGGTGGTGTCCAGGTCATCAGTCAGCGTCGCCACAACCAGAAGGTGCGCTTTCGCAACCGCAGCCTGACGCTGGAGACCTTTTCATCCGCTATCCCGGCGTCGCCCAGCGCTATCCACGGCGTGGTGATGAACCCGTCGACGTCATCATCAGCAGTGCGCGTTTGTGGGTAGAAGTCCATGGACGTAAGCAATTGATCGTGGCTGTGAAGTATGCCGGGGAAACCGAGTATCGTTATTTAGTCGCCACCGACTTGAGTGGGCGAACCGAAGATGTCTTCCGGACCTTTACCTTACGCTGGCTGGTCGAGGTCTTCATCCAGGACTGGAAAGGCCATCAAGGCTGGGGCACCTTGGCCAAACAGCCAGGCGTTGAGGGGTCAAGCCACGGCCTGATCTTAAGCCTGCTGGTGGACCAGGGTCTCCTGCTGCATCCGGCCCAGCTCGCCCGGTTGAAGAACCGGCAACCGGCGGTGACCGTCGGGAGCCTGATCGAGTCCCCCCACCCCGAACAGCAACTCCAGCATCTCACCGAGACCTTGGCCTCGTATGGTGACCTGAGACCCTCGGGTAAGCACATGGTCGGGCGCGACTTGGGTCGGATGGAACCCACCCTAGCGCTCAAATATCGAGCGGCCACATGTGCGGTGGCGAGTTGAGAAGATCCTTGATTTCAGCAAAATGGCTCTCGTCCAGCAATAAAAACTTGAGAACCGAGTATCCATAAAACCTTGCGGGTGACTCCAGCGATGGAGGCAGGCATTTCCGATCACGTTTGGTCGCTAGAGGAAATCGCCGGCTTGGTTCCTGAACCGGTCGCCAAGCCGTGCGGCCCCTATAAGAAACGGAAGCAGGTTTCTTAAAATTCAAACTGAGATACTACCCGGGTTTGGGTAGTGTCTCAGTTTGAAATTTAGCATCTTGACGGTCGGCGGGAGCCTAAGCATACTGCCCTACTATGCCTAAACGCTCAAGCAGAGGTCGGCTCGACCTCAACCAACTTGCCAAGTCGATTGTCGATCAAGCGACGGGCGAGGAGACCAAGGACTCGGAACAGTCGGACAAGAATCCGGCGGCGGTGGCGCTTGGGCGTCTTGGCGGAAAGAAGGGAGGAAAGGCGCGAGCCGAGAAGCTTACGCCAGAGAAACGAAAGGAGATTGCTAGACTTGCCGCGAACACACGATGGAAGAAAAGTTTCTAGCTAGCCTTCTTAAACGGAAGCTGCAATTCTTCAACGTCTCGCGTGAAATCTAATACAACCTGAATTGGTTCATTTGAGCTACGTCTATCGTTGTAAACGTCAATATGCGTATTTCACGGGATGACGGCAGGTCGTTTCACGGGATGACGGCAGGTCGTTTCACGGGATGACGGCAGGTCGTTTCACGGAAGGCGGCAGGCCATTACACGGAAGGCGGCGGGTTGTTTCGCCAATGAGCAGCGACGCAGGTTAACAACTTGTAGGCTGGTTCCTTTTTTTCCGAGGAGGAACTCATGCCGACTGAGAGGTTATCCATGCGCAAGATTCAAGAAGTGCTTCGTTTGCAGGCGGCGGGCCATAGCCAACCACAAATTGCCCGGAGTTGCGGGATCGGCCGTAGCACGGTCGGAGAGTATCTGCAACGCGCCCGACGAGCGGGCCTGGGTTGGCCCCTGCCCAAGGGCATGATGGCCGATGAATTGGAACGACGGTTGTTTCCGCCGCGCCCCGCCGCTGGGTCTGCGGATCGCGGAAAACCGGATTGGGCCACCGTCCACCAGGAATTACGCCGCCCCGGCGTCACCTTGTGGCTCTTGTGGGAAGAGTACAAAGCCACGCATCCCCAGGGCTATCAATACACCTGGTTCTGCCAGCAGTATCGGGCTTGGGTGGCGCATACCGATGTGGTGATGCGCCAGACCCATCGGGCCGGTGAGAAGGTGTTTGTGGACTACGCCGGTCCCACCGTGCCCATCGTGGACCGCATCACGGGTGAACTCCGCCAGGCCCAAGTGTTTGTTGCGGTGCTGGGCGCCAGCAATTACACCTATGTGGAGGCGACCTGGACCCAAGGACTGGATGACTGGCTCATGGCGCATGTCCGGGCCTTTGCATTTTTCGGCGGTGTCCCGGAAATTGTGGTTCCAGATAATTTGAAAACCGGCGTCCAGACGCCGCACCGCTATGAGCCCGACCTCAACCCCAGTTATCTGGAGTTAGCCGCCCATTATGGCGTCGCGGTGATCCCCGCGCGTGTCCGAAAACCGCGTGATAAAGCCAAAGCGGAAAGTGGCGTGCTCGTGGTGGAACGCTGGATTCTGGCCCGCTTGCGCCATCGGACTCTGTTCAGTCTCGACGAACTCAACACGGTCATCCGCGAACTGCGCGACGCCCTCAATCAGCGCGCCTTCAAAAAACTCCCCGGTTCCCGTCAGCATTGGTTTGCAACGCTGGAACAACCGGCGTTGCGTCCCTTACCGGCCGAACCCTACGTGTTCGCGCAATGGAAAAAAGCGCGCGTCAACATTGACTATCACATTGACATCGAGCGCCATTACTATTCGGTCCCCTACCTCCTGGTGCGCCAGGAAGTGGAGGTGCGCCTGACCGCCACCACGGTCGAGGTCTTCCATCAACGTCAGCGGGTGGCTTGTCATCGCCGCCATCCGCAGCCTGGTCGCCATACCACCGTAACCGCCCACATGCCCAAAGCCCATCGGGAGTACGCCGAATGGACGCCCGAACGGTTAGTGCGCTGGGCTCACCAGACCGGCCCCCACACGGCGACTCTAGTGGAACGTATCCTGGCCACGCGGCCCCATCCTCAGCAGGGCTACCGCTCGTGCTTGGGCATCTTGCGTCTGGGCAAAGCCTATGGCGCCGACCGCTTGGAGGCCGCCTGTCAGCGCGCGTTAGCCATTGGGGGACTGAGTTACAAGAGCATCGAGTCGATTCTCAAGCATGGCCTGGACCAGCAACGCCTCCCGGATGCGGGGACTTCGCCACCGCCCATCCCTTCGACCGCGACCCACGCGAACGTGCGCGGCGCACGCTATTACCAATAACCCAGGAGCCTCCGCCATGCTGAAACAACCCCTTCTCGATCAACTGCACACCTTGAAACTCAGCGGCATGCGTCAGGCCTTGCACGAGCAACTCCAGATGCCCGATAGCGATCAGCTCAGCTTTACGGATCGCTTGAGTCTCCTGGTTGATCGCGAACTGACCGAACGCGCGAATCGTCGCCTCCAGTACCGCTTACAGCAAGCCCGTTTGCCCCAGCAAGCCTGCCGGGAAGACCTGGATTACCAACATCCCCGGGGCCTGGATAAAACCCTCATCCAGCATCTGCTCGGTGAACGCTGGCTTGTGGAGCATCTCAACTGCCTGATTACCGGCCCCACCGGCGTGGGGAAAACATGGATTGCTTGTGCCTTGGCTCAGCATGCGTGTCGTCTGGGCTATACCGCGCGCTATGTCCGTTTGCCCCGCTTGCTCCCTGAACTGGCGTTGGCCCGCGCCGATGGCCGCTATCCCAAGCTGCTACGCGAGTACGCTAAAGCACACGTGTTGGTCATCGATGACTGGGGCTTAACACCGCTCACCAGCGAGGGCCGCCGTGATCTTCTGGAAATCCTCGATGACCGGCATCACCGTCAATCCACCCTCGTGACCAGCCAGTTGCCCGTGGCAAGCTGGCACGCCTATCTGGACGAACCCACTCTGGCTGATGCCCTCCTCGATCGGCTCGTCCATAACGCCTACACCCTCAACCTGACCGGAGAATCCTTACGAAAACGTAAAACCCCCTTGACGAACTCCATCACGGAACAGTAAACACTCATCCACTGCGTCGCTGCGCTCCGACCGAGTGAAATACGCTGCCGCCTTCGACTGAACTCGCCGGCCGTCATCCCGTGAAATGGATGGCCGGCATCAGTGAAATACGCATCAATATCAGTTTTTAACTGATAACAATCGCCTACAATTTGTTGGCGGCGCTGAGAAAATGATTTTTGAAAATGTTCATGTGGAGCATTTTGGTCATCAAGGTCGGCCCATAATGCCAGTGTTTTATTCCCTTTCCTCTTAGTAATTGCATGCTTAGCTCGATAGCGCCTGCCGAATCTATCAGTACGGTATTCCTCACGAAACACTTGCGCGATGTCAGCAGCAATTGCGTCGATTACAGTTTTGATATTCGGCTTATGTAATCCATTACGGTAGGCCCATTTAGCTAACTCATGTGGTTCAATTAACCCATCATCTCGAACTTCACGCTTGTAACGTTCTATATAGTCCTTTATTTGATTTAAGTACGCCGACATAACTAAACCTCTCAAAATTTCTCTATGAAACCCCATCCATCAACAGGGGCAGACTTAATCACGATATCTCGAATTTTAACTTGATGTTTACGTAGAAAATCGTATCTGTTTAGCTTCCTCTGTAGCTGACCGACAACTAAGCCTGGATGGATGCCAAGTCTTTGCGCGAATAAACATACCCGTTGCTCACTGAAGTAGGGGGTTACTCTAGATATAAAATCATCTAGCTCATTTTTTGGCACGCAAAAATCAGCGGCAGCCTGGTTAGCAAGCTGTTCTTCGGTTTCAATCTGTTTATCTATCACCCCCCCCTCCAAATCTTGATCTAGAATAAATTCCAGTTCTCTACCATGACCTTGGAGTACATGCTCAATTTCATGACGAAGAACAAACCAAAAGTTATCAATGCGGTCAAGGCGCAAAGACATTGCAATCACTGGCTGATAGTCGCTTAACCAGAAGCAAGCGCCATCTATCTTTGATCCAGATAAATGTTCAATAAATATGAGCCTAACTCCGCATTCAGCTAAGATACGTACAGCGTGCCTAGCTTCTTCTGGGGATACCAATAATGCACTGATCTTAGATAGTGCATTTCTAAGATATTCCGTTTTGTATCTTTTTAAGACACACTCCGCAGCAACGGCCTTGGCTCTAAATAACCAAGCCATTTGTTGCATTGTTGCTTCACTATAAGCAGATGATTTCTTAGCAGCGTGTAGGAAGGATGGATCAGAATCAATGGAAGAAATACCAAAGAACTGTCTGAACTGTTGCTCAAGAACTTCAATATTTTCACTGCCATCAACCCACTTTCGCTTGATCATTTCCCGAACTGGGAATCGCGTATACAAAAAAGACCGTCTTGCAATTAAATTGTTTTTCACAGTGACTTTGGAAAGCTGATATTGGCTCTCTAAGTTCATCCAAAGCTCTGGCCCTGTGCCAAGCGCATCGCCAAGCTGAATAGCTGTCTCTGGTGTAATCGCTCTTTTCCCGGAAATTATTTCATTGACCAACCTAGTTGGTCGTCCAATAATTTCTGCTAGTTCGATTTGCGTCCATCCACGAGTCTCTATCTCCTCACGCAAGAATTCTCCAGGAGCAAAAGTCTCTGCCATTATATTCATAGTTATCTCCTCAAATATTAGTGGTAATCTAAGATTTCTACAATCACAACCACAGTTTTTGAGGCTGTTTTTTTAAATTTTATGATTAATCTCCATTGATCATTTAAGCGCATAGAGTATTGATTTGATCGATCTCCTATTAATTTTTCAAAATGTAGCGATTTCATTGCATAGAATGCTCGCTCGTCTATAGCTGCCCTAATAAATTGAATTCGCATTCGGAATTTACGCACGATACTGTGGGCCAGCCCCTTATCAAAGGAGGCGTCTGTTTCTAGCCGATGCAACGATATGTCTTCGTATTCAATTTCCATCGAATATAGAATATCTGGTTATTCAATTATCGTCAATACCACTTTTACACTTAGTGTAAATTTATAACTTGATTTATCTTGTCCGGTCAAGCATAATATTCATACTGAATTTAATACTTGAGCGATTAAGCAAGCATGAACAAGCTCTCTCTGAAAGACCAAGCGCAAATTCTGAATCTATTGGTGGAAGGTAACTCGATGCGCGCCACTTCACGTATTGCCGATGTAAGCATCAACACAGTGACGAAGCTGCTGGTCGATGCGGGTAGCGCCTGCTTGGCTTACCATGATGAGGTCGTTCATAACATCAACAGCCAGCGCGTTCAGTGTGATGAAATCTGGTCGTTCTGCTATGCCAAAGAAAAGAACGTGGCTCCAGAACACAAGGGCGAACTGGGGTATGGCGACGTTTACACTTGGACGGCTATCGACGCTGACACCAAATTGGCGCTTTCCTGGTTAGTTGGGCATCGCGGTCAAGAGTATGCGGAAGCCTTCATTGCTGATCTGGCTTCCCGCCTTCATGGAAGGATTCAACTCACCACAGACGGGCATGGTCCTTATCTTGGCGCGGTAGAAAAGGTCTTTGGTGGCGCGATTGACTACGCCATGCTGGTGAAGATTTACGAAGGTCAAGGGAAACAAGACCAGCAAAGATATAGCCCCGCAAGCTTCGTGAAGGCCGAAAAACGCCCTGTTGTCGGCAACCCGGAGCTTAGCGCGGTATCAACCAGCTATGTTGAACGCCAGAATCTCACCATGCGTATGGGAATGCGGCGCTTTACCCGGCTTACCAACGGGTTTAGCAAAAAGATTGAAAACCTTGAACACGCCGTTTCCCTGCATTTCATGCATTACAATTTTGCGCGTATCCATAAAACCTTGCGGGTAACTCCGGCAATGGAAGCGGGTATTTCCGATCACGTTTGGTCACTCGAGGAAATCGCGGGCTTGGTTCCTGAACCTGTCGCCAAACCACGCGGCCCCTACAAGAAACGAAATCAGGTTTCTGAAATTTCAAACTGAGACACTACCCGGGTTTGACTTGACTTGACATTGGCGACTGGCCCGCCTATAGTCCCGCTTCTTTGCAGACCCGGATTCCAATCAGCGCAGGCCCGCTGCCGGGTTGACTGAATTTGCAAGCTCGATTGGAGTAAGGGAATGGCCACCATCAACCAGTTGGTAAGCAAGCCGCGCGGTAGAAAGAAAGCCAAGAGCAATGTTCCAGCGCTCGAAAGCTGCCCGCAGAAGCGCGGCGTTTGCACCCGCGTCTACACCACGACGCCTAAGAAGCCTAATTCCGCGTTGCGTAAGGTGGCGCGCGTGCGCCTGACCAACGGCCAGGAAGTGACCAGCTATATTGGCGGTGAGGGCCACAACCTGCAAGAGCACTCTGTGGTGCTCATTCGTGGTGGGCGCGTCAAGGATCTGCCCGGTGTGCGTTATCACATCGTGCGCGGCAGCCTGGATACCTCTGGCGTGACCAAGCGCCGTCAGGCGCGATCCAAGTACGGCGCCAAGCGGCCCAAATCCTGAGTTTTACCAGTCCATCGAGATTGAGGCGGTTATGCCGAGAAGAAGAGAAGTCCCCAAACGCATCATCCTCCCCGATCCCAAGCACGGGAGCGAGATGCTGGCCAAATTCATGAATATGGTCATGGAGCGCGGCAAGAAGTCCGTGGCCGAGAAAATCGTCTATGGCGCGCTCGATGTCATGACCGAGAAGGGCAAGGAGAATCCCCTGAGCCTGCTAGAGCAGGCGCTGGATAACGTTCGTCCGATCGTTGAGGTCAAATCCCGTCGGGTGGGCGGCGCGACCTATCAGGTGCCGGTGGAAGTGCGCGCGGTGCGTCGGAACACCCTGGCGATGCGCTGGGTCATCGATGCTTCCCGCAAGCGCGGCGAAAAATCGATGGCCCGGCGCCTGGCCGGGGAGTTGATGGATGCCGCTGAAAGCCGCGGCGCAGCGGTCAAAAAGCGCGAAGATGTGCATCGCATGGCGGAAGCGAACAAGGCTTTCGCCCATTATCGCTGGTAAGTTTCGAGGATTGAGCCGTGGCTCGCAAAACCCCCATCGAGCGCTATCGTAATCTTGGCATCATGGCCCACATCGATGCCGGCAAAACCACTGTGACCGAGCGTATCCTGTTCTACACAGGCATTTCCCACAAACTGGGCGAGGTTCACGATGGCGCCGCCACTATGGACTGGATGGTGCAGGAGCAGGAGCGCGGCATCACCATTACTTCCGCCGCTACGACCTGTTTCTGGGGCGGCATGGCCGGGCAGTTTGATGAGCACCGCGTCAATATCATCGACACACCCGGGCATGTCGATTTCACTATTGAGGTCGAGCGCTCCTTGCGAGTGTTGGACGGTGCTTGCGCAGTGTTCTGCGCGGTGGGCGGGGTGGAGCCACAGTCAGAAACCGTTTGGCGCCAGGCGAACAAGTATGGCGTGCCGCGCTTGGCGTTCGTCAACAAGATGGACCGCGCTGGGGCCGATTTTCTGCGGGTCGTGCAACAGATTCAAGACCGGTTGGGCGCTTATCCGGTGCCGATTCAGCTGCCGATTGGCGCTGAAGATCAATTCAAGGGCATCGTTGACTTGGTCAAAATGCAGGCGGTTTCCTGGGATGAAGACAGCCTTGGCATGAAGTTCGAGTACGGCGATATTCCCCCTTCGTTGCAAGCCGATTGCGAAACGTGGCGCGAGAAGATGGTTGAAGCCGCTGCCGAATCTTCTGATGAATTAATGGAGAAATACCTCGAAGGCGAACCGCTCAGCGAGGACGAAATTCACGCCGGGTTGCGCGCCCGTACTCTAAAGGGTGAGATTGTCCTGGCATTATGCGGGTCCGCGTTCAAAAATAAGGGTGTCCAGGCTATGCTGGATGCAGCGATTCGATATCTGCCGTCGCCGGTGGACAAGCCGCCGGTCAAAGGTATTCTGGATGATGCCGCTGAGAGCGAAGGCGAGCGTCAAGCCAACGATGAAGCGCCGTTCGCCGCGCTGGCCTTCAAGATTGCCACCGATCCTTTCGTAGGCACCCTGACCTTTATTCGTTGCTATTCCGGCGTGGTCGATTCCGGCGATTCAGTCTACAACCCCGTCAAGAGTCGGCGCGAGCGCATTGGCCGCCTAGTGCAAATGCATGCCAACAGCCGTGAGGAAATCAAGGAAATCCGCGCGGGTGATATCGCCGCCTGTGTAGGACTCAAGGACGTCACCACCGGTGATACCCTGTGCAACCCGGATCAGGTAATCACCCTGGAGCGGATGGAGTTTCCCGAGCCGGTCATCGCGGTCGCGGTCGAACCCAAGACTAAGGCTGATCAGGAAAAGATGGGCATTGCGCTCAGCAAGCTGGCCCAGGAAGACCCCTCATTTCGCGTTCACACCGATCCTGAATCCGGTCAGACCATCATTTCCGGCATGGGTGAATTGCATCTGGAAATCATTGTCGATCGCCTCAAACGTGAATTCAAGGTAGACGCGAATGTAGGTAAACCGCGAGTCGCTTACCGCGAGACTATTCGCAAGACGGTGGAGCAGGAAGGCAAATTCGTCCGCCAGTCGGGCGGCCGTGGTCAATACGGTCACGTCTGGTTGCGATTGGAGCCACAGGAACCGGGAACCGGTTACGAATTCGTCAATGCCATTGTTGGCGGCGTGGTGCCGCGCGAATACGTCCCGGCTGTCGACAAAGGCGTACAGGAACAGATGGAAAAGGGTGTGTTGGCTGGTTATCCCGTGGTGGATGTCAAGGTCACCATTTTCGACGGTTCTTATCATGAGGTCGACTCCAGCGAAATGGCGTTCAAAATCGCCGGCTCCATGGGCTTTAAGGATGGCGCGCTAAAGGCGGGCGCCACCCTGCTGGAGCCGATCATGAAAGTCGAAGTGGTTACGCCCGAGGAGTATATGGGCGATGTGATGGGCGATCTCAACCGCCGGCGTGGCATGTTGCAGGGAATGGATGACTCGCCATCGGGCAAAGTCATCCGCGCCGAGGTGCCCCTGGCCGAGATGTTTGGCTATGCAACGGATCTGCGCTCGGCCACCCAGGGTCGCGCGACCTATTCCATGGAATTTGCCAAATACAACGAAGCCCCCGCTAACATTGCAGAGGCAATTATCAAGAAAGCATCCTGAAGCGGTTGCTGAAAAGATTGAATCGGATGGAGTGCCTGGATGTCCAAAGAAAAGTTTGAGCGCAGCAAGCCGCATGTAAATGTGGGGACGATTGGTCATGTGGATCACGGCAAGACCACGCTGACGGCGGCGATCACGCGGGTGATGGCTGTGCAATTTGGTGGGGAATTCAAAGCCTACGACCAGATTGACTCCGCGCCGGAAGAGAAGGCGCGCGGTATCACCATTGCCACGGCGCATGTAGAATACCAATCGCCCAAGCGGCACTACGCGCATGTAGACTGCCCGGGGCATGCGGACTACATCAAGAACATGATCACGGGCGCGGCGCAGATGGACGGCGCGGTGCTGGTGGTATCGGCGGCGGATGGGCCGATGCCGCAGACGCGCGAGCACATTCTGCTGGCGCGGCAAGTGGGCGTCCCCTACATTGTGGTCTATCTGAACAAAGCCGACATGGTAGACGACCCTGAATTGCTGGAGCTGGTGGAAATGGAAGTGCGGGAATTGCTGTCCAGCTACGACTTTCCGGGCGACGACCTGCCGATCATCACTGGATCGGCGCTCAAGGCGCTGGAAGGGGATACAGGCGAGTTGGGCGAACCCTCGATCCACAAGCTGGTGGCGGCGATGGACGAGTACATTCCGCAACCGCAGCGCGAAGTGGACAAACCGTTTCTGATGCCGATTGAAGATGTTTTTTCGATTTCCGGGCGGGGCACGGTCGTAACGGGTCGCGTCGAGCGTGGACGGATCAAGGTCGGTGAAGAAGTCGCGATTGTCGGGATTCGGCCCACGGTGAAGACCACCTGCACCGGGGTGGAAATGTTCCGCAAGCTGCTGGATCAGGGCGAAGCTGGAGACAATGTTGGCGTTCTGTTGCGCGGCACCAAGCGGGATGATGTTGAGCGGGGCCAAGTGTTGGCCAAGCCGGGGACGATCACGCCGCACACGAATTTTGAAGCGGAAGTATATGTTTTGAGCAAGGAAGAAGGCGGACGGCACACGCCCTTTTTCAAAGGCTACCGGCCCCAGTTCTATTTTCGCACGACGGACGTGACGGGATCGGTGGACCTGCCGGAAGGGGTGGAGATGGTGATGCCCGGGGATAATGTGCGGATTGTGGTGAGTTTGATCGCGCCGATTGCGATGGACGAAGGATTGCGTTTTGCCATTCGCGAAGGCGGACGCACCGTCGGTGCCGGCGTCGTCGCTAAAATCATCGAGTAAACGCTATGACGACCAGCCAACGCATTCGCATCCGCCTCAAAGCGTTTGACCATCGCTTGATCGATCAGTCGGCGCGGGAAATTGTCGAAACTGCCCGGCGCACTGGTGCCCAGGTGCGCGGCCCGATTCCGTTGCCGACCAAGATCGAACGCTTCACCGTATTGATTTCACCCCATGTTAACAAGGATGCCCGTGATCAATACGAGTTACGCACTCACAAGCGGCTCATGGATATCGTGGATCCGACGGACAAGACAGTCGATGCTTTGATGCGGCTGGATCTCGCTGCGGGGGTGGATGTGCAGATTAAATTGAATTAGTAGGTCAAATGGTTTCTTGGAACAGTCATCATTTCAGGTTTGGCTTGTAGCCTGACTTCCTTGCGGATCACGAGGGGCAGCCTTCCCCTCCTCTGATTCAGGTTATGCTCCAGAGGTTTAATAAAATGGCAATCGGACTTATCGGCCGCAAGGCCGGCATGACCCGGATTTTCACGGAAGACGGTGTTTCAATACCCGTGACCCTCATTGAGGTCGAACCTAACCGTGTTACCCAGATCAAGACGGAAGAAATTGACGGTTACCGCGCTCTGCAGGTCACTGTTGGCGAGCGGCGCGCTAGCCGAGTGACCAAGCCTATGGCCGGTCACTTCGCTAAGGCTGGCGTCGCGCCCGGTCGTGGCCTGTGGGAGTTCCGTTTGGCGGACAGCGAAGGCGAGAATATTGGCGTTGGCGCTGAGCTCACCGTCGATCGTTTCCAGGTCGGTCAAAAAGTCGATGTCACCGGCACCACTATTGGCAAGGGTTTCGCGGGTGCGATCAAGCGCCACCATTTCCGCAGCCAGCGCGCCAGCCACGGTAATTCGCTGTCGCATCGCGCCCCCGGCTCCATTGGTCAGAACCAAAGTCCTGGTCGAGTGTTCAAGGGCAAGAAAATGGCTGGTCATCTTGGCGCAGTGCAGCGTTGTGTGCAGAATCTGGAAGTCGTCCGGGTCGATGCTGCGCGTAATCTGTTGGCCATCAAGGGTGCGATCCCTGGCCATAAGGGCGGCGATGTGATGGTTCGGCCTGCCGTGAAGGCGCGTCAGTAAGGAGGCGATATGGAACTTCAGACTAAAAACACCAGCGACGCAGCGCCTGGCCAGATCACAGTGGCCGATGAGGTTTTTGCCCAGCCATTCAATGAACCCCTGGTGCATCAAGTAGTCGTCGCCTATTTAGCAGGCGCTCGCGCCGGTACCCGCGCTCAGAAAAGTCGCGCTCAGGTCAGCGGCGGCGGCAGCAAGCCGTGGCGGCAGAAAGGCACTGGTCGCGCCCGCGCCGGCAGCACCCGTGGCCCGATCTGGCGTGGTGGCGGCGTGACGTTCGCAGCCCGTCCACAGGATCATTCGCAGAAGGTCAACCGCAAGATGTACCGCGCCGCTATGCGCGCTATCTTTTCCGAGTTACTACGCCAGGACCGTTTGCAGGTGGTCGACAAATTGACCTTCCCGGAAATCAAAACCAAGCAAGTGATTGCGCTGCTGAAAACGCTGGATCTCGCCGACCAGCGCCGAGTATTGCTGGTGAGTGAAGAAGTGGAACTGAATCTCTATCTGTCAGCGCGCAATCTGGCTCAAGTAGCGCTCAGTGATGTGAGCAGTCTGGACCCAGTCAATCTGGTGGGCGCCGATACCGTACTTATCACGGTTGGGGCTATGCAACGCGTAGGAGAGTGGCTCGGATGAACAACCAGGAACGCTTGATGAAAATTTTGCTGGCCCCGCATATCTCTGAAAAGGCCAACCGGGTTGCCGAGCGCTATAACCAGATCGTGTTCAAGGTGTTGCGCGATGCGACGAAGCCGGAAATCAAGGATGCTGTTGAATTGATGTTCAAGGTCAAGGTTCAGCGCGTTACGGTAGCCAACGTCAAGGGTAAGCGTAAACGCTTCGGGGCCATTTACGGGCGGCGTTCGGACTGGAAAAAAGCTTATGTCTCGCTGGAGCCTGGTCAGGAAATCGATTTCCTGATGGCTGGATGAGCGGACACTCGCCGATATTTGCAGATTTAAGGTGAATTCTCATGCCTCTCGTTAAAGCCAAGCCGACCTCACCGGGCCGACGGTTCGTGATCAAGGTCGTCAATCCTGAACTGCACAAAGGCCGACCGTATGCGCCCTTGTTGGAGAAGCAGTCGCGCAAGGGTGGACGCAACAATCAGGGCCGCATCACGACCCGCCATCAAGGCGGTGGCCATAAACAGCACTATCGACTGATTGACTTCAAACGCAACAAGGACAATATCCCGGCGCGAGTCGAACGGTTGGAGTACGATCCGAATCGTAGCGCCCATATCGCTTTGTTGTTGTACGCTGATGGCGAGCGCCGCTACATTGTTGCACCCCGCCATGTCCATGCCGGCGACAGCCTGATGTCCGGGCCAGCGGCGCCGATCAAGCCAGGCAATACCCTGCCGCTGCGCAATATACCCGTCGGCAGCCAGGTGCATTGTGTGGAATTACGACCCGGTAAGGGCGCGCAACTGGCTCGTAGCGCCGGCGCTTCCGTACAACTGGTCGCCCGCGAAGGTAACTACGCAACCTTGCGACTGCGTTCTGGCGAAATCCGCAAAGTGCATGCGGACTGCAAGGCGACGATCGGCGAGGTGGGGAATGCAGAGCATAACCTGCGCTCCCTGGGTAAAGCGGGCGCCCAGCGTTGGCGTGGCGTCCGGCCTACCGTGCGCGGCGTGGCCATGAATCCAGTCGATCACCCCCATGGTGGCGGTGAAGGCCGCACCTCTGGCGGGCGCCATCCGGTGTCACCGTGGGGCGTCCCGACCAAGGGCCACAAGACCCGCTCGAACAAGCGCACTGATAAACTGATTGTGCGCCGGCGTAAGAAATAGGACTGGCTGAACCGAGAGGATAAGTTAAGGTGCCACGCTCGATTAAGAAAGGCCCATTTGTCGATCTCCACCTGGCCAAGAAGGTGGAACAGGCAGTGGCCACGAATGCCAAGCGTCCGATCAAAACCTGGTCGCGGCGCTCGATGATTTTGCCGGATATGATTGGCTTGACTATCGCAGTGCATAACGGCCGGCAACATGTGCCGATTCTGGTCACTGAGAACATGGTCGGCCATAAGCTCGGCGAGTTTGCGGCGACCCGCACCTATCGCGGACATGCCGCGGACAAGAAATCCAAGTAAGAGGCGCTCCGATGCAAGCTGTCGCTATTTTAAAACATGCCCGCATCTCGCCGCAGAAGGCCCGGCTGGTGGCTGATCAGGTCCGTATGCTCCCGGTCGGCAGGGCTTTGGAGATTTTGACCTTCAGCAACAAAAAAGCGGCGCAATTGATCAAAAAAGTACTCGACTCAGCAATTGCCAATGCCGAGCATAACGAAGGCGCTGACATTGATGAACTCAGGGTGTCCGCGATTTGCGTAGATTGTGGCCCTGTATTGAAACGTATGCATCCCCGAGCCAAGGGGCGCGGTAATCGCATCGTTAAGCGCACCAGCCATATTACGGTCACAGTCGCTGAATAATAAGGAGCGGAGAACGACATGGGTCAAAAAGTCAGTCCCACCGGCATTCGTTTGGGAATTGCGTCCGACTGGACTTCCAAGTGGTATGCGAGTAGCAAGAACTTTCCCGATTTGCTGGAAACCGATCTCAAGGTGCGGCAGTTTCTGAAAAAGAAACTGTCCAATGCTTCAGTCAGCCGGATTCAGGTCGAGCGGCCAGCGCGACTGGCGCGCATTACGATTCACACCGCCCGGCCGGGTGTGGTGATCGGCAAAAAGGGCGAGGATATCGAAGCCCTGCGCAAAGACGTTGCCCGAATGATGGGGTTAGACGTCAAGGATCTTCAGGTTAACATCGAGGAGATCCGCAAACCGGAATTGGATGCGCAACTGGTTGCTGAAAGCGTGGCTCAACAGCTGGAGCGGCGCATCATGTTTCGTCGGGCGATGAAGCGCACGGTGGCTAATGCAATGCGTCTGGGCGCGCTGGGGATTAAGATTCAGGTTTCCGGGCGGCTCAACGGTGCAGAAATCGCCCGTAGCGAGTGGACCCGCGAAGGCCGAGTTCCCTTGCACACGCTGCGCGCCAACATCGATTATGGTTTAGCCGAAGCGCAAACCACCTATGGTGTGATCGGCATCAAGGTCTGGATTTTCAAGGGCGAGGTGTTTGGCCTGGAACGACAAGGCGAGACCAAATCCGAGAAAGCTTCGGCAAATTGATTTGGACAGATTTGCGGAACTCCGCATTCTATTGCGGAGTTCCTTGTTTTATAGACGAGAAGAAACATGTTACAGCCGAAAAGAACAAAATTTCGCAAACAGCGCAAGGGACGCAACCGCGGCTTCGCGACCAGCGGCGCCGAGGTTAGTTTTGGCGAATACGGGTTGAAGGCCATCACGCGCGGCCTGTTGACCGCCCGCCAGATTGAAGCCGCGCGCCGGGCGATTAACCGCTACATCAAACGCGGCGGCAAGGTGTGGATTCGCATTTTCCCGGACAAGCCGATCACGAAGAAACCCTTGGAAGTGCGTATGGGTAGCGGCAAAGGTAATGTTGAGTACTGGGTGGCCAAGGTCAAGCCTGGCTGCGTATTGTATGAAGTGGAGGGTGTGTCCGAACTGGTCGCCCGCGAAGCCTTTCGCCTAGCGGCAGCCAAGCTTCCGGTGCAAACCGCCTTCGTGAACCGAATGGTGATGTAATGAAAGCGAGCCAACTGCGTGAAAAAAGCACGGACGAGTTAAAGCAGGAATTGCTCGCATTGCTGCGTGAGCAATTTAACCTACGCATGCAGAAAGCGACCCAACAGGCTAATAAACCCCACCTGTTTCGACAGGCGCGGCGTAACATCGCCCGGGTCAAGATGGTGTTAAGCGAAAAGGCGAGGCAGGCATGATAACGGAAACTCAGGTGGAACGCACCCTGACCGGGCGCGTCACCAGTAATAAAATGGACAAAACTATCACCGTAGTTATTGAACGATTGGTCAAGCATCCGATATACGGTAAATATATTCGCCGCAGCACCAAGTTGCATGTCCATGATGAACTGAATGAATGCCATGAAGGCGATCTGGTCGCTATCAAGCAATGTCGGCCACTCTCCAAAACCAAGTCCTGGATGCTGGTGTCAGTGATCAATCGCGCCCAATGAACGGGATGGGCGCGGCCGGTCTTTTTCCAACTCCGTCAAGGGAATATAGAACATGATTCAGATGCAAACGATGTTGGAAGTCGCCGACAACAGCGGCGCCCGCCGGCTGATGTGCATCAAGGTGCTGGGCGGCTCGCACCGCCGCTACGCGCATATCGGTGATGTCATTAAGGTCAGCGTCAAGGATGCGATCCCCCGAGGCAAGGTAAACAAAGGCGAGGTATATAACGCGGTTGTCGTGCGTACTCGCAAAGGCGTGCGCCGGACGGACGGTTCGTTAATTCGCTTTGATGGCAACGCTGCTGTGCTGCTTAACAACAAGCTAGAGCCGATCGGCACCCGTATTTTTGGGCCAGTGACCCGTGAATTGCGCAGCGAGCGGTTCATGAAAATCATTTCGCTGGCCCCGGAAGTGCTGTGAAGCGGGAGGAAGGCAGTTATGCGCAGAATTCGAAAAGATGACGAAGTGGTCGTCATCGCCGGTAAGGACAAAGGTCGGCGCGGCAAGGTGATGCGAGTCGTGGAGAACGGCGAGCGCGTTATTGTGGCCGGCGTCAATATGATCAAGCGCCACACCAAGCCCAATCCAGCCCGCAACGTATCGGGGGGTATTATCGAGCGCGAAGCGCCCCTGCATATTTCCAACGTGATGCTGTTCAATCCGATGGCTAAAAAGGGTGACCGCGTCGGTTTCCGATTCCTGGAAGATGGTGGCAAGGTGCGCTACTTCAAATCCAACAACGAAGTAGTGGATGTTGTAAGGAGTAGTTCTTCATGACCCGGTTACAAGAGCATTATCGCGAAACGGTTGTGTCAAAATTGCGCGAACAGTTTAATTACCGCAATGTAATGGAAATACCACGCATTGCCAAAATCACCCTGAATATGGGGGTAGGGGAAGCCGTAGCCGACAAGAAAATCATGGATCATGCGGTCAGCAATCTGGCTCAGATTGCCGGTCAAAAACCGATAGTGACCCTGTCACGTAAATCCATTGCCGGTTTCAAAATTCGCGCAGGGTGGCCAATTGGTTGCAAAGTCACGCTGCGGCGCGAGCGGATGTATGAATTTCTGGATCGGCTGGTCAATATCGCTATCCCGCGCATCCGCGATTTTCGCGGTTTCAGCGCTCGCGCCTTCGACGGTCGTGGTAATTACAGTCTGGGAGTGCGCGAGCAGATTATTTTCCCAGAAATCGATTATGACAAGATCGACGCCATTCGTGGTCTGGATATTACCATTGCCACGACAGCGCGCACTGATGAAGAAGGCCGCGCCCTATTGGCGGCGTTTAATTTCCCATTTCGGAACTGAGGGTTCGATTGTGGCGAAACTAAGTATGATCAACCGCGAGATCAAGCGGGCGCACATCGTCCAGCAATACACCGCCCGGCGGGAAGCGCTTAAGGAAACGATTCGCAATCCGGCCAGCACCGATGAACAGCGGCGGGAAGCGCAGAGGAAGCTGCAAATGCAGCCGCGTGACGCCAGTCCGAGCCGCCTGCACAATCGCTGCCGGTTGACAGGTCGTCCGCATGGTTTCTATCGCAAGTTTGGCTTGGGACGTAACAAGTTGCGCGAAGCTACCATGCGTGGTGACGTCCCTGGGCTGCGTAAGGGAAGCTGGTAGCGCTGGTGAGTAGCGAGTAGGAATTTTTTGTTTGCTTTTCTGCCATTGATTTTAAGTTCAGGGTTTGCCCTGCCGCCGGCGTGGCCCCGAGACTGACCATCTGGAGTTGATTGACATTATGAGTATGACGGACCCCATCGCGGATATGCTGACGCGAGTTCGCAATGCCCAAGCCGCTACCAAGGCGCAGGTGACCATGCCGGCTTCCAAGCTGAAGGCGGCGATTGCCAAAGTGTTGCGGGATGAAGGTTACATTACCGATTTTGCCGTCGAGCAAACCACGCCGGGCAAGGCTGTATTGACTGTTACTCTCAAATATTTTGAAGGACGACCCGTCATCGAGCGTATCGAAAGAGTTAGCAAACCCAGTCGAAGAGTATTTCGCGGCAAAGACGAATTGCCCAAGGTCATGGGGGGGCTGGGTGTAGCGATTATCTCCACGTCCAAAGGCCTGATGAGCGATCGTGCCGCCCGCGCCGCTGGTCATGGCGGTGAAGTACTGTGCATCATCGCGTAAGGAGAAATCAAACATGGCAGCGGTGCTCCAGGAAAGAAAAATTCGCGTGTCGCGGGTCGGTAAACAACCGATTCCAATACCTGTCGGCGTGAATGTGACCATCAATGACCAGCAGGTTGCGCTCAAAGGCAAGAACGGATCGGCGGAAATCCGGATTCATCCCTGGGTGTCGATCCAGCAAGAAGGCAATGAGCTAAAAGTCGCCCCCAAAGTGCTGGCTAACGACGCGAAGTACCGGGCGATGACCGGCACCATGCGTGCGCTGCTCAATAACCTGGTCATCGGCGTCAGCCGGGGTTTTGAGCGCAAATTGCAACTGGTTGGCGTTGGTTATCGCGCCCAAGCTCAAGGTAATCTCCTAAATCTGGCGCTGGGATTTTCTCATCCCGTCGAGTTCAAGGTCCCGGAAGGCATTACTATTCAGACCCCGGCGCCGACCGAAATTATCGTGCGCGGCGTGGATAAACAGCAGGTCGGTGAAGTCGCCGCCCAGATCCGCGCTTACCGACCGCCGGAACCCTACAAGGGCAAGGGTGTGCGTTATGCGGATGAGACAATCATCTTGAAAGAAGCCAAGAAGAAGTAGGGATTCGTCATGGACAAGAAAGCAGCCGACAAGAAAGCGGCTCGCCAGCGGCGCGGGTTGCGGACCCGATACAAGATTCGCGAGCTAGGCATTCATCGCTTATGCGTACATCGCACTCCCCGTCATATTTATGCCCAGATTATCATTCCGGCGGCGACGGGCGACCAGACACTGGCAACATCATCGACCGTGGAGCCGGGCTTGCGTCAGGGGTTAGAGAGCACCGGCGGCATCGCGGCAGCCAAGGCGGTGGGCAAGGCGATTGCCGAAAAAGCCAAGGCGATAGGCATTACTCAAGTTGCATTCGACCGATCCGGTTTCAAATATCACGGCCGGGTTAAAGCATTGGCCGATGCCGCCCGTGAGAACGGTTTGGAGTTTTAAGGAACAGATATGGCGAGCAATGTAGAAGGTTCACAGAGCACCGATGGCCTGCAGGAAAAGTTGATTGCAGTCAATCGCGTCGCCAAGGTCGTCAAGGGGGGGCGGCAATTCGGGTTCACCGCGCTGACCGTGGTGGGCGATGGCAATGGCCGGGTTGGTCTGGGTTATGGCAAGGCCCGTGAAGTGCCGATGGCTATTCAAAAAGCGATGGACAAAGCCCGCAAAAACATGCGCCGTGTGGCGTTGAACGGAACGACCTTGCAATATGCGGTGAATGCCGAGCATGGCGCGGCGCATGTCTTCATGCAACCAGCGTCCGAAGGTACGGGCATCATCGCGGGCGGCGCCATGCGGGCGGTGTTTGAAGTGGTCGGCATCAAGGATGTATTGTCCAAATGCATTGGTTCGCGCAATCCCATTAATGTGGTGCGGGCTACCATTCGTGGACTTAGCGCTATGCAATCGCCGGACTACCTGGCCACTAAACGTGGTAAGAGTATCGATGAGATTCGGAGTTAAGGCGCATGGCAAACCAGTTGAAAGTCACATTAGTAAAAAGTGTGCATGGCCGATTGGCCGCGCATAAGGCATGTGTGCGTGGACTGGGGCTACGACGGATGCATAGCAGCGCAGTGGTTATCGACACTCCGGAAAATCGCGGCATGATTCGCAAGGTCTCCTATTTGCTAAAAGTCGAAGAGGTTATGACGCCATGCGATTGAATACCCTCAAGCCAGCGCCGGGCAGCCGGCCGGATCGGGTGCGGGTCGGGCGCGGTATTGGCTCCGGTCTCGGCAAAACCGCGGGGCGCGGCCATAAGGGCCAACACGCCCGGGCGGGTGGCTATCACAAGGTGGGCTTTGAAGGTGGCCAGATGCCGCTGCAGCGGCGTCTGCCCAAGCGGGGCTTTCGCTCGATGACCGCCAAGGATACTGCTGAAGTGCGTGTGTATGCGCTGGCCAAGGTTCAGGCTGAAGTGATTGACCTGCCAGCGCTTCAGGCTGCGCATCTCGTCCCGATTTTTGCCAGTAAAGTTAAAGTCATCCTATCCGGAAAGCTGGAAAAATCGGTAACCGTGCGGGGCCTGACCCTGACCAAAGGCGCCAAGGAAGCGATTCTGGCGGCTGGCGGCGTGATTCTCGAGTAAAGAACATGGCGAACGCCCTGCCGGATCTCGGCAAAATGACCGAACTGCGTCAGCGTCTGCTGTTTCTGTTGGGAGCATTGATCGTATTTCGCATCGGTACACATATCCCGGTGCCGGGTATTGATCCGCATGCGATGGCCCAATTGTTCGATCAGCAACGCGGCACTATCCTGGACATGTTCAACATGTTTTCGGGCGGTGCATTGCGGCGGCTCAGTATTTTTGCGCTGGGCGTGATGCCATACATTTCGGCATCGATCATCCTCCAACTGATGTCCATGGTCTTGCCAGCGCTGGAACAATTGCGAAAAGAAGGCGGAGCCGCGGGTCGCCACACCTTGACCCGCTATACCCGCTATCTGACGGTGGTGCTGGCTTCCTTCCAGGCCATTGGCGTCAGCATCGCCCTGCAGAATCAAATGGCAGGCGGAACTTCAGTGGTCATTTCGCCAGGCATCGGCTTTATTGTGACCTCTACGATTAGTTTGGTAACGGGCACTATGTTCTTAATGTGGCTAGGCGAGCAGGTAACCGAACGTGGCATCGGTAACGGTATTTCGATGTTGATTTTCGCCGGCATCGTTGCAGGTTTGCCACACGCGGTAGGCGGCACTCTGGAGCTGGCTCGCACCGGTGAATTGCATTTGATCATGGTGTTCTTCCTATTGATATTGGCGGTGTTGGTCACTGGCTTCGTGGTGTTTGTCGAGCGCGGCCAGCGGCGCATTACGGTCAATTATGCTAAACGGCAACAGGGTCGGCGGGTTTACGCCGCCCAGACCACGCACTTGCCGTTGAAACTGAATATGTCGGGGGTGATTCCACCGATCTTTGCTTCCAGCCTGATTCTGTTTCCGGCAACGTTAGGCAGTTGGTTTGGTAACACGCCCAATATGGGATGGCTGCGAGATATCAGTTCCACCTTGTCGCCGGGACAACCGCTCTACGTTATGTTCTATGCTGGGCTGATCATCTTTTTCTGCTTCTTCTACACGGCGCTGGTCTTTAATTCCAAGGAAACCGCGGACAATCTGAAGAAGTCTGGGGCCTTCATTCCGGGCATCCGACCTGGTATGCAAACCGCTGCTTACATTGATAAAGTGCTCACCCGATTAACCTTGGTTGGCGCGATCTATATCACAGGCGTTTGTCTGTTGCCTGAATTTCTAATTCTGTACTGGCGGGTGCCATTCTACTTTGGAGGCACCTCGCTGCTGATTATCGTAGTAGTGGTAATGGATTTCATGGCCCAGGTTCAGGCGCACCTGATGTCTCATCAATATGAGAGCCTGATGAAGAAGAGCAGTTTTAAGGGCCAAAGTTTGTTGCGCTAATGAAATAACAAGATCAATGAACTGGACGTGGCGTGATGCAGCGTCTTGATCAATCTGGAGAATCCTATGAAAGTACGCGCTTCGGTAAAAAAAATCTGCCGTAACTGCAAGATCATTCGCCGTGACCGGGTAGTCCGGGTGATTTGCAAGGATGCCCGTCATAAGCAACGGCAAGGATAAAAGTTATTTCTTTATTGATTTTGCATCGCTATCCGGTTAAATTTCCGCTTCTTTGCGTGGCGAAGACCCGGTGAGGTAGGAGGAGCAGCAAGGCATGGCCCGTATTGCAGGCATTAATATTCCAGTTAACAAGCACGCGGTGATCGCGTTGCAGGCTATTTATGGCATTGGCCCGACCCGCGCCAAATCCATCTGTGCGGCGGCCCAGGTTCCACCGGATCGCAAGATTCGAGATCTGGATGAAGCTCAGGTGGATACTTTGCGCGCCGAAGTGGCCAAGTACGCAGTGGAAGGTGATCTGCGCCGCGAAGTGTCGATGAGCATCAAGCGACTGATGGATTTGGGTTGCTACCGGGGGCTGCGTCATCGGCGTGGTCTGCCCGTTCGCGGCCAGCGCACTCGCACCAACGCCAGGACGCGCAAAGGGCCGCGTCGGGCGATCCGTAAATAAGTTTCGCCTGAATCATTGGAATACTCGGCATAGGTTGGAGCATGGCAAAACCGGTCACCAAGACGCGCAAGCGCGTCAAAAAAAATGTCGTGGATGGGATTGCCCATATCCACGCTTCGTTTAACAACACCATCATCACTATCACGGATCGCCAGGGGAATGCGCTGGCGTGGGCTACGTCGGGCGGCTCGGGATTTCGCGGCTCTCGCAAGAGTACGCCTTTTGCCGCACAGGTGGCCGCTGAACGGGTGGGCAACGTGGTCAAGGAATATGGCGTCAAGAATCTGGAAGTCAATGTTAAAGGTCCGGGGCCAGGCCGGGAGTCTGCGGTGCGCGCCCTAAACGCTGCTGGATTCAAGATTATGAGTATTATGGATGTGACGCCGATCCCCCATAACGGCTGTCGTCCGCCCAAGCGTCGGCGCGTCTAATTCAGGAGTTTTACTGTGGCGAGATATCTCGGTCCCAAATGCAAACTGAGCCGTCGGGAAGGCGTGGATCTGTTTTTGAAGTCTGCTGCCCGTCCGCTGGAATCCAAATGTAATCTGGAGCGCTTGCCGGGCCAGCATGGCGCACGCCGTCCCCGGTTGTCTGATTACGGGTTGCAATTGCGCGAAAAGCAGAAACTGCGGCGTATCTATGGAGTACTGGAACGGCAATTCCTTAATTATTATAAGGAAGCTGCTCGTCGTAAAGGTTCGACGGGTGAGAATCTGCTGAAGTTGCTGGAGTGCCGGTTGGATAATGTCGTGTACCGGATGGGGTTTGGCAGCACCCGCGCTGAAGCCCGGCAACTGGTATCCCATCAGGCCATCCTGGTCAATGATCAGCGGGTCAACATTCCTTCCTATCAAGTCAAACCGGAAGATGTCGTAGCGGTTCGCGAGAAAAGTCGCAGCCAGACGCGGATCCAGTACGCGCTGCAACTGGCTCAAAGCCAGGGTGCTGTCGACTGGGTCGAAGTGGATGCCAGCAAGATGCGCGGGGTATTCAAGCGGATTCCAGATCGTGGCGATCTACCGCCAGATATCAACGAATCGCTAGTGGTGGAGTTGTATTCCAAGTGATCGAATCCGAGGGGAAACGGATGGTGTTGGGCGTATTCGATTTACTGAAGCCGACCCGGGTTGAGATCAAGATTCTTGACGACAAGCGGCGATCGGCGCAAGTGACCGTGGAGCCTCTGGAGCGTGGGTTCGGCTATACGCTAGGCAATGCCCTGCGACGGATTCTGCTTTCATCCATACCCGGCGCTGCGATTGTCGAGTGTGAGATCGATGGGGTTCTGCACGAGTATTCAACAATTGAGGGCGTGCAAGAGGATGTGATCGATATCCTGCTCAATCTCAAGGGGGTTGCCGTTACCTTGCAGGAAGGCGTCGAGGAAGCCAGCTTGACATTGACTAAAAAAGGGCCGGGGCCGGCGCTGGCGGGCGATATTGAAAAAAGCCATCTGATTGATATTGTCAATCCAGGTCAACTCATTGCGCAGCTCACTAAAAGTGGTGAACTGAACATGAGACTCAAGATTGAGCGTGGTCGCGGTTACCGTCCGGCTACTCAGCAGGAAACCACTGATAGTGAAACCCGGCCGCTGGGTCGGTTGCGATTGGATGCTTCTTTTAGTCCGATCCAGAGAATCAGCTATCGTGTAGAAAGCGCCCGCGTTGAACAGCGCACCAATCTAGATAAATTGGTTCTGAATCTTGAAACCAATGGCACGATCGATCCTGAAGAAGCGATTCGCACAGCAGCTAGAATTCTGTTGGATCAATTGTCCGTATTTGTGGATCTCAAAGGTAAGCGGGATGAACCGTTGCCACAACCGCCGGTGGATATTGATCCCAAACTACTGCAACCCGTAGATGATTTGGAATTAACCGTCCGCTCGGCCAACTGTCTGAAGGCGGAAAACGTCTATTATATTGGCGACTTGGTGCAGCGCACTGAAGCAGAACTGCTGAAAACGCCGAATCTTGGCAAGAAGTCGCTAACGGAAATCAAGGAAGTGCTGGCCAAATTTGGATTGCATTTGGGGATGAAGGTGGAAGATTGGCCACCACCCGGCCTGAGTTTGGAGCAACAAGCTGAAGAACGGGCAGCAACCTCTCGTAAGGTCAGCAGCGCTGCGGCCGCTGAATCGGACGAAGAGGATAAGGCGCTATCCAAACTGTCCTCACCTGTTGATAGTAATGATGCGAATCCCGAATGAGGGGCTTGGCGATATTAATCTTTCGTCACCTGTTTAACCTGTTTGACTTGCTTTTTTCTAAGGAATTATTGTCATGCGCCATCGAAAAATCGGTCGCAAACTGAATCGAACCAGCAGCCATCGAAAAGCCATGCTGCGCAACATGGCTGCTTCGTTGTTTACCCACGAACTCATTCGGACTACGCTGCCCAAAGCTAAGGAACTGCGTCGAGTTGCTGAACCGCTGATTACTTTATCTAAGGCAGATAGCGTGGCTCACCGGCGGCTGGCGTTCGATCGACTGCGCAACCGCGATGTGGTCACCAAACTGTTCAATGAGCTGGGGCCGCGCTATCAAGCGCGTCCTGGCGGCTATTTGCGCATTCTCAAATGCGGATTCCGCGTGGGGGACAATGCGCCAATGGCCTATGTTGAACTGGTGGATCGGCCTGAAGCAGCCGTCGGTTAATGTCCGTCCTCAAAGCGAATCACCCAAAGCCGGGTTTGTAACCCGGCTTTTTCGTAGATATCCGCCACTAGTTCTAGTGAGCGACGGCAACGCGAAGTTGCTGACTAAGACCCTGAATGACCAGTAGATTGTAGCGCGCATCAACCAACTCCCAGTAAGGGCCAAAGCATTCGCCAAAAATTTTGAACCACCATCCACCGTTTTCGAACCAAACAAACGGGTGGTGGAGTCTACGGTGACCGCGCATGGTTTTAACCTCTTGCCTGTAGCTTGGATTTCGCCGGCGCAACCTCCAGCGAAACGTCATCTTTGATATTAGTTGATAATAAAGCATAGATGATTTTTTGTTGCAATGCAGAATTCGGTGGTGTCCCTCAGTTTACGTGATGAGCTAAGCCAGTGACGACGACAACATGTATCCTCATTGTGATTGTGGTGTTAATCACTGACCGGGGATCTTATGAAGTGGGAAACGCTCTACTGCCCCAATCGTTCCTGTCACCACTACGGTCGGCCCTTTGGTCAAGGGTTGTTGGTCAAAAATGGTTCCAGTCACGGGAAAAAGCAGGCGTTGTGTCGTTCGTGCGGGAGGAGAGTGTCCTTGACGTACGGAACTGCGTATTTTGACCTCGAGGCCGACCCCGCCGTTTTCGAACTGGCGATGCGGGCGTTGGCGGAGGGAAATTCCATCCAGGGTACGGCACGAATCGTCCAGATCGACAAGGATACGGTTTGTGCGTGGTTGACTCGGGCCGCCCAGCAATGTCGTTTGGTGGTTTTGTCCCATTGGCGCGAGCTGACGGTGACCGAGTGTCAACTGGATGAATTGTGGAGCTTTGTCCATACCAAGGACCAGAATCTGCCGATGGCGCAGCAATGGTGCGAGACGGATGGCGATGCTTGGGTGTGGGTCGCCTTTGCGCCCGAATGGCGCCTGGTGGTAGGGTTTGTCGTGGGCCAGCGCACGCAGGCTCAGGCGAACCTGCTCCTGGAGCGCGTGGTGTATGTGACCGACGATCACGTCCCCTTCTTTACTAGCGACCAATGGCCGGGCTATCCCAGCGCCTTGCTCCATGCCTATGGGGAATGGTATCAGCCCGAGCGCCAAGGGACGCGAGGACGATATCCGGCCCCACGGTGCCGCCCACCGCCGAATTTGCTGTATGCTCAAGTGGTTAAGCGACGTGAAAAAGGACGGGTGGTCGAGGTGACCCGTAAGAGGGTCTGGGGAAGCGCGGACGAGCTTCAGGCGCGATTGGCCGCATCCGCCACCAGCACGACGATCAACACGAGCTTTGTGGAGCGGGATAACCTGGCCTGGCGCGAACACAATCGGCGGTTGGCTCGCAAGACGACCGCGTTTTCCAAGCAACGGTCGTGGATGGAAAAGCAGGTGTGGCTGTCGTTGGCTTACTACCATTTCTGCTTGCCCCACCTGAGCCTGCGTGAGGAATTGCCCACCCCGGAACCGACCCGAGGCAACGGATCGCCCCGTAAATGGCGGCCTGTCACGCCGGCCATGGCGGCGGGGATGACCGATCATATCTGGACCACGGCGGAGTTGCTGGGCTTTCGGGTACCCGCACCGTTTCTGAATACCTTGGAAACCATCAAACACTTGTTCCCCGCACTCGACGATGCTCATCACGTAAACTGAGGGACACCACCCAGAATTCATCATCGAGGATTAAATAGTCCACATTTACCCGAAGCCATCCACACTGCGAGAGGTTCCATATATGCCCATCAGGTGACGACCTGCAACAGAATTTTGCCGATATGGCGATTGGATTCCATTAGGGCGTGAGCAGCGGCAGCCTCGGTCAAGGGAAAAATTCGGTCGATGACTGGTTTGACCGTTCCGTTCGCCAGCAGGGGCCAGATCGTTTCGCGCAAAGCCTGAGCAATTGGTGCCTTATCGGCAATCGGCCGGGCGCGCAAGGTTGAACCCGTTATGGTTAGTCGTTTCATCATGACGGGCGCTAGATTCAGTTCGACTTTGGCGCCGCGCAGGAAGGCGATAAAAACCAGTCGGCCTTCAACTGCTAACGCGCTGAGGTTGCGCTGCGTGTAATCGCCGCCGACCATGTCCAGAATGACATCCACCCCCCGATTATTCGTGGCGCTTTTGGTAACTTGGACAAAATCTTCTTCGCGATAATTGATCACCCGCTCAGCGCCCAGATCGAGGCAGGATTGCGCCTTGTCAGAGCTGCCAACGGTCGTCAGCACCCGCGACCCCAGTGCTTTGGCCAGTTGGATAGCAGTCACGCCAATACCGCTGGCGCCGCCATGAACCAACAGAATTTCACCGGGTTGCAGTCGCCCTCGGTCAAACACATTGCTCCAGACCGTAAAGAAGGTTTCCGGTAGCGCTGCTGCCTGCTGCAGGGTCAAGCCAGTGGGAACCGGCAGACATTGCAGGGCAGGAGCGATACAGTATTCGGCATAACCGCCGCCGGTCAACAGGGCGCAAACTTCCTCGCCAACTGCCCAGGTATTGACGCCTTCGCCCAGGGCGGCGACCGTGCCGGCGACTTCCAAACCGGGAATGTCGGAAGCGCCCGGCGGTGGAGGGTAACTGCCTTGGCGTTGCAAGCAATCCGGACGATTAACTCCTGCGGTAGCGACCTGGATCAACACTTCGCCAACAGCAGGTTGCGGTACCGGTCGACTAGCGGGTGCGAGCTTTTCCGGGCCGCCGGGTTCGGTAATTTCAATAACGGTCATGCGATCAGGCAATGGGGACATCGTGCAATCTCTGGTGGAGTCGGGATCAAGTCGTTTTCTTTAGGAACACTTGGAGTCGCCACAGTTCAGGCAGGTCAGGCAACCGTCCATGACGATCACCGCCTTGTTCTGGCATTTGCCACAGAGCGTGGCTTCAGGAGGAAAAGTACTTACGCCCGCTTCTTCGACCGCCTTCATGCCGGTTTCGTATTTGATGCGCTGCTCTTCAATCATTTTACGCTGATGCTCGTCAGGACCGTCTTCTTTCAACATGCCAATGGAGCGCAGGTGGGATTCGATGACGTCGCCGATTTCCGCGACCAGCGAGGGCATGTACTTGCCGCCTTTTTTAAAGTAGCCGCCCTTTGGGTCGAATACCGAACGCATTTCCTCCACCAGGAACGTGACGTCGCCGCCCTTGCGGAAGACGGCTGAAATGATGCGGGTCAGGGCAACGATCCATTGGAAATGCTCCATCGCCTTGGAGTTGATGAAGATTTCAAAGGGACGCCGAATTTCGTCCGGGGTGCCTTTGTTGAGCACGATGTCGTTTATAGTGATGTATAGCGCATGGTCAGACAGCGGCGTCTTGACCTTGTAGGTCGCGCCGGGCAGAACGTCTGGTCGTTCCAGGCTCTCATGCATGTGCTGCACGGCCAGCGTGGGTGTGATCGCTGGAATGTCATCGGGTTTGACTACGCTGTAGGCAATAATTTTTTTGTCGATTTTGACGGTCATGGGGATTCGGTATGCAGTGATTAATCTCATACGGTTTTTTTGAAGCTACATTTTTGCTAATTGTAGCTTGGATGTAGTAAGCAAAACCGAAGATAAGATCGTCAGACAAGAAAATGGCGGGGATTGCGCCCCGCCACCTAATTTTAAGTCCTGACTAAGAAAGCCCAGCACTCATACCCGTAATCCCAAGCGTCAAGTACTCGGGTCGAATTCTTCACTCGTCTGTAACGGGTAAAGACCCACCGGAATCCCGGTGGCGCAGCTTTTAGCTGTCGTCGCACATAGATCACCTCCTTTCCAGGAGGAGTTTGGGCCTTGCAGCTCGTCCATGCATAGGCTACCTTTAAAGGGTCCTTATAGTAGCACTATCTCAAAGACTCCGTTGCAAGGAGCGGCATGCCTCCCGGTTCATGCCACATGCGTAACCAACATTTCGAGCGAACCCAGCTGCTAACTGGAGTTCGCTTTTTCATTTTTGCCTTCGAATCTTCGTTTCAAAATTTTCCGTAATATCCCTCCTTAATAGCGTCGAACAAATTCGCCGCCGTATGAATTTCACCATCATACTCAACTTCTTCGTTGCCCTGCACTTCGATTGCCGAACCATCCTCCAACACGAACCGGTAGTGGGTATTCGCTAGATCTTGTTCCTTGACCAACACGCCCTGGAAGGCGGCGGGGTTAAAGCGGAAGGTCGTGCAGCCTTTGAGTCCCTGCTCGTAGGCGTAAAGATAGATGTCCTTGAAATCCTCGTAAGGGAAATCAGTTGGAACGTTGGCGGTTTTGGAGATGCTGGAATCGATCCATTTTTGCGCGGCAGCCTGAATATCCACATGCTGCCTGGGCGTCACGTCATCGGCGGTACTGAATACATCCGGTAACTGCTCCTCAGGCGATTGAGCATCTGGAATAGCTCCGGGATTAATCAGGTGTCGGTAGGCTAATAATTCAAAAGAGAATACATCGACTTTTTCCTTGGATTTTTTCCCGGAGCGGATAATGTTGCGTGAGTAATGGTGGGCGAAGCTGGGTTCAATGCCATTACTGACGTTGTTAGCCAGTGACAGAGCGATGGTGCCAGTCGGGGCGATGGAGGTGTGATGGGTGAACCGGGCACCGGTCTCGGCGAGCATTTTAACCAGATCAGGATCAACTTCCGCAACCCGTTGCATGTAGCGACTATAGCGAGCGTGTAAAACCTTGCCCTTGACGCAATCTCCTTCGCGGATGCTATCGTTCGCCATCTCCGGGTGCTTGCGCAGCAGATCAGCAGTGATAGTGAATTCCTGTTCGAGAATAGGCGCCGGACCTTTTTCCTGCGCCAGTTCTAGCGCAACCCGCCAGCCGACGAGCGCCATTTCCCGAGTGACTTCCTCGGTGAAAGCCAGGGATTCCGGCGAACCGTATTTCATTCCTAGCAAAGTCAATGTTGAACCGAGTCCTAGATAACCCATGCCATGCCGGCGTTTACTTAAAATCTCCCGACGCTGTTGCTTCAGTGGCAGGCCATTGATTTCCACCACGTTATCCAGCATTCGGGTGAAAATGGCGACCACTTGGCGATAGGTATCCCAGTTAAAGCGGGCTTTTTCGGTAAAGGGGTTCTCCACGAATTGGGTTAAATTGATCGAACCGAGTAAGCAAGATCCATAAGGAGGGAGCATCTGTTCGCCGCAAGGATTTGATGCTTGTATATTTTCACAGAACCAATTGTTATTCATTGCATTGACTTCATCAATCAAAATGAATCCTGGTTCTGCATAATCGTAAGTTGAGGACATAATCACGTCCCACAAACGTCGGGCAGGAATTTTTCGATAAATTTTGCAAGCAACCTGGCCTTTTTGGTTAACCACTAGTCCCTGAGTAGTTGGCCATTCGCGCCAGACAATGTGCGCAGCGTCATAAAGATCAATGTGATCCTGTTCCGCCTCCTGAGCCATCATTGGGAACGCCAACACCCAGTCCTGATTGTTCTTGACGGCTTCCATGAATTCGCGAGTGATCAGCAACGACAGATTGAATTGTCGCAAACGTCCCGCTTCACGCTTAGCGCGGATGAATTCCATGACATCGGGGTGGCCCACATCGAAAGTTCCCATCTGCGCGCCGCGCCGTCCACCCGCCGAGGAGACGGTGAAACACATCTTGTCGTAAATATCCATGAACGACAGGGGGCCGGAGGTATAGGCTCCGGCCCCAGATACATAAGCGCCGCGCGGACGCAGCGTGGAGAAGCAATAACCGATGCCAGAACCCGCTTTTAATGTGAGTCCTGCTTCATGCACTTTGCGCAGGATATCGTCCATAGAATCCAGAATCGTGCCGGATACCGTGCAATTGATGGTCGAAGTTGCGGGTTTGTGCTCCCAGGCGCCGGCATTGGAAATTATTCGTCCTGCTGGAATTGCGCCATGGCGCAAGGCCCACAAGAATTTTTCGTACCAGTGTTCGCGCAATTCCGGGGTTGCCTCGACTTCGGCCAGCGCTCGGGCAACTCTTTGGTAGGTGCCATCGATAGTTTCGTCAATCGGACGCCCATCCTTGGCCTTCAATCGGTATTTCTTGTCCCAGATATCCCAGGAAGCCGGCTGCATCGGCACAGCGGCAGCGGTAGTCGGGCGGTCGACAGGTTGCAAATGAGCGGTTTTCATAACCCCGGAATCTCTGGAAAAATGTTGATGAAGCACGATCAGGATCAGGAACGGTTGACGTATTGAATTGAGAAGAACCGCCCTCGAGCGATGCTGAGTGTGATTCGGGACTGGAAATTTTAGAGGATACAGGCCTGTTTTTCTACATACTGTGGTTCACGATCCAGTCATATACAACATAATGTGTTGAACTAAATCGTTAAGACTTTGTTTGCTCTGGTAATCAGCCTGCTTGCATCTTCGCGATAAAATCAACGGGCAGATTTGCAAAACCCTTGTTGTCAAGGGGTGGAACCGGTGGTATAACCCGCTAAACTCTGAAGAGTGCCGCTAACAACGGATACAAAAAGCCGAGGGAGAAAATCATGAAGACCTTGTATGCTTCTCTTATTGTTCTCTGTCTGGGGCTGGGGGCTTGCACAACTCCAATGCCCGTCGAGACGACCTATCCGCTCACCTACCAACAGAAAATGCGGTCGGCGCATCACTGGGATGTCATGGCGATTGATGTAGCCAATTGGCTACAAGACGCCTTGATGACGCCAGATTCTGAGTACGATAAAGAGCATGAGGCTCAGGACCGTCCAACCATTAGCTTGTATCTCGAGCAGCCCAGATACGACAGTGCGGCAGGCGCGGGGTTTTATGACTTATTGACTACGCGTCTTGTAGAACGGGGATTCATTCTCACTACCAATCCTTCAGCCGGTTTACCCGTCAGCTATGACATGCAGGTGGTAAAATCCGGGTTGCCGGAAACCGTCGAGTACGAAGTCATTGTCAATGTTTCGGTCATGAACGCTGATCGTTATCTGATCCGATATAGCAATGTTTATTATGTTGGTGATAAAAGCCAATACATTGCCATGCAGCAATCGGCGAGTCGCATCATAGAGGTGGTCGGGCCATGAACTGGAATATGATCCTACGTGCGGGAGTCGCGTTGCTGGCTCTGTTCGGCTTGGCGGGTATCCAGGGATGCGCCTCTTCAGGCGATGAAACACCGGTCCGGCCCATCATCCAGGATGCGGATTTGATCAACCAGAACTATCAGGCGGCGGATGCCTTGCTCATAAGGGCACCCTGGTTGCGGGAGCGCCGTGAGCCGCTGCTGTCAGCGACGTTTGTAGATATTAACAATCTTGAAATGTCATCGGGCTTGGGGCGCGTGATCGGCGAACAACTGGGTTCACGGTTTGCCCAGCAGGGTTTCACGGTGATCGAAATCAAGATGCGCAATAACATCTTTGTCCAGGAAGGCGCAGGCGAGTTCGCTTTGTCGCGTTCTGTCAGGGAAATCAGTCAATCGCATAACGCGGCGGCGGTAATCGCTGGCACCTATGCGGTGGGGCGAACATCGGTGTTCGTCAATGCCCGTCTGATCCGCGCCACTGATAATCTGGTGCTGGCTTCCTATGACTATGTGCTGCCCTTGGGGCCAGATGCCAAGGCGCTGATCGCCGCTCAGTAAGTGTTTTCACTCATAGCGCCCTTCCTTGTGGAAGGGGCGTTGCTGTTTACATCCGATTGAAGTCGGTTAATCGGCGGTTAACAATCCCAGCCGTTCGCTGATGGCCAGGGTTAATCCGGCCTGATTCATTGTGTAGAAATGCAAGCCTGGTGCACCGCCATCGAGTAATTTCCGGCAAAGCGCGCTAACCACCTCCAGACCAAAGGCGCGAATGGCGTTACGGTCATCGCCAAAACTTTCCAGTTTCTTGCGAATCCACCGGGGAATTTCCGCGCCGCAGGCATCGGAAAAGCGCGCCAGTTGGGTGAAATTGGTGATCGGCATGATGCCTGGCACAATCGGGATGTCGATGCGCCGGCGCGCGCACTGGTCGATGAAACGGAAATAGGCGTCAGGATTATAGAAATACTGGGTGATCGCGCTGTTGGCGCCCGCATCGACCTTGCGCTGGAAGTTTTGCAAATCCTGGTCGGGACTGGACGCCTGGGGGTGATATTCGGGATAGGCGGCGACTTCGAGGTGAAAGTGATCGCCAAATTCCTCGCGAATGAAGCGGACCAGTTCATTGGCATAGCGAAACTCGCCAGGATCGCGCATCCCCGAGGGCATATCGCCACGCAACGCGACGATGCGGCGAATACCGTGCGCTTTATAGTGGTTCAATAACTCACGGACACTGCCCCGGGTCGAGGCGATGCAGGTAAGATGTGGGGTGGCGGGTACGCCGCTATGGGCTTGAATATCCAGCACCACTTCTACCGTGCGGTCGCGGGTGGAGCCACCGGCGCCGTAGGTGACCGAGAAATAGGTAGGGTGCATCGCCAATAATTCCTGGCGAGCTGCTTGGAGTTTGGCGAGGCCCTCGGCGGTGATGGGTGGGAAAAATTCGCAACTGAAGGTTGTTGGCCAGTCTGATTGGGGCATAGTGGTCACCGGCTTCCTGATGAACAGAGGAAAAATTGGTAGAAAGGTTGAACGCGAAGGGGGTTCAACGCTCAACCCTTACCGTTCCTAGTACCGATAATTCTCCGCCTTATACGGTCCGTCCACCGCCACGCCAATATACGCCGCCTGCTCCGGGGTGAGCGTAGTCAATTTCGCCCCAATCCGGTCCAGATGCAGCCGCGCCACCTTTTCATCCAGATGCTTGGGCAGCACATAAACCTTATTTTCGTAGCGATCACGATGATTGAATAGTTCGATCTGCGCCAGCGTCTGGTTAGTAAAACTATTGCTCATCACGAACGAGGGATGGCCGGTGGCGCAACCGAGGTTCACCAAGCGCCCTTCCGCCAGCAGGATAATCCGCTTACCATCTGGGAAGATAATGTGATCGACCTGCGGCTTGATGTTTTCCCAGCGATATTCTTTCAAGCTGGCGACTGCGATCTCTGAATCGAAATGACCAATGTTGCACACAATCGCCTGATTTTTCATCCGCGCCATGTGGTCATGGGTAATCACGCTCACGTTACCAGTAGTGGTAACAAAGATGTCCGCCTGATCCGCTACATCATCCATACGCACTACCCGGTAACCCTCCATCGCCGCTTGCAAGGCGCAGATCGGGTCGATCTCCGTGACCCACACTGTTGCGCCTAGACCCCGCAGCGACTGGGCGCAGCCCTTGCCTACATCGCCATAGCCAAGAACTACCGCAATTTTTCCAGCGATCATCACGTCGGTAGCCCGCTTGATGCCATCCACCAGCGATTCACGGCATCCGTAAAGATTATCGAACTTGGATTTGGTCACCGAGTCGTTCACGTTAAACGCCGGGAAGGGCAGGCGGCCTTCCTTTTCCATTTGGTACAGGCGGTGAACACCGGTCGTCGTTTCCTCCGTCACCCCGCGAATATTGGCTTGAATTTTTGCATACCAACCCGGCTGGTGCTCCAGCCGCTGGCGAATCGCGGCGAACAATACTTGTTCTTCTTCACAAGTAGGGTTGGCAATGAGTGAGCGATCTTGTTCCGCCCGGCTGCCCAGCGTCACCAACAACGTGGCGTCACCGCCATCGTCGAGAATCATGTTAGGCGCGCCGCCGTTCGGCCATTCCAGAATGCGATGGGTGAAATCCCAGTATTCCACCAGCGATTCGCCCTTGTAAGCGAAGACGGGAACGCCGCCGGCGGCAATCGCAGCGGCGGCATGATCCTGAGTCGAAAAGATATTGCAGGAAGCCCAGCGGATGTCAGCGCCAAGATCAGCGAGGGTTTCAATGAGCACCGCCGTCTGAATGGTCATGTGCAAGGAACCGGCAATGCAGGCGCCCTTGAGCGGTTGCTGCGCCCGGTATTCCTCGCGAATCGCCATCAATCCCGGCATTTCGGTTTCGGCGATGGCGATTTCCTTGCGGCCCCAAGCGGCCAGAGATAAATCGGCGACGTGAAAGTCGGTAAACGGTTTTTCGCGCACGACGGCGTTCATGGCGTTCTCCAGGGTTGGAATGAACGGGCGCCGTTGGCTTGTGAAAGCCATGCCACACCGAGCCTGACGGTCAATAACCGCTGCAGCGCCCCTCGGCGTGGGGGGCAGGAAAATCAATTAAGCGGAAAAACTAACGATGATCAGGTCAATCGCTTGCCAAATGACCGCAATCATCAACGAATCGTTCCCTGAGCATCACAAGGCTTAAAGTCCGGCGGCTTCGCGCAGCGCGTCAGCCCGATCGGTGCGCTCCCAGGTAAATTCCGGTTCTTCCCGGCCAAAGTGTCCATAAGCAGCCGTCTTGCGATAGATGGGTCGGATCAAGTCCAGCATCTTGACCAGTCCGTAAGGCCGTAGATCGAAATGGCCGCGAATAATCGTGACCAGCCGATCTTCATCCAGCTTGCCGGTGCCAAAGGTATTGACGTTGATTGATGTCGGCTCAGCGACGCCAATCGCATAGGAGACCTGGATTTCGCATTTGTCCGCCAGGCCGGCGGCGACAATGTTCTTGGCTACATAACGCCCGGCGTAAGCCGCGGAACGATCGACCTTGGAGGGGTCTTTACCGGAAAAAGCGCCGCCACCGTGATGGGCGGAACCGCCGTAGGTATCGACGATGATCTTGCGTCCGGTCAGGCCGCAATCACCCACGGGACCGCCGATGACGAAACTGCCGGTTGGGTTAATGTGATATTGAGTATGCTTGTCCAGCCATTCGGGAGGCAGTACGGGCAGGACGATATTTTCCATCACCGCTTCGCACAGCAGTTTGTAAGTAATGTCGGCATCATGCTGGGTTGACAGCACCACGGCTTCGACGCCGGCGACCTGATTGTCCTCATAGCGGAAGGTGATCTGGCTCTTGGCGTCAGGCCGCAACCAGGGCAGCACCCCGCTCTTGCGCATTTCCGCCTGTCGCTGCACCAACCGATGAGCATAGGTAATCGGCGCTGGCATCAGTACATCCGTTTCGTTAGTGGCGTAGCCAAACATCAGACCTTGATCGCCTGCGCCCTGTTCCTCGGGCTTAGCGCGATCCACGCCTTGCGCGATATTGGCGGATTGCTTGCCGATGCAGGACAGCACCGCGCAGGTGGCGCCGTCAAAACCCACGTTGGAATTGTCGTAGCCGATGCCCACGACGGTATCACGCACGATCTGGTCGAAATCTACCCAGGCCGAAGTGGTAATCTCTCCAGCCAGCACAACCACGCCGGTTTTGATCAGAGTTTCGCAGGCGACTCGCGCTCTGGGATCCTCAGCGATAATGGCATCCAGCACGGCATCGGAAATCTGATCAGCGATTTTATCCGGATGTCCCTCGGAGACAGATTCGGAAGTGAACAGATAGGTTCGGCTCATAAGATGGCGGGTCCTCGAAAACAGTGGCGGTATTAAGGGAATGGCGGACGCCAAGGCAGCGCCAGCTATTTCAATGGAATCAGTCTACCCGGAAAATAAGATATTTGCATCTGTATTTTTTATGCTATTTAGTTGGTTATTAACGACCCAGCTGAGCGAAAGACGGGCCTAGATAAACTTTTGATCTTGGAGCCGATCAGTGTTTTCAGGTCTCTTCAGCGCATGATGAGGGAAAATAAATGGCTATTCAAATTAGATACTTCGCCAGTTTGCGTGACCAGCTAGGCCGCGCCAGCGATGAATTACCCTTTGCTAAGGGGTGGACAGTCGCCAGCATTTGGGCCGCGTTACACCCAGATTCACCGCCGCCATCAAACCTGCTGGCGGCGGTGAATCTGGAATATGCGGAATGGACGCACCCTGTGCAAGACGGCGATGAGGTGGCGTTTTTTCCACCCGTCACAGGAGGATAGAAGCAACCTGTCTTTACTGTCTCAGGCTTTCCAACAGCTTGCGCGCTTCTTCCTGTTCCGGGAACGCCGAAACGTCCGCCAGTTTTTCCAATGCCTGCCGAGCAGCGTCCTTGCGTCCCAATTTGGCGTAGGCCGCTGCCAGGTGATAGCGCACCGAAGGCTGATCTGGCAGCTTGTCCGCTGCTTTTTCCAGGAACTCCAGGCCACGCAACGCTTCATTGCGCTGCACCAGAATCCAGCCCAGGGTATCCGCCACTTCCGGATTATCCGGCGCCTTGTCATGCGCGCGTTCCGCATAACGCAGCGCGCGAGAATCGCCGGTTTCGTAGTAGAACCAGGCCAGATTGTTCAGGACTATGGGATTATCCGGCAAGCGCTCGGCCAGTTGTTCGTACTCCGTAATCGTTTCCGTTTTACGATTCGATTCTTGCAAATACATCGCGTACTGCAAGCGCGCGCGATTGTCCTTAGGTTCACTGGTCAACCATTGCCGCAAGGTCGCTAGCGCTGCTTCCCGATCACCGGCCTGCCACTGGGCGTTGGCCAACCGCGTCGCGGTCTGGTTATTGGGCGTTTTGGCATACGCCGACTGATAAGCTTCTACCGCTGGCGCAAATTCCTTTTGTCGCAGATGTAAATCGCCTTCCAGCACATAGCCCGTTATTTGATCCGGGTACAGGGCTTGAATGTGGCGGACGCCCTCCAGCGCCTGGTCAACTTCCTGTCCTTGTTGCTGCAACTGCACCTTGGCGACCAGCGCTGGTAAGTAGTTATTTTGAATGGCCAGGGCTTTGTCCAGCGACTTGGTTGCAGCGCTAACGTTCTTGGCTGCGCTTTGCGCCATCGCCGTCAGATACCAGGGTTCCGGCGATTGCGGCAACAGACTGGCTAACTTCTGGAAGCTGGCGATCGCCTCGGTTGTCTTGCCATTGCTGGCTTGAGTTAGACCCATCGCCCGGACAACCCGTGGATCGTCTGCTTTCACCTTTTCCAGATTTTGCACTACGGTCAGCGCCTTATCCTTGTCGCCACGGTTTGTGTATTCCTGGGCCAAGGCTAAACCGACATCGATGGAGTCCGGTCTCCGGTTCCAAGCCTGCTCCAATAAACGCAATGACTCGTCAGTACGCCCCAGCAGCGCCGACAATCGTATCAGGGCTGCGAAATTGTCCGGATCCCGCTCCAGAACCTGCCGATAGCGCAGCTGCGCGCCGGCCCGATTTCCGCTTTTGACATCCAGCGTCGCCAGGTTCATTTGCGCAGGGACATGGTTGGGTTGCAATTTCAACGCCTGATCAAAGGCAGCTCGCGCCGCCTGGTCATCGCCCTGCGCAAGATAGACCGCACCCAGCAGATTGAACGCCCCCGACTCATTCGGCCGTTTTTCGGTCAAATCCTTAGCAGCAGCGATCGCCTTGTCGAATTCCTTTTGCTGGAGATAAGCCTGCACCAACAGGGTATCCGCCTGCTGCAGGCCACGGTCCAGAGTGATCGCACCGCTGCCTTCGTCCACCGCTTCCCGCTTGGCGAGCCGTTCATATTCAGCGATTGCTTCCTCGCGCCTTCCCAGACGTTGCAACTCAGCCGCCAGTCGAGTACGCACTTGAACATCGTCCGGATGCGCCGTCAGCCAGTCGCGTAATATCTTCAACGCCGCTTCGCTGTCGCCGGTGACCTGCTGCGCCCCGGCCAGCATGAGCACGGTTTGACTGTCCGGAGTTTTGGCGTAAGCGGCCTGATAAGCGGCCAGTGCTTTGGTGAAATCCTTTTGTCGGACGTACAGATTGCCTTCCAGGCGGTAGCCCACATTCAGATTGGCAAACTGTTTTTGCAGCGCCTTGGCGCCGGTCAGCGCCTCAGCAAATTTCCCCTGCTGTGCTTGCAATTCGACGCGGGCCACCAGCGAGGGTAGATAGTCGCCCTGAATCGCCAGCGCCCTGCTAATCGCTTCCGCGGCTTCTTTGAATTTCTGGGAACGCGCCTGGGTTAAGGCGATCAGATGCCAGGGTTCCGGCGATTGTGGCTGCAATTCGGCCAGTTTGCGGAACGTTTTAACAGCGTCATCAGGCCGGCCATCCGCCAGCAGCGCCAGACCGAGCGCCCGCTGTGCGGCTGGATGTTCGGGATTAGCCGCTTCCAGGCCGCGCGCTACGTTGAGCGCCTTCACATTCAGGTTGGCGGCCTGATACTGGCCAATCAGCGCCAGACCGGCTTCCAGGGAGGCAGGATTTTTATCCCAGGCCTGTTCCAGCCAGCGCAGCGTTTGCTCGCTCTGTCCTGCCTGTTCAGCCAGTCCGGCCAGGCGCAGCAGGGCACCCAGGTTACCGGGTTCTTTGGCGACGATCTTTTCATACAATTCCCGGGCAGCGTTACGATTGCCGGCTTTCAATTCCAGCAACGCGAGATTCAGCGCCGGAGTGCTGAAGTCCGGATTCAGCCGCAGCGCCCGTTCAAATTCGCTACGGGCTTTTTTATCCTCGCCCTTGGCCAGATACGCTCCGCCTAACAGGTTATGCGCAACCGGATCGTCCGGTTTTTTCTTCACCAGTTCGCTGGCGGCAGTGATCGCCTTGTCATAATCCTTCTGCTGCAAATAGGCTTGCACCAGCAACAGATCCGCCTGGAGTACGTCCTGTCCCAGATCGACCAACCCTTGCAGTTCGCGAACCGCCTCGCCGGCTTTACCTTCTCCAAGCCGCGATAGCGCCAACTGGGTGCGGATATTGGCGGCATCCGGGGCAATCTGCGCTGCTTTCTGCAAATATTCCGAACCTTTAGCGTAATCCCGGTTTTGCAGATAGGCGCTGCCGAGCAGGGCCAGCAACTGGGCGTCATCCGGCGACTGGGCCAGCGCCGGCGTCAGGGTGTTAATAGCCTGATCTGGTTTTTCCAGCTTAAGCTGGGTAGCGGCCAGCAGCAGACGCGCTGGCAGATAGCTGGGCAGGCGGCCAACGAATGACGTCAGGTACTGTTCGGCCAACCCTAAATTGCCTTGTTCATAATTGATGGAGCCCAACAAGAACTGACTGCCAGGATGGTCGGGCGCGACTCTTAGCACCTGCAGCAAGGCATCCTGAGCCGGGGTCAGTTCCTTCTTCTGGAACAGGATGCTGCCGCGCAGATAATTGGCCTCCGGCAGATTCGGTTGGCGCTTGCGAACGGTTTCGACATCGGCCAGGGCTTCATCCTGCTTGCCCTGGGCGATCAGGATCTGCGCCTGCTCCAACAGAGCGGCAGCGTTTTCCGGTTGTAGTTCGAGAATGCGCTGCAAGGCTTTGAGCGTTGCCGGATCATCATTTTGCAAGCGATGCAACCGCACTTTGATAAACCAGGGTCGCAGGTCATCCGGATTCTGCTCACTGGCCTTGCTGGCGAAGGCTTCGGCCTCGCTGTAGTTGCGGTTGATCAGCGCCAACTGGCCCAGGCCCAGCAAAGCGTCGGGATCGTTTGGCTGCAATGCCAGCGCCTGATCCAGACTGGTTTTAGCGGCGTCGGGTTGTCCAAGCGCCAGTTGAGCAAGTCCGTGCAACGCCCGCAGTGTTGCTTGAGTCGCTGGCGAATCACTTTCTTCCGGAGTCAGCTCCAGCACTTTTTGATTCTGGCCTTGCAGCAAGTAGGATCGCGCCAGTGGCAACAGCCAGGCGTTGCGCTCGGCGCCCAACTCCTGAGCGCGTTGCAACTCCTTCTCCGCGGGCGCGCCGTTGCCGGTCTTCACATAAATTTGCCCCAGCAGCAACCGGGCATCGCGGTTCTCCGGATTCTTCTGCAAGGCGTTTTTGAGTTCGATAACGCTGGCTTGCCACTCTTGCTTGGTTTGATATTCCCGGGCTCGCTGAACATGCTCGACATCGGTGGTGCGATCACCGCAGCTCACTAGTCCAATGGTGACGCCGACTCCCAGGCAGCAACCCAGCGCCAGAGTGCGTAAGGGAAAAGTCAATAAACGATAACGGGATTTCATGACAGACTCCAAAAGTAAGTCATCAGGTTGGAGGCAGTGGCTCAATGAATATTGTGATTATAGGCTAACCACTTTACTAGCCGACCGTTGGACTAATGAATTTCAGCTTGGTTTAAGGTACGTGCGTTAAAGTGTCGCTCAAGGTCGCGTTCGGAGGGGGCTTTGGCCACGATAACCGGCGGTGACCCGCCCTATTCTCGATCCACTTTAATTAAGGAAATCTTAATGATTATTCGTAAATCGCTGTTCGTTGCCGCCACTCTCGCCGCCACCCTTTGCACCCTCCCTGCCTCCGCTTCTGAAACTAAGGAGATGATAGCGCCAGCCACCAGCTCGTCCGCCGCTGTAACCTCTGGCAAAATCACCAAGGAGCAGGCCGTGGAAATGGCAATCAAGGCGCATCCAGGCAAAGTCACCAAAGCGTATGAGGATGGTCATAAAGGCAAACAGACCTGGGAAGTCAAAATTGATGGTGCTGACGGAAAAAAATGGAAGGTGTACTACGAGATCGCGACTGGGGCGCTGGTCGACGAAAAGAGCGAGTAACCACCACAGCTTTTCCTGCGCATAAACCCGCCTCCGCGTTGGCGCTTTTGCTACGATGGAGGCATCACCGATACAGCATCCTGTCATGACCGACCGCAATACCACCGAAATCACCGTTTGGGATCTCTGGGTTCGCCTGTTTCACTGGAGCCTGGTCATCGCCTTTACGCTGGCCTATTTCAGCCAGGGCGAGTTGTTTGAAGATCTTCTGGAAAACGTCGATGGAGCGTTGTTACAAACTATCCATGTCTGGTCCGGCTATACTATTGTCGGACTGCTGATTTTTCGCCTGATCTGGGGTTTCACCGGCCCCCCTTACGCCCGGTTCAGTGACTTCGTGCGCAGTCCACGTGAAATTTTCACTTATACCCAACAGGTATTGACGTTGCGCGCGCCCCGCCATCTCGGCCACAACCCCGCCGGTGGTGCAATGATCATCATTTTGTTGTTGAGCCTCACCGTCACCGTCACCGCTGGTTTAATACTCTACGGCGCTGACAAGGGGATGGGACCGCTGGCCGGATTATTGGTAAACAGCAGCGATAGTCTGATCGACATTGCCAAGGAAACTCATGAATTCTTTGCAAACTTCACGCTGATCCTAGTCGTCGGGCACCTCACCGGCGTGATATGGGAAAGTTTACTGCACCGGGAGAATCTCGCTCACGCCATGATCACCGGGCGCAAGCGGGCTTGAAGCGCAGCAGCAGGCTACCACTTTATACAAAGTTACGACATCACGGACGATGTTGGTGATATTTTCAGCGTGATTGGCGGAAATGCTCTCTGAAGCGATCACGAAAGTCCAGGAGCTGCTGGACCCATCCCGACTAGCAAGCCACTATCCTTCGTACCCGCGGTCGCGTTTTTTTGCTGCCTCTGGGGAAGTCTCTTTCGTAGGCCGCCTCATCCAGCTTGCCTTGTGATCAAAATCGAATTATGATTATTTAAATAAATCAAAAATATAAATCCGACAAAGTAGAACTTATGTCAATTTCCTTATGACCATTTCTCCAGACAGAACGAGCCATGCGGGAAAATGCCGGGCTACCCACCCACTTCTTAAGGGATTTCTTTCACGAAACCTCATATCCACTAAAGATTAAAGAATCCAGTTATGAGAAAACCAGCGATCTATCTGCTAGTTAGCTTGACCACCTTGAGCGTACCCGTATCGGCTACTGACAGCCGCTGGTCGGCGCTGCCCGAAAAAGCGCCCGATCCCGCGGATAATCCAACCACTGAAGCCAAGGTCACACTTGGCAAGATGCTGTATTTCGATACCCGCTTTTCCTCAACCGGCACCGTGTCCTGCTTTTCTTGCCACAACGTAATGGAGGGCGGCGATGATCACCGGCCTACGTCCATAGGCGTTCATGGGCAGGTCGGCGGTCGCAACGCGCCAACTGTCTGGAATGCGGCGTTCAACTCAGCACAGTTTTGGGATGGCCGCGCGCCCTCTCTCGAAGAGCAGGCCAAAGGACCGCCGGCTAATCCGATTGAAATGGGCATGCCGAACCTGGACGCCACCATTGGCCGCATCCAGGCGATTCCCGGTTACCAACCTTATTTCGAAGCAGCGTTTGGTAAAGACGCTATAACCATGGACAACGCGGCTAAAGCCATCGCAGCTTATGAGCGCACCCTGATCACGCCGAACAGCGCTTACGATCGTTATGTCAAGGGCGATAAAAAAGCCATGACTGAGCAGCAGATTAGAGGTATGGATGCCTTTGCCAAAACCGGTTGCACGGCCTGTCACTCCGGTCCGGCTTTTAATGGTTCCACCAACATGCCGGCGGGTCAGGGTTTCTTAATGAAATTCCCGGTCTTCGCTGGCAGCCCATACGAAACCCAGTACAAGCTGACTGAGGATCCAGGCCGCTACACTGTCACTCAAAAGGAGGAGGACAAATATTTGTGGCGGGTGCAGACGCTGCGCAATCTGACTTACACCGCGCCGTACTTCCACAACGGTTCAGTCAAAAGCCTCGACGAAGCGGTGCGTGTCATGGCCAAGACCCAGCTTAACAAAGATTTGAATGATGCTGAGATCCAGGACATCGTCGCTTTCCTCAGAGCATTAGACGGCCCGTTTCCGCAACAAATTATGCCGAGGCTACCGCCGACTCCCGGCGGTCTACTGACCGAAAACTAACACACTCCACCAAAACAGGATTCGTCATCATGCGCCTGTTATTGGTCGAAAACGATACGCTATCGGGCGATCGCTTGCGAACTGAACTGGAACAGGCTGGATTTGCGGTGGATGTCGCCACGGATGGCGTTGGCGCCCCGAATTCATGGGGAAGTCAGAACCTTACCATGTTGTCGTGCTTGATATTGGGTTAGCAGTCGCCATGTGTGCTCGGCGACTAATACCCCTCGAACGTGAACCGCGCCGAGCCAATCGCCAGCGAATCGCCGGTCTCCAGCGCTAGCACCTCATTGGTCGCCAACCCGTGGCAGCCGACCTGCACCGAACCCGATGCCCCCAGATTCTGGATCCAGTACATGCCGTCCCGAAATAACAATTCCGCATGATGAGGGATCACATCCGGCGCGTTGATACGCAAACCATCCTGTGGGGAAGCGCCAATGGGCAGCCACTTGGGCACATAGTAGTGCACGACCTGCTGGTGGGCCGCGTCATCGCGCTCAAAGCGGACATAATGCAACGCGCCGGGATTACCGACGCCATTCAATTCGGCTACTCGATCCTGCATGCGCATCAAGTGGAGGTAACGGTTGCGGAGATTGACCCGTAACTCGTTGTTGTCGGCCTGCTGGTCGCGTTGACGCAGCACCTCAACCAGTTCCAGCAGATAGTGGCCGAAGCGGTCGCGCGGCTCCTGGAGATCCCAGTCCAGCGTCTCGCGCTCTTTTTTATGATCCCAAGCCACAGAGAGCCGCAAGTGGTACAAGTCGCAAACATCGACTACATCATCCGTTTCCAGTATTTCCCAGCACCCGCGATCCAGCCGCTGGCCGTTGCGCCCCGTATAGGTATGACCGTGATCGCTGACCGCCATTAACGCTAATTGATCGCCCAGCGCACAGACCACACAATGTAAGCGGGAAATCCGACTGTATTTCGGGATGAAACCCAACGTGAAATCGCCAAATCCAGCCCCAGCAGCACTCTGTCGACCAAAAATCATAAAGGGACGAGAGACCAATTCGATGCGCGCTGGAGCCTGCGCCGGATCAACAGCCAACAACAAGGCCCGGGTCAGCGGGGTGCCCCGGCTCAGCGTCTGTTCATTGGTTGTGCGCAGGTGGTGAGTATGCTCGGGATTGTCTTCCAGTTCGAGCAGGAGGGTACAGGCCAGATTTCCGCTCCCTATCGCACCCGACAGCCATACTCCAGCATCTGATCCAGCCACAGGAAGATCCGGCCAGAACCGATCACAGGCAGGCTCAACGCCCGATCCGGCTTCCATCTTGGGACTTTCCTGACTTCCGGGCGAAAAATCCAGGCGAATCTCTAGCCGGTTCGCGTAAACCGACCATTCTCCGCGATGATCGCAGAGTTCGAGTTCCAGCCAGAGCGTTGCTCGCGCCGGTTCTGTGTGGAGTAGACGATAATCCAGATAAACCGGTTGGGCGTCACGGCCATCCAGCAACCGGACCGGGGGTGCTTGCCCATCCTGAGCGAAGACCAGATCAGGACTGCGCACATGCAACTGGATTTCCCGGTACAGCCACCAGGTAGGATTAATAAGCAAGGCGCAGAGTACGCCATTCCGCCCAGGTAATACCGGAGCCGCGGTTGCCAAACCGATCAGCACGGGTTGTCGAGTTTCCTGCAACCGCGCAAATCTTCGCTCGTGTTCATCCCGTTGCACTGAATCACTGTCATGCAGCCAGCGCAGATACCGGTTTCGAAAATACTGTAGCGCTTCACGGTCCTGGGCCTCCTTGCGATCCTGTTTTACTCCCAGGTCGCTGAGCAGGTTAGCGAACTCGCGTAGGGACGGCGATATGGCGGTTGTCTTGCGCGGTTCGGCGCCGGTCTCGGTCGGTTTGCTGGCGGGAGGCAACTCTAGCGGTATTGGCGTTTCTTCGATGACCAGCTGTGTTGGCGGCAAGGTCTCGTCCGAGGGTAGGACGAGAATCGTTTCGTCCGGTGCCGATTCGACCGGGCTGTTTGCATCCGTCTTCAGAGTTTCTTCCAGATCGAAATCGAAACTCAGGCCCAGATCGGGAAAATCCAGATCGAATCCCCCCTTATTGTCCGACAAGGAAGGCATCGCCTCAGTCGTGCCCGGCGGATTATCAGCATTCGACGCCAGCGATTTTTGGGCAGGTTCGTTCAGAAAACAACTTCGGGCTGCTTCATCAACCAGCGCCTGGGTAATTTCCCCATCGGCTTCCAGGCTTGCAAACAGCAGCAAGGTATCGCAGAGCATGACGATAGCGCGTGGAATGCCTTGACAATATTGGACGATGCGCTCAGTCACCGCATCCGGGGGCTGGCTACCATCCCAGTGCTCGGCGGTTTCAAATTGGTGGCGGATAAATTTTTTCGTTTCCTGATCGCTCAGGATGTCGAGGCGACAGCGCACCGCAATACTGGTCTGGAGTCGGTGCAACTCGGGTTGGCGCAGTTTGCCCTCGATATCCGGCAATCCGGTCAATACGACTTGCAGACGATGCGCGGGGACTGCGGGCATCTCCACGAAATCGTACAGATGGCGCAAAACGCTGAGGCGCAGATGGTGAGCGTCGTCAATTAATAGTGCGATAATCTGATCGCGGCGCGCGCGCGCCGCCAGCATATCCAGCAACAATCGGCTTTGCTGACCGGCGTCCAGATGGTCAGCCGGCAATTCTAGATGGGCGCATAGATAATTCAGAATATCAGGAAAGTCGAGGCTGGCGTTGGTCAGTAGTACAAAGTGGACATCGCTGGCTTCCGCCATGCAATGACGCAACACTAGCGTCTTGCCGACACCGGCTTCTCCTGTCAGCAGAATAATGCCTCTTCGTTCCCGAATACTCTTCAGGATATCCTCGCAAGCAGCATCAAAAGTGGCATTATGATAAAAACGCTTAAGCTCCTTCGGTCCGAAGGGCTGATGATCAGAGCCGGTATTGGTGGTTTGCATATCCCCTCCCGCCAGTCGCTACCCGCAAGTTTACGACGCTTATGTCAATCCAAACAGTCCCCATGCGATTCCCGGCGCGTCGTCGGTGGTTATTACGGCGTTTGCTGACGGTCATTCATCAGTTACTCGGTTTACTGAGCGGCGGTTTATTAGCCCACGTTCGCAGTCTGCCTCCGGAATGGCGGCATCGTCGTAGTCACTGGCCGCTCCGATTGGCGGCGGCCTTGGTGGAGCGCGGGCTTGATCCTGAGCTGGTCAACCTGTCGTTTGCGACTCAACTGCGCTACCGTCTGGAGCGGCTCGGACCGACTTACATTAAGCTTGGCCAGATTCTGGCAGTGCGTGAAGATATGTTACCACACGCCATTACAGATGAATTGAAAAATCTGTTCGATCAGGCGCCAGCTGTATCTTTCTCAATCATTCACACTTTGATCGAAGCTGAGTTGGAGCGCCCTTTGACCGAGTTGTTTCTCCACATTGAGGAACAGCCTTTGGGTTCGGCATCGCTGGCCCAAGTCCATCGTGCTACAACCCGCGATGGGCAGGCGGTCGTGGTTAAGGTGCTTAAACCTGGGGTGCGCGAGTTGGTGTTGGTGGATCTTCGATTATTAGGTTGGCTGGGCGTGGTGCTAGAACCGTTCATACCTCAGTACGAGATCGTTGCCATTATCGAGGAATTTCGTAGTTATACGACTCGCGAACTAGATTTGACTGTCGAAGCGGATAACGGCGATATCTTCACTGCCCAGTTTGAGCAGGATCCAGCGATCGTGTTCCCGGTCATGCATCGGGAACTCAGCACCGACAGTGTGTTAACAATGGAGTTTCTGAACGGGTTCAAACCAGGAGCGCCGGCGACCTTCGCATTGGAGGATTCAGAGCGGATGCAGATTGCTCACTTGGGGGCGCGAGCCATTTTGCGGATGCTGTACCAGCATGGGTTCTTTCATGCTGACTTGCACGCCGGCAATCTACTGATTTTACCAGGACCGCCCTTACGGATCGGCTTTATTGACCTAGGCATGGTTGGACGCTTTGAGGAGCAAACCCGCCGGCGATTGCTGTACTACTACTATTCGCTGGTCAATGGTGATATCGATAAAGCGGCCCAACATCTTTGCGAAATTGCCCGGCCAGGACCGGGCGGCGGTGATCTAGCCGGCTTCCGGCGTTCAGTTGTGGAACTGTCACAGCGCTTTTTACTGCGCGCCGCTCGTGGCGAGTTCAGCATTGCTCGACTCATCCTGGAATCAATGCGTTTGGGGGGCCGCCACTGCATGTATTTCCGGGTCGATCTGGTGCTGATGGTCAAGGCGCTGGTCACTTTTGAAGGGGTGGGGCGGATGGTCGAACCTGAGCTGGATGTGGTGGCGATTTCCCGGACCCACATCGAGCGCATTTTCCGCGAACAGTTTCAGTTAAAACGTTTCGGACGGGAATTATGGCGTAATGGCCCGGAACTCCTGGATTTAGCCAGTCGATTGCCAGAGTTGCTGGCGCAATCCGGTCATCGGTTGGAATCAACTCCGTCATTGTCTTCTACACAACACACACTGGTCGGGTTGCGCGGCGCCATTGTCGCCGCAGCCTGTATTATCGGCGGGGTGCTCATCCTGCTCCAGTCGGAAGGCTGGCTGGTGGGAGGCGGATTGTTGTTTGCCGGATGGTGGATTTACTGGCGCGGGGACTAAGCGTTTGTGGTCTTTCCACGTGCAAGCCGGACAAATTCAGGAGTAACTTCCTGTTTCCGTTCCTGATGCCTCTATACTCGTCTCTGTTGAACTTGCGCTAAAATGAAATTGGCGCTTCCGGCAGCGCGCATCAAACTTTCAAGACCCGCCCTGTCCGGCGAGCGGGAGCAACCCGAACCGCCCACAGGGCGGATGCCTTTTCAGGAACCGATATGACTGAATCCGTCAAATACGTACTCGACGAAACCCGAATGCCTAAATTCTGGTACAATCTGGTTGCCGATTTACCTGCGCCGCCGCCGCCAGTGTTGCATCCCGGCGCTCTGCAACCGATTGGCCCGGATGATCTGGCGCCGCTGTTTCCCATGACGCTGATCCAGCAGGAGGTCGCCAGTGAGCGGGACATTGAAATCCCGGAACCGGTGCGCGATATTTACCGGCAGTGGCGGCCCAGTCCGCTGTATCGCGCCCGCCGCCTGGAGAAGGCGCTCGACACTCCGGCAAGGATTTACTACAAATACGAAGGCGTCAGCCCGGCAGGCAGTCACAAACCCAACACCGCGGTCGCGCAAGCCTTTTACAACAAGGAAGCCGGCATTAAACGGATCGCCACAGAAACTGGCGCTGGGCAATGGGGTTCTTCACTGGCGTTCGCCGGAGCCTTGTTCGGCATCGAGGTGCAGGTATTCATGGTGCGGGTTTCCTACAATCAGAAACCTTATCGTCGCGCCTTAATGGAAACTTATGGCGCACGTTGCGTCGCTTCTCCGTCCGAGGAAACCGCCTCGGGGCGAGCGATTCTGGCCCAGCGGCCTGATCATCCCGGCAGCCTGGGCATCGCGATCTCCGAGGCGGTCGAAGTCGCTGCGCAACGCGACGATACCAAATACGCGCTAGGTTCGGTGCTCAATCACGTTCTGTTACATCAGACGGTGGTGGGTCTAGAAGCCCTGGTGCAACTGGAAATGGCCAATGACTATCCCGATGTGGTCATCGGTTGCACCGGCGGCGGCTCCAACTTTGCTGGCATTGCCTTCCCGTTTATTGGCGCCGAACTGCGTGGCGGTCGAAAAGCGCGCATCATCGCGATTGAACCGGCGGCCTGTCCCAGTCTGACTCGTGGTCCATACGCTTACGACTTTGGCGATACTGCGCATCTGACGCCATTAACCAAAATGCATACACTAGGTTCAACGTTCACTCCGCCTGGTTTTCATGCCGGTGGCCTGCGTTATCACGGCATGGCGCCGCTGGTCAGCCATGTCAAGGAATTGGGGTTGATCGAAGCCCGTGCCTACCATCAACTTGGTTGCTTCGAGGCAGGCGTACAGTTCGCACGCGCCGAGGGCATCCTGCCAGCCCCGGAGGCGAATCATGCGGTAAAGGGAGCGATTGACGAAGCTCTACGTTGCAAGGAAGAAGGCGTGAGCCGGGCGATTCTGTTCAATCTCTGTGGCCACGGTCATTTCGATATGCAAGCCTATATGGATTACTTTGCTGGTAATTTGACCGATCAGAGCTACGATGAGGCTGAACTGGCGATGGCCTTGGCGGGATTGCCGTCGGTAGCGGCGTAAAAAAAGCCGACGGGCGCGGCAGTGGCCGATGATGAGCTGCGCCCGCGCCCGTCTTGCATGGAATTGCGGCTTAGCGTATTGCAGAACGACGCCGACGCCAGAACACTACAGGTAGGGTCGAACCCAGCAACGCCCAAACCGGCGGTTCGTCGATCGTTAGAATATCATCCCGAACCGTGATCACGTCATTGGCGCAGTTCATGGTCCAGCTAATATCCAGATCGGTGTATTTGGTGAACGCATCGCCAAAAACGCTCTTGTCAACACTGACTTCGTAGAGCCAATGTGAATCGTTGGCAGGGCCAGGACCAATGTCGAGGGCGCCGGGCAACTTGGTTACTTTCATCGCCGCTGAACCCACTTTATCCGGCGATTTGGACATGTCCAGCGACGTTACTGCTTCAGTGTTCCAAAATGGGTCTTTCAGCCAATCATCGTTGGTCGTTTCATACACATCAGTGGTGAATAGGCCGATGTTATCTGGATTACTACTGGAGTTGAAATTATGGGGGGTGCGAATGCCAAAATCGTAAATGCCGTTATTCGCGCCGCTCCAGAAATTCAGCGCGAAATCTCCAGCACTATAAGCTCCAGGAGGATTTTGCTTGGTGTTCGGGTTATGGCCAGTGACCAAGGCAATATAAAGATTATTGGCATCCCAGGTTACATAAAGCGCCTCAGCGTCGTAGGCTTGGCCACCGTAACCAGGATCAACGCGTCCGTTACTACCACCGGTGTAGTCCTCAAAGGTATAGTAAATCGTGAGACCATCATGCACGTATTGGCCAAAGCCATTCTTATCGTTTGGATTGCCCTCTGGCGTCCACGGTTGACGGCCACTGCTATTGGTGAATAATCCCCAGTCTTGCAACTTGCCGTCAGTGATGTTGATATCGCCGGCCATGCTTTCGGCGCTCAGACCAAGCCCCAGGGCATACGCCATCAACAAGGCTTTGTTCCGGTTCAATTTCATTTTGGATGGATCCCAAAGTAGAGATAAATTTTACTAAAATTAAAGCAATTTTTATTCCAAAATTATAATATTATGAATTTTATATATAAAACCACAAAATAACTCCTCCTGTAAATTTTCCTGTGATGCTCTATGCGTTTGAAACTAACCGCAAGTTTGACGGATCATTCGCGGCTTCTTGAGGAAACCAGACAGAATCCCATTCATTATTGAGTTCGATCACCTTTAAAATGCCTAAACTTCGACTTCCTGCAGGACGCCAACTCATCCCTTTTTTCTTCTGACGACGTCCGATAACTTGATCACAGCCTTTCTCGATAGAACCACTTCCGATGGGTTTGCCTGCAATCTGACGACTTCGATAATCGATAATTTCATGCTGATGTTTTTCAAGATAATTGATCAGTTCAAGATGCTTTTCTGCATTTTTGGGTTGCACCTGCTCGACTAAGTAATTCAAAACCGTGACAACATCACCACGCCAGAGGTGATAGAACATAAACTTTAGATGCTGATTCTTCTCATCCTTATTCAAGGCAATCATACTCATTAAATCACGAATTTTTTTACCAAGATGGTACCAATCCAGGATAATCAGCACGGTGATACCAAATACCGCCCAAAGATGCTCACGAATGATTTTTGCGCCATCTGTAATCGCGATAATCGGCAATGGCTTTTCTTCTTTCCCATAATCTTCAATCACCCGGCTTTTCAGAATATCAGCAACCGGAATGATCGCTTTCCCCTGTCGATCAATCGGTGCGGTCAGGTATTCAAGATCGCCGTCTTTATTTTCAAAGAGAATGACGTCACTCGATACGGCAGACGTCTTCTTCGGTGCGGATTTCTCTGGCACTTCTTCCTTTATAACTGATTGTTTTCTTATACGATTTTCTTTCTGACCACGGACTTGAATGGCATCTTCGAAAATCAGAATTTCCCGACTTTCTGGGTCGTAAATATCAACATCAGGGTCAATGTTGATGACAGAACCACTCGTCTTCGATAAGGTTTCTTCCACTTGCGCGACGCACGCTTGACTGAGCGCTTGCGCCTTTTCAACCACCACATGGTGGATTTTTTGGTCACTGAGTTGTCGGAACCCGGTGACCCTCTCTATTAAATCGGATACATCGATATAGCTTAAGCGATTGCTATAATAAGCGGAGAATTCTTTTAACCGATCACTCACATAATCTTCCTGAAATTGATCCGTCAAATCAAAGTAGGTTCGATGAGGCAAACTAGGGTATTCTCGATCAATAAATCGCTGAAGTCTAAATTCAAAAGGTCCATGAAGCGTCTTAATCTTGATGGGTGTTGTCCCATTGCAAATCAAGTCTTTTTTTTATCCTGAATAAAGATGTTTTGAGCCGCTTCTAACAAATCAGCCTGAAGATCCGGTAGTGCATTTTTCTTAAATTCTTCAACTGCACCTTCAATACAATGCAAGCTTTGATTTCTCCAATCCAAAGAATATGTTCGTGTGGATCGATGATCAATAATACGACCTTCATCATCACGAAGAATCAATTCAACGGTCGGCATGGCGCTTCTCCAGATCAAAGAGGAGGCGTGGTTTTTTACAGAATTTCTGGACGCATCCTCAGCCGCCGCCCGATCGGCAGCCTTCCATGGATTTCGCCCTTTTTCAAAATCAATCAATGCCCTAATAGGCCGGCTCCAAAAGAGTTCTTGAAAAAGCAAAAAGTTAGATATCAGTATACCCTATGGTTTGTCTATCACAGGAAAATTTACAGGACCAAATAACTTGCGCCAAAACACCTTGTGTAAAAAAATTCTGATGTTTAAATCAATGTCTTTCTGGATTTTAGTTTGTTAAGATTATGAAAAAATGATATTTTTTTAAAAAAATTCTCGAAACAACCTGAGTGCTTGATTGCCCTGAGTGTAAAAAATCCTGACATGCCTTGTCACTCAAGCAGCTGAATTTTTTACATCGGGTCAATATGGACCGATTGGAAGCGCCCGGTGTCAGGAACTATCCTTCATGGAGAGTCGCCAGGGGATATTCTGCTTAGTTTTGCCGGGAGCCAATTTAAGCGATACTTGCTTTACATTTCCAACTTCCTGATGTGGGGCGCTTATGTTTTGGGATAAAAAAACCGACCAGAAATCGCCTGTTGCTCCAGTTGATAGTCCGACCCTGCCTATCATGGCTGATCCGGCGCTGGATGCGACGGGGGAGTTATTGCGCATTTGGGGCAAGTACGCTTTTGATCTCGATCAACTGAGCGCCCAAACTATCAAGGAACTCTGTCAAAAGTGGGCGCGCCACGTTCTGGTGGCCGCGCCATGCCCTGGCGCTGACCCCGATGCGGTGGATGCTGGCCGACAGGCAGATCGTAACTGGTTGGGATTACGTGAGTTTGCGACGCAGTTGCGCAAGCGGGAAAGCGCCTATGTTACGGGTAGCCTCAAGGATATCCGCCAAGTACTAGGGGATTTGATCAACACCTTGGGCAAGGTGCTGAATCAGGATGAGGAAGAGCAAACGGAAATCGTTGACCAGCTCAATTATCTGAAAAGCGTGATCGAGAGCAACGCATCGCTCGATGATATCAAACGCGAAGCAATTCAGGTGATCAACGCTATTGGCTGTATTGCCGAATCCCGTCAGCATACCCATCAAAGTTTGCTGGAGGAGTTGACGAACAAGCTCAAAGCCATGCGAGCCGAGTTGAGCGAAGCGCGCCGGGAGATGGAGTTGGATGGACTCACCCAGCTTTACAATCGCAAGGCTTTTGACCAGCAATTGCTACGTACTTTTGATTTGGGCAGACTTTCCAGCCAGCCGGTGTGCCTGATCATGGTAGACATCGATCATTTCAAGCGGATCAATGATCAATTCGGTCATCCCGCTGGCGATCTGGTTCTCAGGCAATTCGCCGATTGTTGCACTCAAACTTTTCCGCGGCGCAGTGATTTTGTCGCGCGCTATGGCGGCGAGGAGTTCACGATTATTTTGCAGGAAACCGCGATGGATGCTGCTGGGATGCTTGGCGAAAGACTTCTGCATGCCGCGCGCAATTTGCATCTCGACTACCTGGGTCGGGAATTGCGCTTTACGGTCTCTGTTGGCATCGCGGAACTTAGCGTAGCGGATAAGGATGCATCAAGCTGGCTGCACCGGGCGGATAGCGCGCTGTATCGTGCTAAACAGAGTGGAAGGAATCGGTTGATCAAGGGGTTTAATATCTGAAGGCGTTTTGCGTCGAATTTTTAAGCTGGAGAAATCCGCGTGAAAGATGACAATGCCCAGCTCAAGCAACGCATTGCTGCCCTCGAAAAGGAAATGGCCATGCTAAAACAACGCGGTTATGGTTATCGTGGCATTCGTGGCATTCGCAAGCGTTCGGTAACAATGTTTTGGGGTCTGCCTTTTTACGATATCGCTATGGGACCCGACCTGGAGAAGGGCGAATTGCGCGGCCATGCCCGGGGCATTATCGCCATCGGCGATTTCGCTACAGGAGTGTTAGCGATCGGCGGCATTGCCCGGGGCGGGATCGCGATCGGCGGATTGGCATTGGGCTTATTATTCGGGATAGGTGGCCTTGCTACCGGGTTGCTGGCGATTGGCGGACTGGCCATTGGCGGCATTGCGGTCGGTGGCGGCGCACTGGGAGGCATCGCCATTGGCGGCGGCGCAGTTGGTTATTATGGCGTGGGCGGCAGCGCTTTCGGCGCGCATGTTATCGACGGACTGCGACAAGATCCGGAAGTTCTGCGCCTCTTTAACGAATGGCTGCCATTTCTCCAGGACACACTCGGCCCTCGCCGGGGCGGTTGAAATCGCGTTCTCTGGCCTAAGTACGCCGCAGCAACACGTAAACTGCGCCCGTTCCTCCATCTACCGCACGCGCCGAGCAAAACGCCAGTATGTCATCGCGCTGGCGCAACCAGTGATTGACCTTTTGCTTGAGGATCGGCCCCCGGTGACGGGAACCCTTGCCTTTGCCATGAATAATCCGCACGCAGGAAATGTCCTCGCGGCGGACGTCATGCAAGAAAATCGTGAGCGCCTGCTTGGCCGCCGCGACGCTCATGCCATGCAAGTCCAGCGCCGCTCCAACCTGAAAATGCCCGCGCCGCAACTTACGTAATACGGCTTGTTGCACCCCCTCGCGGCGGTAATACAATTCCTCGCCGGTCTCCAGATCCGCAGGTTCGAAATAATCGGAGATCATGTCAGCCAGGACCTGTTGTTCGTCCGCTTCGCTGAAGTGGGGAATCGGCGCGGGATGCATCGGAACAGGGTCAATCCGGTCGCAACGCACTGGCTTGACCGTCCCGACCGTCTGCCGGAACAGTTCCCGATCTCTGGGATCGACGGTCAATGGCGGGTCGGTTCGGGCCACAGTGGATCAGTAGCGGCGATAGCGCCATGACTTGACTCCGGACACGCAACACCGGTCGCGGCGCGCGCGCGGGACCGCGTTTTTCAAAAGGCAACGCGGTCGTGCGCCGTACAGCGTATAGGGTTTGACATACGTCCAGGACCGGCAGTGACGATCATTCAAACAAGCGCGCTGACATATATCGGGCGCGGCTACGCGCAAATTAAACGAGCGATAGGTAGCCCCGGGACGAATCGTGTTCCATTGCATGGCTTGCGCCTGCATTTGCACTCCGAACGCCATAACCAGTCCCGCAGTGGCTAGCATCAGGCTTTTCTTCATGGTGAGCACCTCGTCGTGGATTCATCGATTAAAAGATAGGATGAAAATTAACGCGGTCGCAGTGAATACGGCCTGAATCGCCCTGGTTTCAGTTTTTGACGATTTCAACCGCAGGTTCTCCAGCCTGCTTATCCTGGTCCGGCTCCATCCACGCGCGAAACCGGGTCAACAACCAGAGACCGGGAAGCGCAGTCAGGGTACAGAACCAGAAAAACCCTTCCCAGCCGAACAACTCGGCCAGATAACCAGTAGGCGCGGACAGAATCACCCGGGGAATGCCCATCAGGCTGGAGAGCAGGGCGTATTGAGTCGCGGTGAATTTTTTGTTGGTCAGACTGGCCATGAACGCAATGTAGGCGCTGGTGCCCATGCCGCCCGCCAGGTTTTCACCAGTGATGACCAGCGCCAGCGCCGGAACGCTGTGGCCCACCTGAGCCAGAACCACAAAGCCAAGAATGGTGATCATTTGCAACAGGCCAAAACGCCACAGCGACCGGTAGATCCCCCAGCGCAGGATGAGCATCCCACCGATCAAGCCGCCGATCACCGTCGCCCAGAAGCCGAACAATTTGACCACTGCACCGATTTCGGTCTTGCTGAACCCGAGATCCAGGTAAAACGGCGTAGTGATATAAGTCGCCATGGTATCGCCGATCTTGTAGAGCAGAATGAACAGCAGAATCCACACGGCGTTCCGGCGGGAGAAATATTCCAGGAACGGTTGCACGACGGCTTCGTACAAAGTTTTCGGCGTCCCAACCGCTACATCTGGCTCGCGGGCGAATAAGGTCGTGACGATACCCGCCAGCATGGCGACGGCCATCAGGAAATAAACCCAGACAAAGGGGATGAAATCGGCCAGAATCAGTCCGCCGCCGGAAGCCAGTAGCATTCCTACGCGGTAACCGTTGACATAGAACGAAGCGCCCAGGCCCTGTTCGTCGTCGGCCAGGGACTCGCGACGGTAAGCGTCAATAACGATGTCCTGCGAGGCCGAGAAAAAGGTGACGAGCAAGGCGGCGATTGCGACGCCGAATGGACTGACGCTGGGATTCGCCAGACCGAGACTGGCAATGGCCAGGGTTAGCAGGAGTTGAATGAGCAGCAACCAACCGCGCCGGCGACCCAGAAACGTGGATAGCGTATAGCGATCCAGGATAGGCGCCCAGACAAATTTGAGCGTATAGGGCAGGCCAACCAGGGCGAACAGGCCGATCATACCCAGATCGACGCCGGCTTCGGCCATCCAGGCTTGCAAGACTGAACCGGTCAACAGCAACGGCAGGCCCGAGGAAAAGCCCATCAACAGGGCGACCAGCATCCGGCCGCTGAAGAAGATGCGCAGGATGTCACGGCGGGAGCGGTCAGTAGCTATAGTCATAATCCATCATCAACGGCGCGTGATCGGAAAAGCGTTCTTCCCGGTAGATAGCCGCAGCGCGGACCCGATCTGCTAAATCAGGGGTGATTACCTGGTAGTCAATCCGCCAACCGATGTTCTTGGCCCAGGCTTGGCCGCGATTCGACCACCAGGTGTATTGATCAGGGTGTGGATTGACCACCCGGAAGGCGTCCACCCAGCCGAACGGTCCGAACAATTCATCCAACCAAGCTCGCTCTTCGGGCAAAAAACCGGAATGGTCGCGATTCGCTCGCCAGTTTTTCAGGTCGATCTCCTTATGGGCAATATTCCAGTCACCGCACAGGATAAACTCCCGGCCACTGGCGCGCATCGCCTGCAATGGTTCGACCAAGCGCTCCAGAAAGTCGAATTTCACCGTTTGTCGTTCCGAACCGGACGTACCCGATGGCAAATACAGTGATACTACACTGAGATTCCCAAATTGCGCCTCCAACCAGCGACCCTCCGTGTCACATTCCGGCCAGCCCAGGCCGGTGCGTACTTCATCCGGTTCGCGGCGCGTGTACAACGCCACTCCGCTGTAGCCTTTGCGCACGGCATCTTGATAATGGCAATGATAACCACGCGGACAAAAAGGATCGGACGGTAGCTGGTGAATCTGCGCTTTGGTTTCCTGAACACAGACGATGTCGGCGTTCTGTTCGGCTAACCAAGTGAAGAAACCTTTACGGGCGGCGGAGCGGATGCCATTGGCATTGAAGGTAATGACACGCATGACAGGAGTAGACGGCTGGCGATGAGATACAAGACTGATGTGGCTGTAATGTCACTGAAAATATAGAAAATCCCCCTCTCCTACGGGGAGAAGGGGCGCAGTCAGGGACGCCTACAACATCACCCGCCTGAAATCCGCCAGCAATTGCGCAAGATAAACGTTGAAGCGAGTGGCTAGCGCGCCATCGATCACCCGATGATCGGCGGTCAGCGACAAGGGCAGAGTCAAGCGCGGGACAAATTGCTTACCATCCCAGACCGGCTTCATCATCGACTTGCTCACGCCCAGAATCGCCACTTCCGGGGCATTGATAATCGGCGAGAACGACGTACCGCCGATGCCGCCCACCGAGGAGATGGTAAAGCAGGCGCCCTGCATGTCCGCTGGCCCGAGTTTGCCATCGCGGGCTTTTTTGGCCAGTTCGCCCGTTTCCCGGGCGATGTCGAAGACGCCTTTTTTATCCGCATCCTTGATCACCGGCACCACCAGTCCGTTGGGCGTGTCGGCGGCAAAAGCGATATGAAAATACTGCTTGTAAACCAGGTTGTCGCCATCCAGAGAAGTGTTAAATTCCGGGAACTGCTGCATAGCCCGGACGCAAGCCTTGATGATAAAAGCCAGCATGGTCAGCTTGCCGCCACCTTTCTCATTCTCCTTATTAATCTGTAAACGGAAAGCTTCCAGATCAGTAATGTCAGCGTCCTCGTGATAGGTCACCGCCGGGATCATCACCCAATTGCGCGCTAAATTGGCTCCAGAGATCTTTTTAATGCGCGGCAGCGGTTTACTTTCCACCGGGCCGAACTTGGCGAAATCCACGGTCGGCCAAGGCAGCAGCTCCAACCCGCCAACCGCGCCGCCCGTGGAGGCAGCGACGGGAGCCGCGCCGGTCATGACGCCCTTGACAAAGGCTTGCACGTCCTCCTTGAGAATGCGTCCCTTGGTACCGGAACCTTTGGGTAATCGGTTCAGATCGACGCCGAGTTCCCGGGCAAACCGTCGGATGGAGGGACTGGCGTGAACCTTGGCGAAGCTGGGCGCGGCAGCGGCTTCACCCACGGGTGGGGAAGGCTTGGCGACCGGCGGCGGCTTGGGCGCGCCTTCCGGTTTGGGCGCGCGCGGACCGAGGGTGATGGCGCTGAGCGTATCCGGCAATTGCGGCTTGGCGGCGGCATCCGTCGCGCTGGTGCTCATGATGAGAATTAAGTCGCCTTGGGAAACCTGATCGCCGATCTTGACCTCGATGCTTTGTACCATGCCGGCGTAGGGCGAAGGCACCTCCATGCTAGCCTTATCGCTTTCCAGGGTAATCAGCGGCGTATCGATTTCGACATGATCTCCGGGCGTGATCAGCACTTCGATGATCGGCACATTTTTAAAATCACCGATGTCCGGCACCCGTACTTCACGGGGTTCGCTGGAACCGGTTGCCGTCGGTTGCGTCTCGCCGCCAGTCGGGGGATGCTCCGCTGCAGACACGCTTTCCCCCACATCCAGATAGAGGATTAGATCGCCTTCCGAGACCTTGTCGCCCACCTTGATTCTGACTTCGCGCACCTTTCCCGCCAGCGGCGAGGGTACTTCCATGCTGGCTTTATCGCTTTCCAGCATGAGCAGCGGCGCTTCCACATCCACGCTGTCACCGGCGGCGACCAGCACGTCAATAACGTCTACGCCCTTGAAGTCGCCGATATCCGGCACATGAATTTCTTTGATGATGCTCACAGGCAACTCTCCCTTATACCGTGACCGGGTTCGGCTTTTCGGGGTTAATAGCGTACTTGGCGATAGCCTCGGCGACCTTGGCGGCTGGAACCTGGCCCTCGTCGGCCAGCGCCTTCAGTGCGGTCACCGTAACGTAGTACTGATCGACCTCGAAATGTTGGCGCAACTTGGCGCGAGTATCGCTGCGGCCATAACCGTCCGTGCCTAGCACCAGATAATGGCGGGGGATGAAAGGCCGCAATTGCTCGGCGTACAGCTTCATGTAGTCGGTCGCCGCGACCACGGGTCCCGGATGATCAGTCAAACAGGTTTCGACATAGCTCTGGCGCGGTGATTCGGTGGGATGCAGCAAGTTCCAGCGCGCCGCGTCCTGACCCTCGCGGGTCAGGCCATTGATGCCGGGCGTCGCCCAGATATCTGCGACTACCCCCCAATCCTCGCGCAAGCGGTCGGCGGCGGCGATCACTTCACGCAGGATGGACCCGCATCCCATCAATTGCACCCGAGGACCGTCGCCTTCGCCTTGGCGGAACAGGTACATGCCCTTGAGAATGCCGTCCGCCGCGCCTTCCGGCATGGCGGGATGGTGGTAATTCTCGTTCAGGGTCGTAATGTAGTAGAAGACGTTTTCCTGTTCCTGGAGCATTCGCCGTAGGCCGTCCTGGATGATCACCGCCAGTTCATAGTTGAACGTCGGATCGTAGGACACGCAGTTGGGGATGAACTGGGCGAAGATCTGACTATGCCCATCCTGATGTTGCAAACCCTCGCCGGCCAGGGTGGTGCGCCCAGAGGTGCCGCCAATCAGGAAGCCGCGCGCCTGCAAATCGCCCGCCGCCCACGCCAAGTCGCCGATGCGTTGGAAGCCGAACATGGAGTAGTAGATGTAGAACGGCATCATGTTAACGCCGTGATTGCTGTAGGCCGTGCCCGCAGCAATCCACGAGGACATGGCGCCGGCTTCGTTGATGCCTTCCTGCAGAATCTGTCCTTTCTTGTCTTCCTTGTAGAACATGAGCTGGTCGGCGTCCTGCGGCTCGTAAAGTTGCCCTCGGGGCGAATAGATGCCGATCTGGCGGAACATGCCTTCCATGCCGAAGGTGCGCGCTTCGTCAGCGACGATGGGTACGACACAGCGGCCAATCGTCTTGTCGCGCGCCAGTTGCGTCAGCATACGCACGAAAGCCATGGTCGTGGACATATCGCGCTCGCCCGTGTCCTGTAGCAGCGCATCGAAGCTGGCCAGCGGCGGGACCGTCAACGATTCCGCCGTGCGGCGACGTTGCGGCAGATAACCGCCCAAGGCGGCGCGGCGCTCCTGGAGGTATTTGATTTCCGGGCTGTCCGCTGCCGGTTTGTAAAACGGTGCAGCGTTGAGCTGCTCGTCGGAGATTGGGATGTGGAAGCGGTCGCGGAAGTCGCGCAACGCCTGCTCGCCCATCTTTTTCTGCGAATGGGTGATATTCTTGCCTTCGCCAGCCACGCCCATGCCGTAGCCCTTAACCGTTTTGGCCAGAATGACGGTTGGCTGGCCAGTGTGCTGGGTCGCGGCGGCGTAAGCGGCGTAAATCTTGTGCGGGTCATGGCCGCCCCGGTTCAGCCGCCAGATATCCTCGTCGGAGAGATGGCTGACCATCTGCTTGAGTTCTTCGTACTTGCCGAAGAAGCGCTCGCGGGTGTAAGCGCCGCCCTTGGCCTTGAAATTCTGATACTCGCCATCGACACACTCTTCCATTAATTTCAGCAGCATACCTTTCTTGTCGGCGGCGAACAGCGGATCCCAATAGGAACCCCATAGCACCTTGATGACGTTCCAGCCTGTACCCCGGAAATCGCCTTCCAGTTCCTGGATGATCTTGCCATTACCGCGCACGGGGCCGTCAAGCCGTTGCAGGTTGCAATTGATGACGAAGATCAGATTGTCCAGATTTTCGCGGGCAGCCAAGGCGATGGCGCCGAGTGATTCCGGTTCGTCCATCTCGCCGTCGCCGCAGAAGCACCAGACTTTGCGACCTTCGGTGTTGACGATGCCCCGATTGTGCAGGTACTTCATGAACCGCGCCTGGTAGATGGCCTGGATCGGGCCGAGACCCATCGACACAGTCGGGAACTGCCAGAAGTCCGGCATCAGCCAGGGGTGCGGGTAGGAACTCAGGCCATTGCCGTCGACTTCCTGCCGGAAGTTGTCCAACTGTTGTTCATTTAGCCGCCCTTCCAGATAAGCGCGGGCGTAGATGCCGGGCGCGGAATGGCCCTGAATGAACACCAGATCGCCGCCATGCGCATCGTTGGGCGCATGCCAGAAATGATTGAAGCCGACATCATACAGGGTGGCGCTGGAGGCGAAGCTAGCGATATGTCCACCCAGTTCGGAAGTAATGCGATTGGCCTTGATGACCATGGCCAGGGCATTCCAGCGGATCAGCGAGCGAATGCGCCATTCCATGCCAGGATCGCCGGGGGTGTATTGCTCCTGATCGACCGGGATGGTGTTGAAGTACGGGGTATTGGCGCTGTAGGGCATGTGGACGCCGGCGGCGCGGGCCTTACTTTGCAGTTCGCCTAGCAGTTGATGAGCGCGTTGCAGCCCTTCAGCGTCGAGGACGGCGTCGAGGGCGTCGAGCCATTCCTGGGTTTCCTGCGGATCGGGATCGCTGTAGTTTTTGATCGTCATGGACGGTCCTGCGCGTGTAATGGATTGATGGAGCGCCGCTCCGCTACCAGGCAAAGAGATAGGCCACTTGATCCGGCGGGTGCGGGTATTTCCTAAAGAATAGGTCGGGAATTGGAAAATGCAGCATCGCGCATCAGGTGCTGGAACATGTTAATCTGCTATTCGGCTACAGAATCCGTGAGGCGTCATCGTATGCAACGTCTAAAAATCCATCATCTGACGGTCTATGAATTCTCCAGTCCGGTTACGCTTCAACCGCATCGACTATTGATCCGCCCGCGCGAGGGGCATGATGTCCGCATTGAATCCTCGAAACTGGAAATTTCGCCGGCGCATCGAGTTAAATGGCACCGGGATGTTTTCGATAATTCCGTCGCAGTGGTCCGTTTCCTGGAGAACGCGCAACGGTTGGCCATTGATAGCGAAGTCGTGATCCAGCATTACGAGGAAGCGCCTCTGGACTTCATTGTCGAGGATTACGCCGTCGATTATCCCTTCGAGTACCGTAGGGAGGAACGGGTCGATCTAGCGCCTTTTCAACAAATGGTGTACGCCGATCAGCAGTCGGTGTTGCGTGATTGGTTCAGGCAACTCAATTTGCTGTCGGGAAAAGTCGAGACCTATGTGCTGCTGGATCAGTTGAATCGGATTATTACAAATGAATTCAACTATATGATTCGCGAAGAACCGGGGGTGCAATCGCCGGAGCAAACCTTGAGCAGCCGCAGCGGCTCCTGCCGCGACTACGCCACGTTATTTATTGAAGCCTGCCGTTTCCTTGGCCTGGCCAGTCGATTCGTGAGCGGCTATTCCCACGTTCCCGGACTGGGAGCGGGCGGCGCATCAACCCATGCTTGGGCGGAGGTGTATTTGCCCGGTCCTGGTTGGAAGGGATTTGATCCCACTGCCGGCGAATTGACCGGCAATCGGCATATTCCCGTCGCGGTAGCCCGCCATCCGGAAATGGCGCCGCCTGTCGCCGGCAGTTTCGTTGGGCCAAAAGGACCGCTGCCAACTCTGAGCGTTAAAGTGCAGGTTACACCGCTTATGTGTTCTTAATAAATATTATTACAACAAATTTTCGGCTCTTCAAGGATTCTTGTGGAGTCGACCAATTCGGGAGCAGTTCGCGGATCCAACCCTTTGATCTTGCAAGAGGCAGCCACGGCTTGGCGTACTGATCTTGGCCTAAAGATCCACATTCCACAGAAACTCTCGAAGAGCCATTTAGGTTCTTCAATGGTTCTTGTGAAATTGATGCTGCAATCGGTAGGTCGGGTACAGGACGTGCCCGACATGCGCGCTCCTGTCGGGCAACGCTACGCTTTTGCTCGACCTACAGTGTGAGTTCCACAAGAATCCTCGAAGAACCAATTTTCTTGCATAAGATAGAAATTTCGGTATTTTACCCTACCCAAGCGTAAATCCCTCGACAATGTTCAATTACCCCATTTTGAAGAGATAAAGCCGATGAAAAAATACCGATTGTCGATCATGCTGCTTATTCCACTTTTGTTCATGTTGTACTTCTCGACGACTGTCGTAATAAACAAACTTAATGCAGTTAATGAGATGTCTGCTGTAGAGGATTTGGCGAATTTAACTGTCAAGGCAAGCGCATTGATTCATGAGTTGCAAAAAGAGCGGGGTATGTCAGCCGGTTTGTTAGGAAGTCGAGGGACACAATTTCAAGATAAAATTTCAGGGCAGCGCACTGAGTCCGATCAGCGAATTACCGATTTAAAACATTTCCTTGAAAATTTCGACAGTCAGTCTTTTGGCGAAGCGTTCAATGCGGCGCTAAACAGTGCGATGCAGCAACTTCAACAGATTGAAAGTAAAAGGCAAGAGATCAGTGCTCTGAACATAGGCGTTAAGGACGCCATCGGTTATTACTCCCGAGTGAATGCCTTATTTTTAGATTTAATTGCTTACATTGTGAAGGAAACTGAGCATGGTGAAATTGCGATTCAGGCAACGGCTTATCTCGGATTTTTACAAAGCAAGGAAAAGTCTGGCATTGAGCGCGCTGTTTTGAGCAATACTTTTGCCAGTCATGCTTTCGCACCAGGTATGTTCAACTACTTCAGCGAAATCGTGGCGGCTCAAGATGCGTATATGAAGTTTTTCATGTCACTCGCCATGCATGATCAAAGGACTTTCTACCAGGATACAATGCAGGGACAATTTATTGATGAAACAGCAAGATTACGCAAGATCGCTTTTGAAAAGGCTAATGAAGAAATTAAGGATGTAGATGCCCGTTACTGGTTTGAAATGCAGACCGGAAAAATTAATTTGCTGAAAAAAGTAGAAGACCGGCTTTCTAGCGATCTGATTGAGCGGGCGCATCAACTGGGAACCCAAGCTCAATGGGGCCTTATGCTGGCCTTTCTGGTTACGCTAATTGCTCTGATAGTGACCGTCGCCTCCATTCGTGCGATCAAGCAACCGCTAAGAGAGGCAGTGAAGGTAGCTAATCAGATTGCTAATGGTGATTTGGCCTACAGGCTTGAGAATCCCTTCCACGATGAGATTGGTCAGTTGCTGCAAGCGATGCAGGCGATGCAGGACAGCTTGCGGAAAATCGTTGGCGAAGTGCGAATAGCGACGCATACGGTCAGCACCGCAGCGGCGGAGATTGCTCAAGGCAGCGGTGATTTGTCGCAACGCACCGAGGAACAAGCCTCCGCTCTGGAACAAACGGCGTCCAGCATAGAAGAGCTGACCTCGACCGTGAAGCAAAGCGCCGACAACGCCACGCAAGCCAACCAGTTGGCTGACGCAGCGCGGACCCAAGCTGAGCAGGGCGGACAGGTGGCCCATCAGGCCATGACAGCTATGGGCGCAATGGACGCCAGCAGCCGCAAGATGGCTGACATTATCAGCGTCATCGACGAAATTGCTTTCCAGACGAATCTCCTTGCCTTAAACGCGGCGGTGGAAGCCGCGCGGGCTGGAGAACAAGGTCGTGGCTTCGCCGTCGTGGCTGGCGAGGTGCGCAAGCTGGCGCAGCGTAGCGCCACAGCCGCCAAAGAGATCGGCGCATTGATTACCGATAGTGGGATCAAGGCCCAGGATAGCGCCAGACTCGCGCAACAATCTGGACAAAGCCTTCAAGAAATTGTCACGGCAGTCAAAGAAGTCAGCGACATCGTGGCTGAGATAGCAGCGGCGGCCCGCGAGCAAGCCACGGATATTGAGCAGGTCAATAAAGCCATCTTGCAAATAGACCAAGTGACTCAACAGAACGCGGCATTGGTGGAAGAGACCGCCGCCGCCAGCCAGGCGATGGGTGAGCAAGCCAAACAGCTTGACGCCCTGATGGGCTTCTTCCGTTTGGAAAGCGAGGCTGTTGCATCCTCCGAGGCAGCCCCTGTCCAGGCGCAGCGATCATCAACGTATTCAAGCCAACCCTCTTATCCACAGCCTCGCCCGCAGACCGGCGCGAAGCCCATTGCCGCCAGCAGCTGGCAACCTGTTGCGGTGAGCGGCGATAGTGAAGAATGGGAGACGTTTTAGAAGCAGCAAAAACCGTTCCTCTGTCCGCAGGGGAACGGTTGCAATTTCACTGATGACTTCTGTCTATCATTACTTTTCAATCACATAGCGGCCTGGCGCTGCTTCCAGTGCGGGATAATCCACATTGCCCAGCGAGGGTGGCGGCCCTACGGGACCACAACGCTCAGCCAGCCAGTGCGTCCAGTCTTCCCACCAGGAACCCGGACCCTTCTCAATAGTTTCTCGCCAAGCTTCGGAATCTTTGCAACTCGTCGCGTCGCCCACCCAGTAACGCCGCTTGGGCGGAGTCACCGGCGGATTGATGATGCCGAGAATATGGCCGGACGTAGCCAGTACGTAACGCGCTGATCCGCCCGTCAACCCGCACAGCCGGAAGGTCTGTTTCCAGGGCGCGATGTGATCCTGCTCTGCCCCGACCGCGTAAAGCGGCGCAGTAATAGCGCCCAGGTCGAGCCGGCGACCGCCAATCTCCAGATGGCCAGGCTCCTGTAATTTGTTATTTAAATACAGCTCGCGCAGGTAGAACTCATGCATCGCCGCCGGCATCCGGGTCGTGTCGCAATTCCAGAACAACACATCGCTGGGCGGCAGCTCCTCTCCATACAGATAACTGTGCATGACGTAATGCCAGATCAGGCTGTTGGGGCGCAGCATACGGAAGGCCCGAGCCATATCAGCGCCGTCTAGATAGCCGGTTTTCGCCATGCGCTGGCGCAGGAACTCGAAACTGGCCTCGTTCAGAAACACGCCGATTTCACCGGGATCGCTGAAATCCACCAGCGTGGTGAAGGTCGTCCAGTGTGCGACTGGATTCGCCGCGCGGTCGGCGGGATCGGCGTTGAGCCAGGCCAGCAGCATGGCGACCGCCGTGCCGCCCAGGCAATAACCTGTCGCATGAACCTGGGGAACGCCGCAAATGGCGCGGGCCGCATCCAGCGCCGGACGCACGCCCTTGAGCAGATAATCATCCAGCGTCGTTGCTCGCGCCTCGGGATCGGGATTCTTCCAACTGGTGATGAACACAGTGAAACCCTGCTCAACCAGATAGCGCGCCAGACTGTTGCGCGGGCTTAGATCCATGATGTAGAACTTGTTGATCCATGGCGCGACCAGCACGATGGGCGTGGCGTGAACCTGGAGGGTGGCCGGGGCATACTGGATCAGTTCCAGCAATTCGTTACGCAGCACCACCTGGCCGGGGGTCGTCGCCAGATCGCGCCCGACCTGAAAAGCGTCTGGCTCCACCATGCGCACGTCCTGAGCAGCGGCGTCCTCCAGCCAGTTCTGGAACCCCCAGAGTACGCTTAAACCCTGGGTCGCCAGGGCGCGGCGCAAGGCCTCGGGATTAGTCCAAAAGAAATTGGTCGGCGCAACGGCGTCCAGCCATTGCCGGCTCCAGAACGCGGCTCGCCGGCGCTGTTCAGACGTGACGCCCTCAGTTGTGTAGATGGCGTCCTCCAGCCAATGGACATAGAGCAGGTACATTTCCTTGAGATAGGCGAACCAGGGCTGATCAGTCCAGACCGCGTCCTGGAAGCGTTCGTCATAAACCACGGCGTTGACTGCGGGTTCACTGGCGATGCCGAAGCTGGCGCGACTGAAGCGATCGTGAATTTTGCCGGCGTCCAACATCAACTGCTGCAAAATGGTCGCCAACCGCTCGGGCTGACGCAACCAAGCTTGCTGGACGGCCAGGCTGGAGCCGACGATATCGAAAGGATCAAAAGTAGAGTTCAGTGCGTTTAATAGGGTAGGAATAGGCGACGGAGCGTTCATTATTGATTCTCCTTTGCCGCGCTGGCCGCAGGGTCGTAGGCGGCGGACGTGAGCTGCTAAACAACGCCATTATACCCCTTTTATCCTCCGGCCTTTAGCCTTTGGCCCTTAACGCATAACACTGATGAATTTTCGGATCACGGGCGAAATCCAACGGCAAGGTTTGCCGGCTCCAGTCCTCGATTCGCCAGTCTGTCAGCGCCTCCTGGTTCAACCGGAACCGACGCTGGTTGGTAGAAAAGATGAGTAGTCCGTCAGGGGTCAGCAACTTTAAAGCCTGATGCAACAACTCTGCGTGGTCTCGTTGCACGTCGAAATTCTTTTCCATCCGTTTGGAGTTCGAGAACGTGGGCGGATCGAGAAAAATCAGATCGTAGCGTTCCCTGGCGTGCGCCAGCCATTCCCGACAATCCGCCTGGATCAGTTCATGTCGGGGGCCGCGAATTCCGTTCAGCTCCAGGTTTCGCCGCGCCCAGTCCAGATAGGTCGCCGACAGGTCAACGGTCGTGGTGCGCAGCGCGCCGCCCAGCGCGGCGTAAACCGTAGCCGTTCCCGTATAGCCAAACAGATTCAGAAAACGCCGTCCGCTTGCCCGTTCGCCCAGTCGCTGCCGGGTGATGCGATGGTCGAGAAACAGGCCGGTGTCCAGATAATCGGTGAAATTGACCAAAAACCGTGCGGGTCCTTCATGAACCTCATGGAAGCGTCCCTGTTCGCTCTGCTTCTGGTACTGGCTCGCGCCGCGTTGCCGTTGCCGGACTTTGAGGAAAACCTGCTCCGGCGGCAACTCCAGTACCGCAGGCAGCGCCGCCATCGCGTGTTCCAGCCGTTCCCGCGCCTTGGCGGGATCAATAGAGGCCGGCGGCGCGTATTCCTGGACATGTAGCCATTGCTCGTAACGGTCCACTGCTACCGCATATTCCGGCAAATCGGCATCGTACAACCGATAGCAACTCACATCTTCCCGCGTTGCCCAGCGGCCCAGGTGACGCAGATTCTTGCGTAGTCGGTTGATAAAACCTTCCGCTCCGCTATCCACTGCCTGTTGCAAGGCGCGAGTGCGGGTTCGCTGATCCGCCGCTTCCCGATTGACGAAATAGTTTGGCTCTACCTGGAAGCGCAGTAATCGACATTCCAACGGCCCATTGTGGAACGTGTGAATCTTCTCGGCGCGCAGTCCCATGCGTTTGCCCAGTTCAGGATTGCCCGTCAATACTGCCGCCTGCCAACCAGTAAAGCGCGTTTTCAACCGGTCGCCCAACTGGGCGTACAGCATCGTCAATTCGTCATGTTCACCCAGGCGTTCACCGTAAGGCGCATTAGCGATCAACAAACCCAGTGGTCCCGATGGGGGTTCGATGTCAGTTAATTCCCGGCGCTCGACCCGCAGATACTCAGCCACGCCCGCCCGACCGGCGTTCATCAAGGTTGCGCGCACCGCTTTGGGATCATGATCACTGGCCAGAATCAGCGGAATGCGCGACCGACCGACCGTGCTTCGTTCCTGGGCTTCAGTCAACAACCGGTTCCACAGCGCCGGAATATGCCCCAGCCAGCCGCTGAAACCCCAATGTTCGCGCAACAGACCCGGCGCACGGTCGCCGGCGATCCAAGCCGCTTCAATCGCCAGCGTTCCAGAACCACACAGCGGATCAACCAGCGAACCGCCAGCCATTGCAATGTCGGGCCAGCCGGCTTTCAACAGGAGAGCCGCTGCCAGAGTTTCCTTAAGGGGCGCGGTAACCGTGGCTTCCCGATAACCACGCCGGTGCAAACTGTCGCCGGACAAATCGAGACTGACCATCGCCTGACCGTTGCGCAATTGGACGTGAATTCTTAGATCCGGCTGCCGCCGATCCACGCTGGGTCGTTGCCCGCACTGTTCCCGGAAGCGATCAACCACAGCATCCTTGATTCGCTGCGCGCCATAGTGGCTATGGTCAATGCCGGGACAGGTTCCGGTAAACTCCACGCTCAGCGTACCCTGCGGTTGGAGGTGATCCTCCCAGGGTAACGCATGGATGCCGGCGTAGAGCGCTTCGGCGTTGGCGACGGGAAGCTCGGTCAATACCAGCAACACCCGGCTGGCGGTGCGCGACCAGAGACAGGCGCGATAGGCGGCTTCCAATGGCCCCCGGAAGCGGACGCCACTGCGCACCGGTTTAAGACCCGTTGCGCCCCACTTGGCCAGTTCCGCTACCAACAACGGCTCAATGCCGGCGGGTGCTGTGGCAAGAAAGTCTGCCTCACTCATCATTCAGTCCTCAATCGCCACGTTGACCAGCGTCGGACGCAGCAGGCGCTGCGCCTCAGTAGGCGCCAAGCTGATCAGAAAACCCCGCTTGCCGCCGTTCAGATAGATCAGCGGCAGATCGAGAATGCTCGCCTCCATGCAGACCGGCATGGGCTTGCGAACGCCGAACGGCGATGTGCCGCCGACTTGATAACCGCTCTGTTTCTGGGCAATGGCGGGATCACAGGGTGTAATGGTCTTAACGCCCAGCAGGCGGGCCAACTCCCGGGTGGAGACTTGGCGGTCGCCATGCATCAGCACAATCAATGGTTGTCGTCGCTCATCTTGCATAATTAGGGTCTTGACGACGCAGTGTTCGTCAATCCCAAGACATTGTGCGCTATGGGCGGTTCCACCATGATCCTGGTAAGAATAAAGATGGCGGCCAAAGGTCGTTCCCTGGGCTTGCAGCCAGCGGGTCGCCAGGGTCACCGGAAATTTTTCATTTTTTGTAGACATTATTTTTCCAAATTCATCGTATTTTTGACAGTTTGTTGTTTTTTGTACTTTTAATACTTTTTATTAAAAATACAAAAATAGCTATCATAAATTATAAAAAAAATGAATAATTGTGTTATTTTTTTGTTTTTTTTACTAATCAATGACATATAATTATCTATTATTTGACATATTAGTGAACGAATTAGTAGGTTAATTGTTGTGTTCATGATAAAAATGGGTTATGCAAAAGTCAGGACAATTTTTTTGTTGTTTTATAGCAAGTAAATTTTGGCGTGTATGATTCTTGCCATATCAAACTTAATTTGGTTAGAGTGAAGTAAAGTCCAATGAATGATGACCAGAGGGAGGTACAGAATGCGTGCGAACGCAGCGCTTCAAGAACAAAACCATGCCCCGGAAAAGCAACCGGAACTCGAACGGCGCGGCTTTCTGAAACTGGCGGCTGGCGGCTTTGGCGCCCTGGCTCTGCTATCAGGACCGTTGGAAGCCGCGATTCGGCGAGAACGCTATCTTTCATTCTACAACTCCAATACCGGCGAAACGCTTCGTCAAGTGTACTGGACCCCGCGTGAAGGCTACATTCGCCAGTCCCACAAGGAGATCAGTTGGGCGCTGCGCGATCACCATAACGATCAGGTCAAACCGTTTGATTACAATGTACTGGATCAGCTTTACGCCTTGCAGTTGCAATTGAGATCGCGATCGCCGCTACACGTCATCAGCGCTTACCGATCACGGACCACTAACGACCAGTTGTCCAGGCGTAACCGAGGCGTTGCGCGCAATAGTTATCATATGCAGGCCATGGCGCTCGATGTCCGTTTGCCCGATGGAAGAGTGTCGGATCTCTATAAGGCTGCCCGCTCACTGGGCGCAGGCGGCGTCGGCTATTATCCCCGCTCCAACTTCGTGCATATCGACAGTGGCCCGGTGCGGTACTGGAGCTGATTGGATGGATGCCACTGGGATGCCCGCTCCCCTCGCCCGCAACAAGTAGGTGAGGGGAGTCGTAGTTACTCTAGAACAGCAACTGCGGCAGGAACAGGCTGATTTGCGGGATATAGGTAATAAGAATCAGGAAGGTCAACATGACCAGCAACCACGGTGAAGCGGCCTTGACCACCTCCCACAACGGCATACCGGTGACCCCGGACGTAACGAACAGGTTTAGTCCCACGGGTGGCGTGATCATGCCGATTTCCATGTTGACCACCATGATAATACCCAAATGAATCGGGTCGATCCCCAATTGGACGGCGATGGGAAACAGAATCGGCGCCATGATCAACAGGACTGACGACGGCTCCATGAAGTTGCCCGCGATCAGCAGCAGGATATTAACCACGATCAGGAACTGCCAGGCCGATAGTCCCCAGCCCACGATGGTTTCCGCCATGACCTGCGGAATGCGCTCGGTGGTCAGAACATGGGCGAACATCATGGCGTTGGCGATAATGAACAACAGCATCACCGTTACCTTGCCGGCGTCGGCGAATACTCTCGGCACTTCGCGAAAACGCATGTCGCGATGCACGAACAGGGCAATAACGAACGCATAAACCGCCGCCACCGCCGCCGCTTCGGTCGCGGTGAACAGGCCGCCATAGATGCCGCCGAGCACGACGATAATCAGTCCCAGCCCCCAGATGGCGTCTCGGGCAGCAGTGAGCAACTCCCGCAGCGAAGCCTTGGCCTGCAGGGGAATCTTCATCTTGTGGGCGCTGAAAAAGATAGCGATCGCCAGCATCAGCCCCAGCAGAATACCGGGAATCACCCCAGCCATGAACAACTGGCCGACCGACTGTTCCGTAGCGGCGGCGTACACCACCATGACAATCGAGGGCGGAATCAAAATTCCCAACGTACCTGCATTACAGATAATGCCAGCTGCATAGTTCTTGGGATAGCCGCCCTTGACCATGGCACCGATCACGATTGAACCGATCGCGGCCACAGTCGCGGGCGATGAACCCGAGACGGCGGCGAACAGCATGCAGGCCAGCACCGCAGCAATCGCCATGCCGCCGGTGAGATGCCCAACTGCGGCAATGGCAAAACGAATCAGCCGCTTAGCTACACCGCCCGTGGTCAGGAACGCCGAGGCCAATATGAAAAAGGGAATGGCCAATAGCGTGTAATGATGCATGGTGTCGAACAATTTCAACGCCATGGACGACAGGGAGTCGCTGGTAAAGAACAGGATGGTCAGAATGCTGGATAAACCCAGGGAGAAAGCGATGGGCACGCCTAACAACAGAAAAACGAATAACGCGACAAATAGGAACAGTGTAGTCATGGCGCTTTCTCCTCGCGGTCTTTGGATGGGGCGGGGTGGAGCACCTCGACCGCTTCGACGACTTCGACCCCCTCAACCGATTCAAGCGCCTCGCGGGCCTCGTCGGGCAGCTGCAAACCTTCCTGTTGACCGAGTAGGGTGCGCCAGCCGACCTGCAACAAACGCAACAGGGCTAATAACAGACCCAACGGCAGCATGATATTTGGAATCCAGAGTTTGATCGGCAAATCATCGGCATCGATATCGAGTTCATAGAGGGTATGGATATAATCCAGCGCGCCAACGAGCAGGATGATGCAGTAAGCGCAGCACGCTAGCACCCCAAACAGGCCGACGGCGCGACGCAGCTTATGCGGAAAATTGCGTACTAGAATGTCGATGCCAATGTGTGCGCCGGTGCGGATGCCATAGGAAATGCCAAACAGCACCAGCCAGGCGAACAGATAAGTGGTCAGTTCCAGCGCCCAGGTAAAGCCGGTGCTGAAGATATAGCGATTGATAACCTGGGTAAAAGCGATGACGGTCATCAGCCCCAGCAGCAGGGCGATAAACCCTTCCTCCAGATGATGAACGATGCGGGTGAACATTGAGGATTCTCCAAGCGAAAGCGTGGAAACCCGCGTGCGCCAACTTTAATAACCTGGCGCGCGCGGGTGCTATTTACTTGCCCGCCGCTGCCGCCATGGCGGCGTCGACAATCTCCTTGCCAATCTTGGGAGTGAATTCCTTATAGACGGGTTGCAAGGTCTTTTTCCAGGCCGCTAGTTCTTCATCTGTTAGCGCCAGGATTTCGGTCTTGCCGGAATCCTTGATTTTCTGCCGATCGCTCGTGCTCAGTTCCTCGGCCCACTGATTGACCTGTACAGTGACTTCATCCAGGATTTTTTCCAGCTCGGCGCGCACATCGTCCGGCAGACCCTCCCAGAATTTCGTATTGGTCACCAGCATATAGCCCAGGTAGCCGTGATTGGACTCGGAGATGTACTTCTGCACCTCGAAGAACTTCTGCGAATAGATATTTGACCAGGGATTTTCCGCGCCATCGACCACGCCGGTTTCCAGCGCCTGGTAGACTTCGGCAAACGCCAGTTTCTGCGGGAACGCGCCGAGAGCCTTGAACTGGGCTTCAAGCAGATCGGATTGCTGGATGCGGAATTTCAGACCTTTGGCATCCTCCGGCATCCGCAAGGGTTTATTGGCCGAAAGCTGTTTCATGCCGTTATCCCAGTAGCCCAGGCCGGTCAATCCCTTCTTGCTGATTGACTTCAGTAGAGCCTTGCCGGTGGGACTGTCCTGGAAGCGACGGACTGCGGCCAGATCCTTGAACAGGAATGGCAAGTCGAATACCTGAAGCTGCTTGGTGTAGCGGTCAAATTTAGACAGAGATGGCGCAATCAGCTGCACATCGCCCAGCAGCAGAGCCTGCATTTCCTTGCCGTCGCCAAACAGCGAACTGTTGGGATAAACCTCTACCGTCACTTTGCCTTTCAACCGTTCTTCAGCCAGCTTCTTGAACAACGCCGCGCCCTTGCCTTTGGGGGTGTTTTCGGCAACGACATGCGAGAATTTGATGACGATTTCCGCATGAGCGATGCTGGCGAGCAGGGCCAGCGCGGCGCTGACAAAGAGCGCCTGGAAGGTTAATTTACGCATAAGCATGTTTCTCCTTTAGTGTCTTCGTTATTGTGTCTGAACAGAACGTCAGCCTGATGAAAAAGGCCGACCGCGCGTCGACCTTTTTTAAGCGTAGAAGAAACTAGTGGGCTGACACAGAAGTTTTGACAGGTTCAGAGGTTTCTAGGTCCACCGGGGTTTCAGAAGATTTCAAGGGAGGATAGAGGCGCTTGAGTTTGACCCGGGCCAAGTCGGTGCCGAACTGCCAGTGGATTTTGGTCTGACGTAGGTTGCGTGGGCCTTGCCAAGCGGCGATTTCCTTCCGCAAAGTTTCGAGGTTCGCAATGCGGCGATTCAAACACTGGCCGGCGAGAACAGCGAACTCACATTCCGCCATATTGAGCCAACTGCCATGCTTGGGGGTGTAATGAAATTCGAGCTTGCGGGTGATCCGGCGGGCTTCCTCTGGAGAAAAGACACTATACAAGGCCGCAGGAGTGTGGGTATTGAGGTTATCCACGACCAACCGGATTCGCTCCGCCTTCGGAAAGTACACATCAACGAGTTGCTGCATTTGCTGGGCAAAATCGCGTTTGGTGCGCTGTTTCGTGACATTAACATGACGCCACCCGCGCAAGGGTTGTACGAATAGAAATAAATTGGCGGTGCCTTCGCGTTTGTATTCACAGTCATAGCGCGCCGGTTGACCCGGGCGGGCGGGTTGAGGACAGCGGGTTTCGCTGGTCAATTGCACCGGACTTTCATCGAAGCACACTTGGGGGTATTGAGGATCATCGGGTTCGGCGTACAGGTCCAACACATCCTCCATATGCCAAACATAATCGGGACTGACACTGGGAATACACCATTCTTGACGTTGCCAGGGTTTGAGGTCGTTTTTTTAAGGATGCGCCGCACACTCTCACGGGAAATGGCTTCGATGGGCCGGAGTTCCATGAAGCGGTCCGCTAACAATTGGAGAGTCCACTGACAACGGCCAGCGGGCGGGGTACTACAGGCCAAGGCGACCAGAAAGGCGGCCTGTTTGCCGGTCAAGGCCGGGGGCAAACCGACTCGTGGCCGCTCGCTTAACGCCGCCAGCAACCCTTCGTCGACAAACCGTTGACGGGTACGATGAACGGTCGAAATCCCCAAGTGAAGGCTTTGGGCAATGGCCTCATCCGTCGCCCCTTCCGCAGCCTGCAGCAACACATGGGCACGGGCAACCTTGCGCGCCGCTGCCTTGCCTTTATGAATGACCTTCAGCAGGTCTTCCCGCTCCTCTTCAGTTAGATCAACCAGATACTTGTGGGCCATGGTGATTCCTCCTGTTGATCTCAACCATAGGGCACCCACCGCTACCTGTCAAAACTTCTGTGTCAGCCCACTAGGATGAATGCACGATTAAACGTATCATAGTCATCTTGCTCGCTGTTACCCCCACATTTCAGGTTATGGCTATTCGATAACTGGGCAGAGTTTCTGAACTCAACGATACCCCACGATGCGCACCTCGCCGCGCCAGTCGCCGAAGAACGGCTCGCCTTCGGCACGCAGGATCAGCTGGCGATCGCGCGGCATCGGCAGCCAGACGTTGTCCGAATTGTAGGCCCAACTCTGCTGCGGCAAACCGATCGCGTAGAGATAGAACGCGGCTTCCCGGTCCCCCTGCACCCGCACCGAAATCCGGAAGCGATGGGGACCGCCTTTGACATAGCCGGTCGCCACTTGGGCATAGACCAGAATCTCTCGGGCCTTGTCCGGAATCTGCGTGGGAATCCGGCGTACCTCGGGATTCTGTCCGCCGTTGGGCAGCGCGCCCATCGGGACATCGACCGCCCAAAAATCGGTTGAAGGCTCCGCTGCGGTTTCCCGCAAACGGGTAACCAGAGTCGAATGTTGCTTGGCTAATAACTTGCGCAAACTAGCTACTGCTAGATGAGTATTCCGCGTCTCTTGCCGTAAACCTGCCAGGGACTGTTGAGAGCGTTCTTCCTGGATTTGTCGTTGCCGGCCCTGTTCCCGCACATCGGCAAGCATCTGTTCGATGCGATCCAGTCGGTTGTCCATCGCATCCAGTTTGGGTTCGAGGGCAGACGGGGGAACCGCAGGCGCGGTTTGTGGTTGATGCGCTGACGCTGGCCGGGTGAAGCGCGCTATCCAGGATTGGTAATACGCGCAACCTGGCGTCAGCACCATAATGAACATGATCGCCCCAGCCTTTCCAATCCACTTCATGCCTGTTTCTCCATTCATCAGTCCTTGCCCCTAAAACTTATTCGCTCAGCGGCGGGTGGAGCAAATGTTATTGAGTGGGCATTATAGCCGCCCAGGGCTGGCTTGGATGCAATCGATGCAGTCCGCGATATCCGTTTGAGTGAATGATTCTTTAATATGTGTGTGATGTGTGTGAAGACCATCATAGCTCGCTGTGTTTCGCAAATTGATAGGCAAATCCGGAGACTGATCGTATGAATGAACCTGAACTTTCCCGACAAACTCCTTTCGGCGTTGATTTTAGCGTCGCCGAATTTGCTGATAACCCGGAACCGCGTTGTCCCTGTGTGCTGCTGCTGGACAACTCCTGGTCGATGAATGGCGAATCGATTGCCGAGCTGAATCAGGGGCTTGCCATGTTCAAGGAGGAATTGCTGGCCGACAGCCTGGCCGCCAAGCGCGTCGAGATCGCTATCGTCAGTTTCGGCCCGGTCGAAGTGGTCAACGATTTCCAGACGGCTGAACAATTTATTCCCCCGGAACTCGCCGCACAAAAAGACACGCCGATGGGCGCGGCCATTTTACGCGGACTGGAGTTGCTGAATCAGCGCAAAACCTTGTACCGCGAAAACGGCATTCCTTTCTTCCGGCCCTGGGTGTTCTTGATCACCGACGGCAGCCCGACTGATGAATGGAAAGCCGCGGCCAGCGAGGTGCGCAAGGGTGAGGAAAGTCGCGCATTCGCCTTCTTCGCGGTGGGCGTTGAGGGCGCGAATCTGGACATCCTGCAACATATTTCCCTGCGCCAACCTTTGCGACTTAAAGGCTTGCGTTTTCGGGAACTGTTCCAATGGCTGTCCAATTCGATGCGTTCGGTATCGCGTTCGGCGCCTGGCGCTGAAGTACCGTTGAGTAACCCGACCACACCCGATGGTTGGGCCTCAGTGTGAGTGAGAATGGCCGTTGGCGCGTTGTTCAAGCGAGCGTTACCGGTGTTGCTCATCGGAGCAGCGGGACTGAATGCCAGGATGCCTGTGCTGTTCAACAGCTATTCATGCCGGATGGCGTCCCGGTATTAATACTGGTCGCCGCTGATGGCGCGGGCAGCGCAATCCGGTCACGCGAAGGCGCGGAACGAGCCTGTCAAATCTTGCTGGCTGAATGCGCAAACTGGTTGGCGCAGGTGAATAACGACGGCTGGCAACCTACCGTTGCTTTATCCTGGCTTCACCATATTCAGGCGAGCCTGGCTCAACACGCTGCGGATGCCGGGCTACCTGCCCGGGAATTCGCCTGCACCCTCCTGGGTGCGATCATAGCCCCCGGCCAGGCGCTGTTCCTGCAAATTGGCGATGGCGCGATCATTGTTGAGAGCGGTGATAGCTACCGACCGATATTTTGGCCACAGGGCGGTGAATACCCTAACGAAACCTGGTTCGTAACCGATGTGAATGCGGCAAACCGTCTCGAATGTACAACGCTCACCGAATCTGTTGGTGAAATTGCTTTGCTGACTGATGGCTTGCAACCACTGGCGCTGCACTATCAAAGTCATCAGGCCCATGAGCCATTTTTCCGCCCGATGTTTCAGAGTTTGCGCGACTATCCCGAGGACGGCTGCCTGGCGGCGCTGACCCAGGCGCTGGAGCAATTTCTGGACAGCCCAGCGGTCAATCAGCGCACTCACGATGACAAGACGCTGATTCTGGCCAGCCGGCTGGCGGCGCCGGAAACGGCTCCGGCGATACCGGCAGGAGGAGAATTGGCGCCTGCGACCGGGCTTCGAGAAGATAATGGTGACGAAGTTCTATAGCGGCGCCGGTCATTCGATCGAACTCGGGCGTCTGTTGGGACAGGGCGGGGAAGGCGCGGTCCATGAAATCGCTGGCCGACCCGGCTTTGTCGCCAAGGTCTATCACCAGCCGACACATCCTGACCAGGCGCTCAAACTGGAAAGCATGGCCCGTCAGGTCCATCCTGGATTGCTGGACATCGCCGCTTGGCCGGTGGACGTATTGCGCGCTAAACCCCAGGGTCCGGTACAGGGCTTCATTATGCCCCGGGTCAATGGCTACCAGGAAATTCACAGCCTCTATGGCCCGTCCCACCGCAAACGGGCCTTTCCTCACGCAGACTGGTCATTTCTGATCCATGCCGCCCGCAATCTGGCCAGCGCCTTTGAGGCCATTCATGCCCGGGGCCATGTCATCGGCGATGTGAATCCGGGTAATGTAGTTGTATCGGCCCAGGCACTGGTCAAGCTGATCGACTGCGACTCTTTCCAGATTAACGCCAACGACCGTTCGTTCCCCTGCAATGTGGGCGTTCCACAATTCACTGCGCCGGAACTGCAAGGCCAGCGGTTTCATGGTCTGCGCCGTAGCTCCGAGCATGACGCCTTTGGCCTGGCGCTGCTCTGCTTTCATCTTTTGTTCATGGGTCGCCACCCATTCGCCGGTCGCTACCAGGGTCGGGGCGATATGTCCATCGAACGCGCTATCAAGGAATACCGGTTTGCCTTTGGCGCGCATGCCGCCGCCTGGTTGATGGAGCCACCGCCTCATACCTTGCCATTCACCGCCCTGCCTCGATCCATCGCGGATCTGTTTGAGCGCGCTTTTGTGCCCTTGGCGGTTGGACAAAGCCGTCCCAAGCCCCGCGAATGGTTGCTGGCCCTGGAGCGGTTAAACCGGGAATTGCGGTCTTGTGGGCGAAATGCGTTGCACAAATACTCAGGCAATCTGTCCGCCTGTCCATGGTGCGAACTGGAGCAGGTCAGCGGCGCTCTATTCTTTCCGCCGCCGCGACCGTCACCAGCAAGTCCACCTCCTGTCCGTTATCCCAATTTTGACCTCGACCGCGTCTGGAACCGTATTTTAGCGGTCACGCCGCCCGCTATCGAGGCTATGCCCCATCCTGATTCAACAACGCCCGTTACGCCTACCCCATTGCCGGAAGTCCTGCAGCGCATCCAGCGCGGCAATCAGATAAGGACGGCGGTTATTGCCGGGGCGACGTTGGCGGCGATGATGATTCATTCCCGGCTGAGCTGGTTGTGGTTACCACTGGCCGCCATCCTGTGGTCGTTGCTGCGCGATAATACAATCCGCCGCGAATACCAGCGCCGCCGATTGGCATTGCTGGCTGCCCGCCAGGAACTGGCTGATCTCCAGGCCGCCTGGCAACAGCGCGCTAGTGATCAACCGTTCACGACTGCTCTGCGCAGCTTGTATACTCTGCACGACCGCTATCGGCAATTACCGGAAACATTGCAACAGAATTTGCAGCGTCTGGAAACCGACCAGCGCCAGATTCAACTGCAAGCGTTTCTGGAGAATCACTTTATCGACATTGCCCAGATTCCCGGTATTCGCGCTACCGACCGGATCGCACTGGAATCCTACGGCATCGAGACCGCCGCTGATATCAGCGCCGAAGCTATCCGCGCCGTCCCTGGCTTCGGTCAACGGTTGGGTCGCCAGCGGGCAAGTGCTCTGCTGGATTGGCGTCGAGCGCTGGAAGCGCAATTTCATTACGATCCCCGGCAAAGCATTAGTCCTGCGACGGTCGCTGATCTGCGCCGGCAATACCAACAGCAACGGTTGTCCATTGAGCGGGAATTACTGGCAAGTCCCGACGAACTGGCTAAAATAAAAGCGGATATTCTTAAACAGCGCGCCCAGCTGAATATCGCTCTGATCCGCCAGGCCGTGCGGGAAGCTCAGGCTCGGGCGGATCTGCGCATCTTTTATCCGGGTTTTGGCGGTTGGCGGCCGCGCCATCGGGTTTAAGAACAGGGCGCACCATAGAGAGCTTGCTGCATGGGTAGACGCAACACACATACGCGTGAGGAATTACGGGAAATTGCGTTGCAAGCGGCTGAAGAACTGGTTGAAGCACAAGGTCTGACCGGTTTAAGCGCGCGTAAGGTGGTCAGCCGCATTGGCTATACGGTGGGCAGCCTGTACATGGTTTTCAACAATATCGATGATCTGATCGTGCAGATGAACGAACGAACTCTTGATCGGCTGTATGGCATGTTGTCTGCTGCGGTTGCCAGCCAGCCGCCGCCCGCGACAGCGATCCGGGCGTTGGCGCAGGCTTACATCACCTTCGCGTTAACGGAAACTCATCGTTGGCTGGCCATTTATCAGCACCGGTTGCCAAAAGGAGAAACCGTGCCGGACTCCTTCACGGAAAAAGTGACGCGTATGTTTGAGTTGGCGCAACAACCATTGACTCTGCTTTGTCCGCGACGACATCCAGAGGAAGTCGCTTTAGCCGCGCGCGCGCTGTGGAGTGGAATTCATGGTATTTGTATACTGGGTTTCGACCAGAAACTGGAAGCGGTGGGAGGTCGATCCATTCAAGAGGTGACTGAATCCTTGCTTGACAATTATCTGGCCGGTTTCACTCAATAACCTTGTTATCCTGATCGAATAGTGACGCAACTAAAAATTTCTTTTCCATGGTTGACAAGTAACCCTGTGAACCGCAAAATACGCGACTCCGTTTTGGAGGGGTTCCCGAGCGGTCAAAGGGGGCAGACTGTAAATCTGTTGGCTCAGCCTTCGAAGGTTCGAATCCTTCCCCCTCCACCATCGCTGCCGATAAACACCAGCAGATTTCGGAGCGCTACCATCGGGTTCAACCGGAGTTCTGATGGAGATGCGATCAAAGCGGGTGTAGTTCAATGGTAGAACCTCAGCCTTCCAAGCTGATGGTGTGGGTTCGATTCCCATCACCCGCTCCATATATGATGGTTAGTAAAAGGTTTTCGCCCATATAGCTCAGCCGGTAGAGCGCATCCTTGGTAAGGATGAGGTCACCAGTTCGAATCTGGTTATGGGCTCCAGAATTATGTTATACAAAAAATCGCCCAATCGAGGCGGAGTGATTTGAATCTCTGGCCCTAAGAGTTGCAGGGGAGTGCCTGGATGTCCAAAGAAAAGTTTGAGCGCAGCAAGCCGCATGTAAATGTGGGGACGATTGGTCATGTGGATCACGGCAAGACCACGCTGACGGCGGCGATCACGCGGGTGATGGCTGTGCAATTTGGTGGGGAATTCAAAGCCTACGACCAGATTGACTCCGCGCCGGAAGAGAAGGCGCGCGGTATCACCATTGCCACGGCGCATGTAGAATACCAATCGCCCAAGCGGCACTACGCGCATGTAGACTGCCCGGGGCATGCGGACTACATCAAGAACATGATCACGGGCGCGGCGCAGATGGACGGCGCGGTGCTGGTGGTATCGGCGGCGGATGGGCCGATGCCGCAGACGCGCGAGCACATTCTGCTGGCGCGGCAAGTGGGCGTCCCCTACATTGTGGTCTATCTGAACAAAGCCGACATGGTAGACGACCCTGAATTGCTGGAGCTGGTGGAAATGGAAGTGCGGGAATTGCTGTCCAGCTACGACTTTCCGGGCGACGACCTGCCGATCATCACTGGATCGGCGCTCAAGGCGCTGGAAGGGGATACAGGCGAGTTGGGCGAACCCTCGATCCACAAGCTGGTGGCGGCGATGGACGAGTACATTCCGCAACCGCAGCGCGAAGTGGACAAACCGTTTCTGATGCCGATTGAAGATGTTTTTTCGATTTCCGGGCGGGGCACGGTCGTAACGGGTCGCGTCGAGCGTGGACGGATCAAGGTCGGTGAAGAAGTCGCGATTGTCGGGATTCGGCCCACGGTGAAGACCACCTGCACCGGGGTGGAAATGTTCCGCAAGCTGCTGGATCAGGGCGAAGCTGGAGACAATGTTGGCGTTCTGTTGCGCGGCACCAAGCGGGATGATGTTGAGCGGGGCCAAGTGTTGGCCAAGCCGGGGACGATCACGCCGCACACGAATTTTGAAGCGGAAGTATATGTTTTGAGCAAGGAAGAAGGCGGACGGCACACGCCCTTTTTCAAAGGCTACCGGCCCCAGTTCTATTTTCGCACGACGGACGTGACGGGATCGGTGGACCTGCCGGAAGGGGTGGAGATGGTGATGCCCGGGGATAATGTGCGGATTGTGGTGAGTTTGATCGCGCCGATTGCGATGGACGAAGGATTGCGTTTTGCCATTCGCGAAGGCGGACGCACCGTCGGTGCCGGCGTCGTCGCTAAAATCATCGAGTGATTTTTGATCCAGTGTTGCATGGGATGGAACGTCTGACCGGCGATTCACTCTATGTTATGAATACAGGCCAGTAGCTCAATTGGTAGAGCAGCGGTCTCCAAAACCGCAGGTTGGGGGTTCGAGACCCTCCTGGCCTGCCATATCTCTCATGGCAGGCTTCAGGCTCCGCTTATCCTCTTTTCTGGTAAGCGGGTATTTCCTGGAGAGCACAAAGCCAGAATCCGCATGAATTCAACCAACTCTGAAACGCAAACCCTGAGCCGTCCCGATGCGCTCAAACTGGCGGCGGCAAGCGCACTGATCCTGATCGCGCTCGTTGCTTTTTACCTGTTCGCCAACCAGTTGATTCTGGTTGTGCGGGTCATGGGGTTGCTGATCGCGGTCGGCGCCGCGGTTGCTATCGCGCTGAAGACCGAGCCGGGCGCGGAAACCCTGGAGTTTATCCGTGGCGCCCGTTCCGAGCTGCGCAAGGTCGTTTGGCCCACCCGCGCCGAGACCACGCAAACCACCTTGATCGTATTGGCTATGGTGATTCTGATGGGCATCTTGCTGTGGCTGTTCGACATGCTGCTGCTCTGGCTGGTTCGCCTGATCACCGGGTAACAGAGGCGCGCTATGACCATGCGTTGGTATGTCGTGCAGGCCTACTCCGGCTTCGAGCAGCAGGTCAAACGCTCCTTGCTGGAGCGCATCAATCGCGAAGGCGTCAAGGACCGGTTTGGGCAGATTCTAGTGCCGACTGAGGAAGTCGTAGAAATGCGCGATGGTCAGAAGCGCAAAAGTGACCGCAAATTTTTTCCCGGCTATGTGCTGGTGCAAATGGAGATGGACAACGATACCTGGCATCTGGTGCGCAACGCGCCCAAGGTATTGGGCTTCATTGGAGGAACCAGCGACCGGCCCGCGCCAATTTCCGAGAAGGAAGCCCAGGCGATCCTGCAACGGATTCAGGATGGCGTCGATAAACCCAAGCCCAAGGTGCTTTACGAACCAGGGGAAATGGTGCGGGTCACGGATGGTCCATTCAATGACTTTGAAGGTGTCGTTGAGGAAGTCAATTACGAAAAGAACCGGTTGCGCGTCGGGGTGATGATCTTCGGACGCACCACCCCGGTAGAGCTGGAATTCAGTCAGGTCGAAAAGGTATCCCGCTGACCGGCGTTCGCCGGTCGCTGTTTCCGTCGTCCGCTGGTCGGGCGATTCATTCGGGGAGCCGCAAGGCGCTCGCACCCGACAGGAGCCATCATGGCAAAAAAAGTCAACGCATACGTTAAATTGCAAGTTGCAGCCGCCAAGGCCAATCCCAGTCCCCCGGTCGGCCCCGCGTTGGGTCAGCATGGCGTGAATATCATGGAATTTTGCAAAGCGTTCAACGCCCAGACCCAGCATCTGGAACCCGGCCTGCCGATCCCGGTGGTGATCACGGTCTATAGCGACCGCAGCTTCACCTTCATCATGAAGACCCCGCCGGCCTCGGTGTTATTGAAAAAGGCGCTAGGTCTCGACAAGGGCAGTCCCAAACCGAACACCACCAAGGTTGGCACGGTAACCCGCGCTCAACTGGAAGAGGTCGCCAAGGCCAAGATGCCCGATTTGACTGCTGCCGATTTGGAGGCCGCCGTGCGCACGATTGCCGGCAGCGCCCGCTCCATGGGCCTGAATATCGAGGGAGTTTGAATCATGGCCAAGATTTCCAAGCGTCTGAAAGCGATTCGCGCCAAGCTCGGACCTGGCAATAAGATCTATCCCGCGCCAGAAGCTCTGGATTTGCTCAGGGAACTGGCGAGCGCCAAATTCCGAGAGTCGGTGGATGTTGCTGTTAATCTGGGCGTCGATCCGCGCAAATCCGACCAGGTGGTGCGTGGCGCGACTGTTCTGCCTCACGGTACGGGCAAAACCGTGCGTGTCGCGGTCTTCGCCCAAGGTGCCAACGCCGAAGCGGCTCAGGCGGCAGGCGCTGATGTGGTGGGTTTTGAAGATCTGGCGGAATCGGTCAAGGCCGGCAATCTGGATTTCGATGTTGTGATCGCCTCGCCGGACGCCATGCGGATCGTTGGCCAGCTGGGCAAGATTCTTGGACCGCGCGGGCTGATGCCTAATCCCAAGGTCGGCACGGTCACCCCCGACGTAGCGGGCGCGATTCGCAACGCCAAGGCCGGTCAGGTGCGCTATCGCACCGATAAGTCGGGCATCATCCACTGTACCTTGGGCAAAGTGAACTTTAGCACAGTCCAGTTGCAAGAAAATCTGCAAGCGCTGCTACACGATTTGCAAAAGGCCAAACCCTCGACCTCCAAGGGCATTTACATGCGCCGGGTGACCGTTTCCACCACGATGGGGCCAGGATTGGCCGTGGATCAGGCGACATTATCATTCTAAAGCCGCATCTACACACGAACTTTGGGCCGGTCGGCCTCGCCGGCCAGCGTCAAAGACCGCGGGCGCTCTTGAGCTTAATTGCTTCCGGTTTCGGCTGGATGCCCCCGCGCAGACGGCATAGCCCTTCCGGACATCCTGGTCAGGCTGCCGTTCCCCTTTTCTCCACGCCGTGGAGAAAAAACCACGAGGAAAACCGATGAGTCTCAATCTGGCAGAAAAACAGGCGGTGGTGGCCGAAGTCGCCAAGGTCGCTGCCAGTGCGCACTCCGTGATTGCCGCCGAATATCGGGGGTTGAGCGTGGCTCAGCTTACCAATCTGCGCGTCAAAGCGCGGGAAACCGGCGTCTATCTGCGTGTTGTCAAGAACACCCTGGCGCGGCGCGCCGTCCAGGGCACTGAGTTCGAATGCCTGCAACCCAGTTTGGTGGGACCGCTGATTCTGGCGTTCTCCCAAGAGGATCCAGGCGCGGCAGCGCGGATTTTCAAGGAGTTTCTTAAGGAAAAAGCCAACGACAAGCTGATCGTTAAAGCCTTGGCGGTGGGTGGGCAAGCTTATCCAGCATACGAACTGGATCGTTTGGCTAGCCTGCCGACCCGTGATGAGGCCATCAGCCTGTTTATGGCGACCCTGCGGGCGCCGCTCGACAAGTTGGCGCGTACCCTTAATGAAATTCCCGGCAAGTTGGTGCGCACCATTGACGCGATCCGGCAGCAGAAGGAAGCCGCCTGAACGCAACGCCGCCTGATTTTGCAATTTTCCAGGTTCCTACCAGGAGTAGATTTAATGGCTGTTTCGAAAGAAGAAATTCTGGATGCCATCGCGGGCATGACCGTGATGGAGATCGTGGAGCTGATTTCCGCAATGGAGGAAAAATTTGGCGTCAGCGCCGCCGCCGCGGTGGCCGCTGCGCCAGTAGCCGCGGCTGCGGCTGCGCCGGTTGAGGAAAAAACCGAGTTTGACGTGGTCATGACCAGCTTCGGCGAGAAGAAGGTCGAGGTCATCAAGGTCGTGCGTGCTCTGACCGGTCTGGGTCTGAAGGAAGCCAAGGATGCTGTGGAAGGCGTCCCCTCGACCATCAAGGAAGGCATTCCCAAGGCCGAGGCCGAGGATGTCAAGAAGAAGCTGGAGGAAGCCGGCGCGAAGGTCGAAATCAAGTAAAGTTCGCGATGCTCCTTCGGCACCGTTGCCGGATTCAGGATTGAACCCGGTAACAACGGCTGGCGACCTCGCGTCGCTAGCCGGTTTTCTTTTGATCCGATCAGGGATGGCCGGTATTTCGGTTCGTGGGATGTCGATCCGTAATGAATCATGGAATCGGGCGGCTTTCGCCCTGGGCTGGCACTCTCGTCAGAGGAACCCCGATGGCTTACACCTTCACTGAAAAACGACGCATTCGTAAGGACTTCGGCAAGCGCTCCAGCATCCTTGAAGCGCCTTACCTGCTGGCCCTCCAACTGGATTCCTATCGCGAGTTTCTGCAAGCCGAAAAGCCACCAGGCGAACGCCGCGAAATCGGCCTGCATGCCGCCTTGCGCTCAGTGTTCCCGATTGTCAGTTATTCGGGTAATGCACAGCTGGACTATGTCAGTTACCGACTGGGCGAACCGAACTTTGACGTGCGTGAATGTCAGCTGCGCGGGCAAACCTACGCGGCGCCATTGCGGGTGCGCTTGCGGCTGGTGCTGATGGACAAAGACGCCGAAGTCGGGGCCTCCAAGATCAAGGATATCCGCGAAAATGAAGTCTATATGGGCGAGTTGCCGCTAATGACCGATAACGGCACCTTCGTCATCAATGGAACTGAGCGGGTGGTCGTTTCTCAGTTGCACCGTTCGCCAGGCGTGTTCTTCGATCACGATAAAGGCAAGACCCACTCTTCGGGCAAGCTGTTGTTCTCGGCGCGGATCATTCCCTACCGAGGCTCCTGGCTGGATTTTGAATTCGATGTCAAGGATGTGCTGTTTGCCCGTATTGACCGCCGTCGCAAATTGCCGGTGACCATCCTGCTGCGAGCGCTGTTTGACGAACTGAATCCTAACGACGCGCAAGCGCGCAGCGTCAACGAGCAGATTCTCGACATTTTCTTTGACACTAATACAGTGCGGATCGCCGACGAGCAGTTCACTCTGGAATTACTGCCAGAGCGTCTGCAAGGCGAGACCGCCAGTTTCGATATCGCTATTGGCGATCGGGTCATCGTGAAAACCGGCGAGCGGATCAAGGCCAAGCATGTGCGCGATCTCACCAGGGCCGGTGTAAGTAGCCTGGTAGTGCCGGTCGACTACCTGGTTGGTAGAATTTTGGCGCGCGACCTGATGGATCCCGAGACCGGCGAGGCGCTGGCAATGGCGAACGATGAACTGACCCTGGAGAAGCTGGAAAAAATCCTGAGCAGCGGCATTAGCGAATTTCAAACTCTCTATATCAACGATGTTGATCGCGGCGCTTTTATCTCCAATACGCTGCGCGCTGACACTACCCGCACCCAATGGGACGCCCAGGTGGAAATCTATCGAATGATGCGCCCTGGCGAACCACCGACCAAGGATGCCGCGCAACGTCTGTTACATGACTTATTCTTTCTGCCGGAGCGCTATGACCTGTCCGATGTGGGACGGATGAAATTTAACAGTCGGGTAGGTTACAACCAGACGCCGATTCCAGGTGTGCCCGTCAAGGAGCACCCGCCAGGCGTGTTGTCCATGGAAGATATCCTGGCAGTGCTGAAAACGCTGATCGACATTCGCAACGGTAAGGGCCAGGTGGATGATATTGATCATCTCGGTAACCGCCGCATTCGCTGTGTTGGCGAAATGGCTGAAAACGTGTTCCGCATTGGTCTGGTGCGAGTGGAGCGCGCAGTTAAGGAGCGTTTGAGCCTGGCGGAGGCTGAAGGTCTGACTCCGCAGGATCTGATTAACGCCAAGCCGGTCGGTGCCGCAATCAAGGAATTTTTCGGCTCCTCGCAATTGTCGCAATTCATGGATCAGAACAACCCACTGTCTGAGGTGACCCACAAGCGGCGCATATCGGCGCTCGGGCCGGGTGGTCTGACCCGCGAGCGCGCGGGTTTTGAGGTGCGCGACGTTCACGCCACTCACTATGGCCGGGTCTGTCCGATTGAAACCCCGGAAGGACCGAATATCGGATTGATCAACTCGTTGGCGGTGTACGCCCGCACCAATGATTATGGATTTCTGGAAACGCCCTACCGGCGGGTCGAAAATGGCCGCGTCGTAGACCAGATCGATTATTTGTCGGCGATTGAGGAAGGTCAGTATGTTATTGCTCAAGCCAATGCAGCGCTGGACGCTGAAGGTCGGTTGCTTGACGATTTGGTGTCCTGCCGGCATTTGAACGAATTCGCGCTGTTCACTGTTGACCGGGTCCAGTATATGGACGTGTCGCCCAAACAGATCGTTTCAGTCGCAGCGGCGCTGATCCCGTTCCTGGAGCATGACGACGCCAACCGGGCGTTGATGGGATCCAACATGCAGCGCCAGGCGGTGCCTACCCTGCGCGCCGAAAAACCGCTAGTCGGCACCGGCATGGAGCGGATCGTAGCCCGCGATTCCGGCGTTTGCGTCATCGCCCGGCGCGGCGGCGTAGTGGATTCGGTAGACGCCGGGCGCATTGTCGTGCGGGTCAATGATAAGGAAACCGAGACCGGCGAACCGGGCGTGGACATCTATAACCTGACTAAATACACCCGCTCCAACCAGAATACCTGCATCAATCAGCGACCGCTGGTGCAGGTGGAAGACCGGGTGGCGCGCGGCGATGTGCTGGCTGACGGTCCGTCGACCGACATGGGCGAATTAGCGCTGGGCCAGAATCTGCTGGTCGCCTTCATGCCCTGGAACGGCTACAACTTCGAAGACTCGATTCTGATCTCTGAACGAGTGGTGCAGGAGGACCGCTTCACCACTATTCACATTGAAGAACTGTCCTGCGTCGCCCGCGACACCAAGCTGGGACCGGAAGAAATTACTGCGGACATTCCCAATGTCAGCGAAAACGCTTTGGCGCGTTTGGATGAAGCAGGCATTGTCTCCATCGGCGCAGAGGTTAAAACCGGCGATATCCTGGTCGGCAAGGTAACGCCCAAGGGCGAAACCCAATTGACCCCGGAGGAGAAGCTACTCCGGGCGATCTTTGGCGAAAAAGCCTCGGATGTGAAGGACACATCGCTGCGCGTGCCCTCGGGGATGGATGGTACAGTGATCGACGTGCGAGTCTTCACCCGCGATGGCGTGGAGAAGGATTCACGCGCTTTGCAGATCGAGGAAATGGAGTTAAAGCGTATCCGCAAGGATCTGAATGACCAGCTGCGCATCCTGGAAGACGACCTGTATCAACGCATGGAGCGGATGCTAATTAACCAACCGGCGGAAGGCGGTCCTGGAGGTCTGCGCGGCGGAGAATTGATTACAGTCGAGTATCTGAATGCTCTACGACGCGAGCAGTGGTTCCAAATCCGCATGCGGGCTGAGGAACTGAATGAACGCCTGGAAAGAATTAGCCAGCGATTGGATCAGCAACGCAAGGATTTTGATCAGAAGTTCGATGAAAAACGCCGTAAGCTGACCCAGGGCGACGATCTTCCACCCGGTGTTTTGAAGATGGTCAAAGTCTATCTGGCGGTTAAGCGCCGCGTTCAACCAGGCGACAAGATGGCCGGGCGGCATGGCAACAAAGGTGTGGTGTCGATGATTGTGCCACAGGAAGATATGCCTTATCTGGAAGATGGCACGCCGGTTGATATCGTCTTGAATCCATTGGGTGTGCCATCGCGGATGAACGTGGGTCAGGTGCTGGAGACTCACTTGGGGTGGGCAGCCAAGGGATTGGGCTTTAAAATTGGCCGGTTACTGGACGCCCAGGCGCAACTGGATAAGGTACGCGCATTTCTGGATCGCATTTACAACCAGGTTGGCGGACAGGGCGTCGACTTTCAGCAGTTCAACGAGCAAGAGTTATTGACGCTGTGCCACAATCTGCGTGGCGGCGTACCGATTGCGACGCCGGTGTTTGATGGCGCGACCGAGCAGGAAATGCGGGAGTTACTGCGCCTTGCGGAGTTGTCGGAAACCGGCCAGACCATACTGTGCGATGGACGCACCGGTGAACCGTTCGACCGGCCCGTCACAGTGGGTTACATGTACATGCTCAAGCTGAACCATCTGGTGGACGACAAAATGCACGCCCGTTCGACCGGTCCCTACAGTCTGGTCACCCAACAACCGCTGGGCGGCAAAGCGCAGTTCGGCGGCCAGCGTTTCGGCGAAATGGAGGTGTGGGCGCTGGAAGCATACGGCGCATCTTACACCTTGCAGGAAATGTTAACAGTCAAGTCTGACGATGTGAATGGCCGCACCAAGGTGTACAAGAACATTGTTGATGGCAACCATCGGATGGAAGCCGGGATGCCGGAGTCCTTCAACGTACTGGTTAAGGAAATCCGTTCCCTGAGCATCAATATTGACCTGGAAAACGATGTAACGTCGCCGCGCACCGAATGAGGTTGTGTTAAATGATGATGAAAGACCTGCTGAATCCGTTCAAGACGTTCGACGAGATCGAAGATTTCGACGCTATTCGCATCGGTCTGGCTTCGCCGGAGATGATCCGAGCCTGGAGTCGCGGCGAGGTCAAAAAACCCGAAACGATCAACTATCGGACTTTCAAGCCGGAACGCGACGGTTTGTTCTGCGCCAAGATTTTTGGCCCCACCAAGGACTATGAGTGTCTGTGCGGCAAGTACAAGCGGCTCAAGCACCGGGGCGTGGTCTGCGAGAAGTGCGGGGTGGAGGTGACGCTGGCCAAGGTGCGGCGCGAGCGCATGGGCCATATCGAACTGGCCAGTCCGGTTGCCCACATCTGGTTTTTGAAGTCGCTCCCCTCGCGAATTGGCCTGCTGCTGGACATGACGCTGCGCGACATCGAACGGGTATTGTACTTTGAATCTTATGTCGTTATCGATCCAGGCATGACTCCGCTGGAGCGGGGTGGCCTGTTGACTGACGAACAATACCTGGAGGTCGTTGAGCAACATGGCGATGAGTTTGATGCGCGAATGGGCGCCGAGGCTGTCCATCAACTGTTGCATGATCTGGATTTAAAGCAGCTCGTCACGCAATTGCGCCAGGAAATCCTGGAGTGCAGCTCCGAAACCAAACTCAAGCGACTATCCAAGCGGCTCAAACTGGTGGAATCGTTTCTGAATTCTGGAAACAAGCCAGAGTGGATGGTGTTAACGGTATTGCCCGTGTTGCCGCCCGATTTGCGGCCCCTAGTGCCGCTAGACGGTGGCCGGTTCGCGACCTCCGATCTTAACGATCTGTACCGGCGGGTGATCAACCGTAATAACCGGCTCAAACGTTTGCTGGAGTTAGCGGCCCCGGACATTATTGTCCGCAACGAGAAGCGCATGTTGCAGGAATCGGTGGATTCCCTGCTGGACAACGGGCGGCGCGGCCGGGCTATCACGGGTAGCAACAAGCGGCCCTTGAAGTCGCTGGCGGACATGATCAAGGGCAAGCAGGGCCGGTTCCGGCAGAATCTGCTCGGCAAGCGGGTGGACTACTCTGGACGGTCGGTGATCGTGGTTGGTCCCACCTTGCGCCTGCACCAGTGCGGGTTGCCGAAAAAGATGGCGCTGGAATTGTTCAAGCCCTTCATCTTCAGCAAACTGCAATTCAAAGGTCTATCCACGACCATTAAAGCCGCCAAGAAGATGGTCGAACGCGAGGAGCCGGCGGTTTGGGATATCCTTGAAGAGGTGATCCGTGAGCATCCGGTGTTGCTGAATCGCGCTCCGACCTTGCACCGGTTAGGCATTCAGGCGTTTGAGCCGACCTTGATCGAAGGCAAGGCGATCCAGTTACATCCTCTGGTCTGCACCGCATTCAACGCCGATTTTGACGGCGACCAGATGGCGGTGCATGTCCCGTTGTCCATCGAGGCGCAACTCGAAGGGCGAGCGCTGATGATGTCGACCAACAACATCCTTAGCCCGGCGAATGGCGATCCGATTATCGTACCTTCGCAGGATGTGGTGTTAGGTTTGTACTATCTGACCCGGGAGCGGATCAATGTTCAGGGTGAAGGCATGGTGTTCACTGATCTCCAGGAGGTGCATCGCGCCTATGAAAATCCTGATCCAAACCAGCGCATTAACCTCCATGCCCGCATCGAGGTGCGTTTACCACGGGAAGAAATCGATGAGAAGGGCCAACTCCGTACGGTTTGGCAACGGGTAAAGACCACTGTAGGCCGCGCTTTGCTATCGGATATCATGCCGCAAGGCCTGCCGTTTGATCTGGTCAATAAGACATTGAAGAAGAAGGAGGTTTCCCGGCTGATCAATGAATGCTATCGCCGTCTGGGCCTCAAGGATACGGTGATCTTCGCTGACCAGTTGATGTACACCGGTTTTTATTACGCGACCCGTTCAGGTTCCTCGATCGGCTTCGAAGATTTCAAGATTCCTAAGGAAAAAAACCGCTTGCTGGAAGAGGCCGAAAAAACTGTTAAGGAAGTCAATAACCAGTATAAAGATGGGTTGGTGACCAAGGGCGAGCTGCATAACAAAGTAGTGGATATCTGGTCGCGCACCAATGACCAGGTCGCCAATGAAATGATGAAGAACCTGCGGGTTGAGCAAGTCACTAACCGAGAAGGAAAAATTGAAGAGCAGGATTCGTTCAACGCGGTGTTTATGATGGCCGATTCCGGCGCCCGCGGCTCGGCGGCGCAGATTCGTCAATTGGCCGGGATGCGCGGACTGATGGCCAAGCCATCGGGCGAGATCATCGAAACGCCGATCAAGGCCAATTTCCGGGAAGGTCTCAGTGTGCTGGAGTACTTTATTTCCACGCACGGCGCGCGTAAAGGCTTGGCGGATACGGCGCTCAAAACCGCTAACTCCGGCTATCTGACCCGGCGTTTGGTAGATGTCGCGCAGGATTTGGTGGTTACCGAACCCGATTGTGGCGCGGATCAGGGGATCTGGATGGTGCCTGTCATCGAGGAAGGCGATGTCAAGGAACCCCTGCATGACCGGGTGTTGGGACGGACTGTGGCGCAGGATGTGTTTCTTCCAGGCAGCGAGGAAATCGCTATTCCCGCCGGTACGCTGCTGGACGAGAAATGGGTCGAGAAGCTGGATCAATGGGGTATTGACCGCATCATGGTGCGCTCGGCGATTACCTGCCAAACCCGTTATGGCGTGTGTTCCGCCTGTTATGGTCGGGATCTGGCGCGCGGCCACCGGGTCAACAGCGGTGAGGCGGTGGGCGTCATTGCTGCTCAATCCATCGGTGAACCTGGCACTCAGTTGACCATGCGCACCTTCCATATCGGCGGCGCGGCGTCCCGAACCACGGTCGTCAACAGCGTCCAGGCCAAGTTTGGCGGGGTTGTGCGGTTACATAACATGAAGGTGGTGCGTCGCCAGGATGGCCATTTAATCGCTGTTTCCCGTTCGGGCGAAATTACCCTGGCTGATGAACACGGTCGCGAGCGTGAGCGCTACAAAGTCCCGTATGGCGCGGAACTGTCTGCCGAGGACGCCAGCACGGTTGATGCGGGCCAGGTGATCGCCCGCTGGGATCCCTACACTCATCCGATCGTGACCGAGGTCGCCGGCTTCGTGCGTTTCGCCGAGTTCGAGGAAGGAATCACTGTCCAGCGGCATGCCGACGAAATGACCGGGCTTTCCAGCCTGGTGATCATGGATCCCAAGCAGCGCGGCGCTTTGGGCAAGGACAAACGACCAATGGTGCGATTGCTGGATGAATATGGCAACGATCTCTTCATCCCGGGCACCAGTACCCTGGCGCAGTATCCCTTGCCTGCTGGCGCTATTGTTAATTTGGCGGATGGTGACGAAGTGGCCATTGGTGATGTCGTTGCCCGTATTCCGCAAGAATCTTCCAAGACCCGCGACATTACCGGCGGTCTGCCCCGCGTCGCCGATCTGTTTGAGGCGCGCAAGCCCAAGGAACCAGCGATTCTGGCGGAGAAATCCGGCATTATCGAATTCGGCAAGGAAACCAAGGGTAAACAGCGTTTAATAATCCGCGGTAAAGGTGGCGAAGAACTTTTTAACGAATTATTTCCAAAGTGGCGGCAAGTCAATGTGTTTGATGGCGAATACGTCGAACAGGGTGAAATGATCGCTGACGGCGAACCGAATCCGCATGATATCCTGCGCTTGTTAGGTGTGCAGGAACTGGCTGCTTACCTGACCAAGGAAATTCAGGATGTGTACCGGGTGCAAGGCGTCAAGATCAACGACAAGCATATCGAAGTCATTGTTCGCCAAATGCTGCGCAAAGTGGAAATCATCGATTCAGGAGACACTTCCTTCATCAAGGGCGAGCAGGTCGAGCGCCCCCGGGTGCTGGAGGAAAACGACCGGGCGCAAGCCGAGGGTCGCCAGCCCGTGCGTTATCAGCCGATTCTACTCGGTATCACTAAAGCCTCACTGGCTACCGAATCGTTTATTTCCGCAGCCTCGTTCCAGGAAACCACCCGCGTCCTTACCGAAGCAGCGGTGCGTGGCTTGCGCGATGATCTGCGTGGATTGAAGGAAAATGTGATTGTCGGTCGACTGATCCCGGCAGGCACCGGGTTGGCGTATCACTTGCAACGGCGTGAGAATTGGGTGCCCAGTCGGCCAACGGTTCATGCGAGTCATGTATTTGACACCAGCAGCGAACCCGAAGTGAAAGTGGCCGTCGAGGATAAGGATGATGACGACAGTGGTTCAGAGACTGGGGAAAGTAGCGAGTAGCAAGTAGCGGGTAGCGGGTGTTAAGTGGTGATTAATCGGCTGCTTCCCGCTCCCCTCTCCCTGCTTTCAGACTTCTGCCTCCATGACCATTCTGCTGGAAACTCATCGCCTGGTCAAGCATTTTCGCGGCGTCCAAGCGGTGGATGGCATTGATTTGGCTATTCCATCCGGTTGCTGCTTTGGCCTACTAGGACCCAACGGAGCTGGCAAGACCACCACAGTTGAAATGCTGGAAGGCATCCAGACGCCGACTAGCGGCATGGTTCATTATCGAGGAGAACCCCTGGGGCCGCGCTTTCGCCAGGACATCGGCATCATGTTCCAGTCCACCGCCTTGCAGGATCATGTCACCGGACGGGAAAATCTGTGGATGTTCGGTCAGTTCTATCCCCGTTGCCTGCCCATCGCGGAATTGACCGAAACCTGCGCCCTGGGCGAATTTCTCGACCGTGACACGCGCAAACTGTCCGGTGGCCAGCGCCAGCGGCTGTTGTTGGCCATTGCCCTGGTCAATGATCCGGATCTGCTGTTTTTGGACGAGCCGACGACCGGTCTGGACCCGCAGGCCCGGCGCAATTTTTGGGAGCTGATTCATCGCATCAAGGCGCGTGGCAAGACCGTCCTGCTCACTACCCATTATATGGAAGAGGCTTATCATCTGTGTGATGAAATCGCTATCATGGATCATGGGCGCATCATCGCCCAGGGAACGCCCCAGGCATTATTAGCGGCGCATTTCGACGATGTCGTCTTGCAATTGCCGTTGGCCGATTTTGCCAACCCGGCGCCGTTATCCGCACATACCGTGATCCAGGGCCGGGACGCTGTGGAAATCCTCACCCGCGATGTTAACGCTGCGATTGAGGAACTCCTGGAGCGGAATATCTCCCTGGCGCGGCTGCAAATTCGTCCACGCACCTTGGAAGATCTGTTCCTGGAATTGACCGGCAGGGAACTGCGCTCATGAACTGGCGACGGTTCTGGGCAGTGCTGATCTGCCGTAACCGGGAATTCCTGCGCGACCGCTCAACGCTGACCTGGAATCTGCTGTTCCCTGTGTCTCTGATCGCCGGTTTTGCGTTCGCTTTTTCCGGGCCAGGTTTGGATCTTTATAAAGTGGGGGTGCTGGGCGACACCGGCGTCGGTCGGGATAGCGCCTTTTTCAGCACACGCTATATTGATTTCATTCCAATCCATGACCTGCCGGTCGCCTTGCGAAAAGTCGAGCGTCATCAACTCGACATGCTGATCGATCCTGCCGAGCGACGCTACTGGATTAATGACCAAGCGCCCAAGGGCTATGTATTGGAACGGGTACTGCGCGGAGCGGACGTTGCGGCAGCTCCCGTTTTCAGCAAGCAGACGGTCAGTGGTCGCGGCATCCGCTATGTGGACTGGGTGATGCCCGGTGTGCTGGCGATGAACATGATGTTCGGTTGCCTGTTTGGAGTGGGTTACGTGATCGTCCGTTACCGCAAAAACGGGATGCTTAAACGGTTGAAAGCGACACCGCTAACGCCACTGGAATTTTTGACAGCCCAAGTCGTATCAAGACTCGGGCTGACCCTAACGACAACGGCCATTGTGTTCGTTGGGACTGATTGGTTCATTGGCTTTCCTATGCATGGTTCGTATCTTGATCTGTTCATTGTGTTCGCAGTCGGGGCAATCAGTCTGATCAGTCTGGGACTGATCGTTGCGGCGCGCACCACGAGCGAGGAACTGGCCGCAGGGTTGTTGAACCTCCTCAGTTGGCCGATGACTTTTCTGTCCGGGGTGTGGTTTTCGCTGGAAGGGGTCCATCCCTTTCTGCAACAGTGCGCGCAATTGGCGCCGCTGACTCATATCATCGACGCCGCCCGGGCTATCATGCTGGATGGCGCCGGGATGGCCGATATTTCTGGTCACCTGCTGGCGCTGACTGTGATGAGTGTGGGGTTCATGGCGGTAGGCGCGCGGCTGTTTCACTGGGAATGAATTGCGCCATCAGCATCCCGCACTAATCGATCCACCACCTCGCCTGCATCGTCAACCAGTTCCACATGCAGGGGCATTTTCCCGAGAGCGTGGGTGGCGCAGGACAGGCAGGGATCGTAGGCCCGCACCGCAACCTCGATCTGGTTTAACAACGGTTCGGTCAGTTCCTTGCCGTCCAGATAGTTCTCGGCCACTTGGCGAATCGACTCATTCATCGCCTGATTATTATTCGTCGTGGACACGATCAGGTTGGCTTTTTCGATCAACCCATCCTCGTTGATCCGGTAATGATGGAACAGCGTGCCGCGCGGCGCTTCGATGACGCCGACGCCTTCCTGGGTCATTTCGCCACGAGCCACCAGGTCATCACCGAAAATATCCGGGTCGAGCAGCAATTCACGAATGGCCTCGGTCGCGTACAGCAACTCAATCATGCGCGCCCAGTGGTACGCCAGCGTCGCATGAATCGGTTGACCGTTGTTCAGCGCCATGAATTCGTGACGTTCTTCTTCGGCTACCGGCGTAGGAATGAAATCGCAATTGTTAATGCGCGCCAGCGGTCCGACCCGATACCAACCCTTGTCTGGCCCCAGGGAATTGATGAAGGGGAATTTCATGTAGCTCCAGGACTTGACCTGTTCGCGAATGACCTGGGAATAGCGCCGGTAATCCAGGTGATCGAACAACAGATTGCCTTGATCGCTTTTGGCGCGCAATCCGCCATGATACAGATCCAGCGCCCCATCGGGGCGAATCAGGCTGAGATAGTTCGACTGAATGGCGGCAAAGTGGGTGAAATAACCTGGATTTGTTGCATAGGCGTTTTTCATCAGTTTGAGGATATTGCGCCCCCACTGCGTCATCAGCTCCAGGTCCTTCAGCAGATAATTGCGCTCCTGCAAAGTCAGCGCCTTGTTGACCCCTCCAGGCACCGTGCCCGTGCCATGCACTCGCTTGCCGGCGGTGATGCGAATGACTTCCTGGCCGTACTTACGCAACTGCACCCCTTGGCGGGCGACATCAGGGTAGTCAGCCATCACCCCGCCGATGTTGCGCTGGGCGACGGGATTGTCGAAGTCGAACAGGAAATCCGGCGAGGCGAGATGGAAGAAATGCACAGCGTGGGATTGCAGGGTCTGGCCATAGTGCATTAACCGGCGGATTTTTTCAGCAGTCGGCGGAATCTGGTGCGCGCCAACCAATTGATCGACCGCCTTGGCCGCTGCCAGATTATGGCTGACTGGGCAAATTCCGCACAGGCGCTGTACGGCTACCGGCACTTCCCAGTAGGGTCGCCCCTGGATGAATTTCTCGAAACCACGGAACTCGACGATATGCAAGCGCGCCTGGCGGATGTGGTGATCGCGATCCGCCAGCAGCGTGACCTTGCCGTGTCCTTCAACCCGGCTCAGTGGATCGATAGCGACTCGGCAGAGTCGTTCGGGGTGGGCAGCCGTTTCTAATGCGCTCATGAGGAAATACCTCGCTTGAATTGTCTGCTTGTTGGCCTTACCCGCAGGCAAGGAACCGAGGTTAATAATTATGCTAAAAGCTTTTATTTTTCAATTAATTTTTCAATTAATGATAGTCTGCATCATCTTCTCTTACATTTTTAATAACAATTTCATTAAGGCTTTGTCCATGCTTATCAAGCAAGCGCCATAAATGAGCATAGAAAAAAAAGAGGGGTGAGGAGGGATTTTGGCCCTATCGCCTGTGCGAATTTCCCCCGGCCCCTCTTCCTCTTTACTCAAAGGGGGCAGGGATGTTCAAGGTTTCGCGCCCCGATCATACTCAGCAGCGCTCTTGAGGCCCACCTGTTCGAGCAGGGCCGCCCGCTGTTCTCGCACATTGTGATTCGATGGCTGGGCGTCAATTTGCTCGGACAATGTGGTCAGCGCGTCATACCAAAAGCCTTCCTGGGCGTAGAGAAACGGTTGCTGTTGTGGTGTGGCGCTCTTGATCTGAGCAGCGAGAGTTGCTGGAAGCTGGACGTATTTGATCGTGCCGCCAGCAATGGTGTCGCTGGCGCGCTGATTGGGATCAGCCACGGCGGCGATGGTCCATTGATACTCCACTTCGGGTTTCAATGCGTAATTCAATTTGAGAGCGTGGATGCCGGGTTGCGCGACGGGAACCTTCATATCCACCAAGGGCTTGATCGATTGTTCATCGTTAAGGGTAAATTCCATTGGCCTGGACAGCGCTTTGGAGATATACCAGTACAGAGTCGGTTGCGCCCGGCTGGTCAGGCCCGTACTTTCGGGCGCAATGACGCTAAGCACCAGTTCAGCGTCCGGCGCGCCCCGACTGGCCCCACCGACCCGGGTGGCGGGCGCGCCGCGCAAGGGCGGGCGATAAACGGGTGTGCTCGTAGTGGTGGTCGATGCCGAGGATTGCTCTTCAGCAATGCCTTGCAACGCGGTCATTGAGAGGGTCATGGCCAGCGCCATGCTCAGTTTCCTGGCGGAGATATTCATCACGGTGGTTTCCTCATGTTTCTCAAATGATTACTACTTCACAACCAGTTGCCAATCAACAGAAAGGGCGCCCAGTAGCCCGGATGGCGATAGCGGGGGTCGTTAATCAAAGCCAGCTGCGCTTGCTGTAACGCTTGCGCTTTCGAGAGATCAGGATTTTGCAGTTGCCGATAAAAATCCGCCACCAGCTGCGACGACGCCTGATCATTGATAAACCACAACGTCGCCAGCGCACTGCGCGCGCCGGCCTTGACCGCGATGCCGGCTAGCCCCAGGGCGGCGCGGTCATCACCGGCAGCAGTTTGACAGGCGCTTAGCGTGAGCAATTCGACCGGCTGTTCACGGTACTGGCTCAGGTTAATAAAGCGCTCCAGACGATCCATGGTCAGTTTGTCGTCAAAGGTCAGCAGGAAGGTATCGCGAACGTCACTGGCAAATTGCCCATGCGAAGCAATATGGACGATGGAATACGGGGTTTGACGCAATTCCTGCTGGACGCGCGCCAGGCGAAAATCCTCATTTTCCAGCACCAAACCGCCATAGGCATCGTGAATATTCGTCAGTTCCTTTTGAACATGCTCCAGCGCCGGAAAGCCTTGCACCGGCTCAGTCAACCCGTTGAGCAGCGGTTGAATCGCCTGACGGCGGAACGGTCGAAAATCGGTCAGGGTCAGACCGGGCGTGGTGGCAATTGCATAACGGCTAATCAGAAAGTTCTGACCATCATGCAGGGCCGCCAGTGGAATCGTTCGCAGCGGCCCATCGGGCACGATCACCAGAGTATCAATGTCCTGCGCTGTCAGTTCGGCTTGCAGGGGTTGCATCAGCCAGCCATACAGACGTTGCGCCAGTGGAAGATATTCACGCGTCGTGCGTTTTTCCAGATAGTGGCGAAATTCGCGCACGACGTCAGTGAATGTTTCGCGGTCGACGGGTACAACCATTTGTTCGATGCCCTGTTGGATTTGCAGCAGCAACGCTAAGCGATCAGACAGTAGGATAGGGTAGAGGATCGCGGTATGGGGCGGCGGACGATCGAGGGCGACGGTGCGCGATTGCAGGGCAGACACGCAATCATCCTCAAAATAGTCTTTGACTTCGGCGGTTTTCAGTTCCTCCATGGTATCGCGAGCGGCCAGCAAGTCCGCCTGAAGGGCCACCCGATCTGCTTGGTGAGCGGCGCGTTGCAAGAGCAGGTCGGCTAATTCGAGGTAGGCATCGCCCACTTGGACGCGGAAGGAACTGCTGGAGCCAGCGTGGCGCGCCGTGAAGTCCGGGCGGATGCGTTGCAAATTGGCGACGGCCTGTTGGTACGCCAGAATCGCGCCGTCTTCATTATCCTGGGCGTGGAGCAAGCGACCGATTTGCCATTGCCAGCGGTAGAGCAGCTCCGGCGCATCGATTTGCTGGGCGATGAACACGGCCTGCCGGTACAAGGACAGCGCCTCGCGCGCCTGACCGGCGTCCTGCCGCAACTGCGCCTGGTAACCAAGGGCGTAAGACAAGGTGCGCGAGTCGTTCAGGGAACGGGCGATCTTTGCAGCCGCTATGAAATCCTGGTCGGCTTGCTGACGCTGGGCAGCGCTAGCGTTCGGTTGGTCGTGGCGCAGTTGCCCCAGGGTCAGCAGTTGAAACGCCTTGTCATGACTGTCGGACACGGTTTGAAGCGCGCGGGCGGCTTCGGTGAATTGCGTTTCAGCGCGGCGGTGGTCGCTGGTGCGCTGGGCCAGACGGGCGTCATTGAGCAACACGGTGACCCGCAGCGCCTCATCCCCGGCTTGACGAGTCCGGTTGAGACTGTCCTGATAGGCAACATGCGCGTCGGCGAATTTATCCTGATCAGCCAGCAAGTTACCCAGATGATTCAGATTGGCGGCTTCGACGGACGAGGCATTGGCTTGCCGGGCCAGGGCGATGCCGCGATCCAGGGAGCGGCGCGCCTTGTCGGGCGAACCGCTCAGCCATTCCGCTTTGCCCTGTGCGCCCAGCACCGCCGCCTGGCGCGCCGGATCATCGAGTTGTTCCGCCAGCGCCTGCGCTTTACGCAGCGTGATCAATGCATCACGGACATGGCCGAGCGCCTGCTGGGCATCCGCCAGTTGCAGCAAAACGTCGAGTTGTCCAGCGATATCGTCGGCACGGGCATAGGCGGCGCTGGCGGTTTGCCAGTGTTGCGCGGCCTGATCGAATTGGCCACAGCGGGCGGCCTCCGTAGCGGAGGTCATCGCCGGTTCGGCAAGGTTCAACGTTTCGGAAAAAGCCGTGGGCACGGCGATCAGCAGGAACAGAAGCAGACCAGCGAGATGACCCGTGCGCAGCGCCTTCAAGGATAGGAATTTGGAGTAAGTCATCGGTAATCTCCAACTATAAAGATCCATGGGGAATCCGTATCCAGCTCATGTTAATAAGCCGCTTGCACAAAGAAATTAACCCGTGACCCGGTCCAGGCTTCTTCCCCCGTGTCCACCTCCTTGAAAGGATAGCCCCAGTACACAGCGGCCTTAACCTTGTCGCTGGCGTCCCAGCGCAATCCCAGACCAGCGCTGGAGATGGAGTTCGGCGAAAAGTCGAATGCTCCCTTGTTGCTGGCGTAGCCGTAATCCGTGAATACCGCTACTTGCACCTGACCCTCGTTGGGGCCGCGACTGACGCCCGGTAATGGCAGAAGGTACACCGGCGCCCGGAATTCCAGCGAGGCGACAAAACAGCGGTCGCGCACCAGGGTGTTTTCAGGATAGCCGCGCACGGTGTCCATGCCGCCTAGCGCGCATTTTTCCATCGGTAACAGGGCATTGTTGGTTACTTGGGCAATGCTCTTGAAAATCAATTGATAATCTTGTTCCCCGAAACGCCTTGCGTACTGGAATTGGCCGAGCCAGCTGATGAACTCGCCATCCGGTTCAAAACTGCTGACTGTAGCGCCGAAGGCGTCGAGACCGAAGCTGAGGGTGGACCGTGCGGCAACCACCTGATCAACGCCTCGATCCAGCCATTCCTGAACGAACCGCGCAACGCTGATCGTCGCCTTGCCGTCGATCTCGCCGGGCGCAAAGGAATAGGGTCCATTGAACCAGTAGGATTCGCTGTGCCGCCGCTCCAGATTCAGGCCCAGGGAGAAGGTTTGTTGCGGCGTCCGGTAGAGGGGATGCGTGAGGGCGATGCCGTAGCCCTCTAGTTCGCTTCTGATGTCCAGGGTATCGAAGCGATCTTCGATGACGGAGGTTTTATTGCGTTCGGCCCACACCTGGACGGTGGTGTCTTGCGCGTTTAATGGTCGGGCGTAGAACGCCCGCCAGTCGGAGGTGTCGCTGCTTTCCAGGCTGTGGCCGTAAGTCAGACCCAGGGTATCGCCGATCCCGCTGAGGTTGCGGTCCAGTCCGTAGAGGTAGGCGCGAGTCGCGCCGACGCTGGGCGGATTATTGTTAGCGACCGCCAGGCCAATTTCGTAGGGACGGGTCTCGCGGATGCCCAGTCGCAACTTTCCCTCGCCCGGCTGTACGCCCGGCGCCAGTTCCGCCTGGATTTGTTTGATCAGCGGATTCTGCTGCAAGATTTGCAACCGTTCCTGCAATTTCTGGATATTCAGGGGTTCTTCGGCGTCGGGGCGCACCCGGTCCTGAAGATAGCCGGTCTTTAAATGAGTGTTGCCGGTGATTTCGAGTTCGGCCAACCGGCCTTCAATGATCTCGATGCGCACCACGCCGTCCTCGACCCGCTGGTCGGGGATCACGGCGCCGGAGTTGAGATACCCGCGCTCAACGTAGTACACCGTCAACTGACGGCGCGCTTCCTGAAGCTCCTCGGCGGTGATAGTGCGATTTTCGTAGGGCGCGGTGACAACGGCAAGTTCTTCATCGGTAAACACGGTGTTGCCGGTGAGTTCGATGCGCTGCACAAAAACCTGCTCGCGGGCGGACAAGGGTTGATCGGCAGCCGGTAGAGTTGGCGAAGCGTCAGGCAGGACAGGTGCGGGTTGGGTGTAGTCCGGGGCGGGTAAGGGACGGTTGCTGGGACGTTGATCGGGTGAGTTCATGTCCTGGGCGTGGATCGTCAGCGACGCCAGGGTCATACCGGTGAAAATCGCGCCTTGGGCCAATCGGCGCAGGAGTGGGCGACGGTCGTCAAAAACAGGATGGCTCCGCATGGGATGAATCTCCAGTCCAGGGGAATGCAGCGAATATCAGGGCAAGATGTCGGTCAGGGCAATAGTGAGTTCAGGGAAGGCCAGTGGCGTTAGAGTATCGGCAGTTGTGACATTTTGATAGCCATCTCCAGCCGGTTGGCGATACACCTCGGCAATGCGGGCGTTCAGGTCGATCAGCCAGACTTCGGGAACGCCATTGCGAGCATACAGCGGTAGTTTGCGGGTGCGGTCGTAGTTCAGCGAGCTATCGGCGACTTCGATCAGCCAGAACACATCAGCGGGCTGCGGGAGACGTTGACGGTAATCGGTCAGTTGCACCACCATGATGTCGGGTTCCGGTTCGGAATCGGGCAGGGATAATGGACCTTGGCAGACGATAAAGGCGCGTTTTGCCAAGTGCAGCGTCAATAATCGGGTTAACTCGGCGACAGTCCAAAAATGGGCGGTGCCAATGGGAGCCATATCGAATAATTCTCCTTCGAGCAACTCCAGGCGAGCATCTGGGAAGATCGGCGCCATCTGGTGGTATTCTTCCAGGGTGATCTTGTGGGGGGGCATGGGGGTGACTCTCCAGTGGATTGGGGGATGGGTGGGAAAATGGTCAGTACACGATACTGATCATTCTCACGCTCCCGCGTGGGAATGATCAATTATTCTGGCCACCAATCGCCGGTGATCTGCTCTACCGTGAACGGGCATGCTTCCGGGAAGGTGGCCAAGGGTAAGCCGATTTCGTCAGCGGCGTTTTCACGGGCCATGCCGTATTCATCCGGCGCAATTTCCACGACACGCTGTTTCAGGCTGGGGTTTTCCTTCAACAGCTGTGCGATTCGATAGCGGCCATTGCGAATCGACTGTCGCCAGCTACCGCTACGCAATCGGGGCTGATACTGCCATTTCAGCAAGTGCATAATGACGACAGCTAAATAGCTTTCCAGCGCCCGCCGTTCACTCTTGCCCATACTCTCAATCTCTTCCGCCAGATGCTCTCTATCAATCGCCGATAACGCGCCTTGACGGAGCAGTTCCGCCTGCTGTTGGGTCCAGGCGTAGAAATCCGTGTCGTAAGTCGTGGTCATTTTTAAAGGTCCGATGAGGCGTAAGGCGGTGCCGGTATCCTTCAATGGTCATCGCTTCACCGATTATTGAAACCCAATACGGCGGCGGGTGGTTGAGCAACAGGGGCGGGGGATGGCCTCTCGGTCGGAACATCCGCTGCGGAGGACGCCAACGCCACGGGTTCCGCCGGAAGGCAACGACTGACGGGCGCAGGTATCGCCTCGTCTGGCCCGAGCGGCAATGTACCCCGGCCATGAATCAGAAAATGGCTGCGTTCGTCGCGGTCGCCCACGAAACAGCGTGGGTTGACGTGGTGGGCGACGTCCAGATAGGCGGGGTTGAGATTGGCCAGGCTACCGCTGATGTCGATGTTCGGGGCGTTGACTTCCACGGTGCCGTCGTTGCCGCTGTGGCCACCGGTGGCGCTTAGAACGCCGTCAACTGTAGGCGCATCGTATAGGAAGGTTTGGGCTTCGATGCGGATGCGGCCCCCCTGAAATTCTTCAGCGCGGGCAGTCACGGTGCTACCGTTGAGGGCGACGATGTTAATGCTGTGAATAGTGACATTGCCACCGTCGCTGCCAAACACATCGCCGAAGGCCGAGGAGCTGATGGCGCTGCCGTTGAGAAGTTTGAGGTAATCGGCGTCGATCGTGACGTTGCCGCCAGTGGTGTCCGATGCAGTAGCGACAATGCTGCCGCCATCGGTCAGAGTCAGATAAGGGGCATTGACTTTTAATTCACCTGCGTTGCCTTCGCCACTAAAGGATCGGACGCTGATTCGCCCGTCATTTTTCACCGTGAGGGTGTCGGCCACGCTCACGGTCACGTTTCCTCCATCACTGAGCGCGGTAGGGTTAGTTTGGCTGTCAATACCGGTGAAGCCTTCATGCCCCATGCCATCCACGAGCAGATTGCTGGCGCTCACCGTCACGTCTCCAGCGTTACCTTTACTAAAGGTACCAGCACTGATTTCCCCCCCATTCTGCACGGTGAGGGTGTCGGTAAGGGTGAGGTTCACGCTCCCCCCCGCTCCGGTGGAACCGTCTCCGGCACTGCTGGCCAAGCCGGTGAAGCCGTCATACCCCATCCCATCCACGAGCAGATTCCGGGCATTCACCGTCACGTCCCCGGCGGGGCCTTCGCCCCAGGTGCTGGCGCTAATTCGCCCCCCATTCTGCACGGTGAGGGTGTCGGTAAGGGTGAGGTTCACGCTCCCCCCGGCCCCGGTGGGGCCGGAATTAGCTTGGCTGGCTAGACCGGTGAAGGTCTCCGCTCCCATTCGATCTACCAACAGACTCCGGGCATTCACCGTCACGTCCCCGGCAGGGCCTGTGCCAAAGGTGCTGGCGCTAATTTCCCCCCCCATTCTGCACGGTGAGGGTGTCGGTAAGGGTGAGGTTCACGCTCCCCCCGGCCCCGGTGGAACCGGAATTAGCGTTGCTGACCAGGCCGGTAACGGTCTCCGCTCCCATCCGATCTACCAACAGATTCCGGGCATTCACCGTCACGTCCCCGGCAGGGCCTGTGCCAAAGGTGCTGGCGCGGATTTGCCCCCCATTCTGCACGGTGAGAGTGTCGGCAAGGGTGAGGTTCACACTTCCCCCAGCCCCGGTGGAATCAGGTGCGACGCTGCTGAGCAAGCCAGTGTCGATACCCATCCCATCCACGAGCAGATTCCGGGCATTCACGGTCATATCCCCGGCGTCGCCGGTGCCAAAGGTGATGGCGTGAATTTGCCCCCCATTCTGCACCGTGAGGGTATCGGCAAGGGTGAGGTTCACACTTCCCCCAGCCCCGGTGGAATCATAGGTGCTGCTGAGCAGACCGGTGAAATTCTCCGATCCCATCCCATCTACCAGCAGATTCCGGGCATTCACGGTCATATCCCCGGTGTCGCCGGTGCCAAAGGTGATGGCGTGAATTTGCCCCCCATTCTGCACGGTGAGGGTGTCGACAAGAGTGAGGTTGACACGCCCACCTTCTCCGTTGGAGACAGCGTAGCTGCCCACGCCGGTGAAGCCGTCATATCCCATCCCGTCCACGAGCAGATTCCGGGCATTCACGGTCACGTCCCCGGCAGGGCCTGTGCCAAAGGTGCTGGCGCTAATTTCCCCCCCATTCTGCACGGTGAGGGTGTCGGCAAGGGTGAGGCTCACACTTCCCCCGGCCCCGGTGGAATCATAGGTGCTGCTGGCCAGGCCAGTGAAGAACTCCGATCCCATCCCATCTACCAGCAGATTCCGGGCATTCACGGTCACGTCCCCGGCAGGGCCTGTGCCAAAGGTGCTGGCGCTAATTTCCCCCCCATTCTGCACCGTGAGGGTGTCGGCGATGGTCAGGTTCACATCGCCTGCATCGCCTTGGCTAAGAGTCGCTGCGGTCAACAAAGCACCGTTGGTCAAGCGCATCCCCCCCGCGATCTGTACATTCACATCCCGCCCTGCCTGCGCCCCGTAGGTATCGGCAAACACCATCCCGCCCCAGCTCACCCACTCCCCGCCGCGAATGAACAGCGCGCCGCCGCCTGCGCCGCTGGTGTCCAGATCACCCAAAGGCACATCAGCAAACCCATTTCCCATATCGACCATCTTGCGCGGCGCGTCAGGGTCACGCGCCATCGTTAACGTCCCCAACCGCCCAAACCCCTGCATGACCAAATCCGTGTCTGTGGGGATCACCTCCCCTGCCGAACCGACCGCCGCCACGTTCAAGCGTCCGGCGGGCGCGTACACCGTCGCATTGGTCAGGGTAATATCCCCGCCAATCAGCGACAGCGTTTGCCCTCCTGCCCCGTGCAAATAGCTCCCCCGGATGTCAATCCGTCCCGGCGCATCGCCCAAGAACCCAAACGCCTCCACCGGGGCCACCGTCAACACACTGGTTCCGGGCGTCAGCGCCTCAAACCGCCCGCCCTCGCCCAAGCGCAAGTAATCCGCCGTGCTGGCGTGGAACGACCCGGACACGTCCAGCGCGGCATTCGGCCCGAACAGAAGTCCCGCCGGATTGAGCAAATACAGATTCGCGCCGGGAATAGTCGAGCGCAGCAACCCGTCAATTGTGGACACCTGCCCACCCGTCACTCGGCCAATGATGTTGTTCACCGAATTCGGCCCGCTGAACGTGGCGGACTCGCCTTGCTGAATCGAGAACTGGCCGAAGCTGTGGAACAGATTGCCGCCGTGCTGCTGGCCCACTTCCGCCGGAATGGCGTAGTTTGGCCCGGATAACGGGCCAGCGGGTCCAAGCGTTCCGTCCAGGGTGACTTGGGCCTGCGCCACACTGGCTGAGAACGTCAGCCCGAGGATCATAAAGGTTCGGCAATGACCACGCGGTGTAAACATGAAATCGTCTCCCTGGGCGATGACGCGGTTTCAGCGGTATCCTGACTTACACAGTGTTCTCACAAAGATTCTTCGATGGCTCTTGTGGAGTCTGCATCAAGATTTCCAGCATCATACTTGCCTGATTAAGATACAAACTAGGCAACAAAATAAATACCAATTTTATGGTTTTTGAAAAAAATATTTTTGATATGTATTCAATAAGATAAAATAACAATATTTAGTGAAAAAATTCATAAGAACCCAACCCGATGTTTCAAATTGAAATAGGCGCATTTCAGCGTGTTTCAATTTGAAACATCAGGCATCGCTTGACCTTGGTCTGCCTGGCCCCACATCAGGCAAGTAGGCCGCCTAACAATAGCGAGCGGTCGCAAGTCTCGTAGTCTGTGCTACCCTAATTGCCCATCAACCGGCCACCTCCCGACCGGGGACGATGACCCCAGGAGATGAATATGGCGGCAACCCTCCCAACGACTCCGGCTTGCACATTGTCGGTTATCCCCACTGACCCCGATGAGATCATCTATCCGGAAAGCGATGGCAAACCGATGGCCGACAACACCCAGCAATTTCGCTACATCGTCACTATTCAAAGGCGGCGTTGCCGCGCTATTCGCCGATCGAAATGATGTCTTCGTCGCAGGCGATCTGCCCTGGTATCCCATGCAGGGAAACAACAAAATCCGGGCGGCGCCTCCTGAGGCTGACTTAGCGACGCAAGATTGGTCTGGCTGAAACCGGCAGACTAAATCGAGTGCTGAGAAATGACGTCGATCCGTCAAATTATCGCGCGTACTGGGGCCTGGATCCGCGATCAACGCGCGCCCCTGTTCTGCCTGCTGCTTGGGCAGCTGACCTATGTCGGCTTGCTGATCCTGTGGAACTTCAGCCTGCTGCAGGGCCTGGAAATCATGGCGTACGACCAGGCGTTGCGCGGGCAAACGCTGGCGCTGCCGGATAAGCGCATCGTCTTGATTGGCGAAACCGAAGCCGACATTCAACGCTGGGGTTATCCGCTTCCTGATAACGTCATGGCGGAGATGCTGGAGCGACTGGCCCAGGGACAACCGCGTGTGATCGGAGTAGACAAATACCGCGATATCCCTGTGTCACCTGGCACTGAACAACTCGATCACGTCCTGCGCAACCATCGAGAAATCGTCTGGATTATGAAATTTGGCAACGCCGCCACCCAAACCCCGCCGATTAACCCTCCTCCGGCTTTAATGAATACCGATCAGGTCGGTTTTAATGACGTTCCCATCGACAAGGACAGCCGGGTTCGCCGCGGATTGCTGTTTCTGGATGATGGTCAGCACGCCTCGACCGCCTTTGCCCTGGTCATTGCGCTGCGTTATCTCCAGCCCGAAGGAATTTTCCCCCAGCCCGATCCGCGACAACCGGAATACATGCGTCTGGGCGCGATCACGATTGCACCCCTCGCTGAAAGCATCGGCGGCTACGTCGGCATCGACGCCGCAGGCTATCAATATCTCATGGACTTCCGGGGTCGGCTGAGTGCCAGGCAAACCTACACAGTGACTGATGTCATGCAAGATCGCATACCTACTGCGCAACTGACCGATAAAATCATCCTCATCGGCGGCATGGCGGAGAGCCTGCGCGATGACTTCCACATTCCTGTGCAGCGCTTCATTGCAGACGCTACATCCTGGTGGACGCCGGCGGGCGATACCAACGGACGCATTGCCGGCGTCGCCCTCCACGCGTTGCAAGTCAACCAACTCTTGCGATTCGCGCTGGATGGCGACAAACCCATTCATGGCCTACCCGAACACGTGGAACAGGCGTGGTTGTGGCTATGGTGCATGACGGGTATCGGACTTGCCTTGTGCCGATTGCGTTTCCGTTGGCTCTTGCTGCTAATGTCCGGCGCCCTGGCGTTGCTGATCGGCTTCTGGCAAGTCGCTTTTCTTGAACAGATTTGGTTACCGCTGGTCGCGCCCGCATTGGGACTCGCCTCGACTGCGGCTTTATCCAACGTCTATCTTTCCGTTTACGAACGCGCTGAACGAAAATTGCTCATGCACCTGTTTTCACGTCATGTCGCACCCGAGGTTGCAGCTACTCTGTGGCGGGAACGCCAACAACTGCTCGAAGGCGGACGATTGCGTTCGCAGCGACTAATCGCCACCGTGCTATTTACCGATATTCAGGGCTTTACCACCATTTCCGAGACCATGGAGCCGGCGCGGCTCATGGACTGGTTGAATGTTTACATGGAAGCGATGACCGAAGTCGTGATGACCCACGGTGGAGTGGTCAATAAATACATCGGCGACGCCGTCATGGCGCTATTCGGTGTCCCAACCCCACGGCAGACCGAAACGGAAATTGCGGCTGACGCGACGCGGGCCGTTGAATGCGCGCTCGCTATGGGTCAGCGCTTGCAACAGCTCAACCCGGAATGGGCGCAGAAAGGTTTACCCAGTATTGCCATGCGCGCGGGCATTCATACCGGCCCACTGGTCGCAGGCAGTCTGGGCGGCAGCCGGCGACTGGAGTATACCGTGCTGGGCGACACCGTTAACATTGCCTCACGGCTGGAGAGCTTTGAAAAGGATAATCACCATACGGCGGGCAGCGCGTGTCGGGTGCTCATTGGCGAGTCCACCTTTCATTACCTGAACAGATGGTTTCAGACTGTGGAAGTCAGCAAAGTCAAGCTCAAGGGCAAGCAGCAAGAGATTACCGTGTATCGAGTCGACGGAATCGCGCCAACGGAGATGCCTACACCAAATTATGCATCCGCTGCAAATGCGCGTAGGCCAGACTCGACACCTCGCGGATGACATCACCGCGATCATCCTTCCACGCTTTGTAATTTCCCGCCGAACGCGACTTCTCAATGATGCCCACGAAGGTATAGGGATAGCGGCGACCGTTGCGGCCCTGCGCGATCAGAATGCCCATGTCGCCGCATAGCCGGGCTGTCGTGCCCGTCTTGTCGAGCACCCAGGTTTGTCGCGCCACGCCATGCGCGCCCGAGTAAACACGATCACGATTCGGCAGGTTCATCAGTCGTTTCAACTCCGCCGAATAGGGCAAACGGTTATACCAGAGCGCATACAGGAAACGATGGTAGTCCAGCGCAGAGGCTTTATTGCGATAAGTGCGTCCACCGCCCGGGATGCGCTCTACAATCCGGGTATGGCGAAAGATGTCCGGATAATAGCGCTTGAGCGTTTGCTCCGCCTCGGCGGGTCCTGAGCGGCGACTGGTCCGGTTTAACAAGTCAATAAAGTAGTTGGTCGCGCTATTGTCGCTGCGCTGGATCATCGCCTCCATGCGGGCGCGACGGAAAGCCGTGTATTGCAGTTTACCTTCGCGAACCTTGTGAAAGAACGCCAGTGCAATAAAGGGTTTCACCATGCTGGCGCTTTGATGGGAGCGGGTTGCGTTAATCGTGACCAAATAGCGTCGCGTCGTGAAATCATAAACCAGCCAGGCCGTGCTTTCATTGGGCTTGATCCGGCCCACACGACGCAGACCTTTGATATAACGCTCAATCTCAGCCTCGATAGCAAGCCTGCCAGTTCGGGTTGAACGAGCAGGCCTTCGGAAATCCCTCAACAGGGCATTATTGGGGGCATCACGGCGTGATCGAGCCGCTTCGCTCGGTTCAGAGGCGACGCCAAAGACAGTTGCCAGCAAACTTCCAAGTCCAGCCAGGAATAAGCGTCTTGCCGGATCGACTGTTGACTGGGCCTCATCGATCAGCGCGTCTGAGTGGGAGGGTGGAGTAATCATAGCAAAGACAACCTCCGGTCAGAGGGTAATGTTTTACGAGGATTATTGTGAGGCTATTAAAGCTATCGTCTTGTTACTTGAAATTCAACCACGATCGGAAAGTGGTCCGAACCCAGATCAGCGCCGACTGCGCGACGGCGAATCTGGATACCCTCTGAAAACAGCGCGTGATCAATGGGAATCCACAAAGGCGGCCAACTCACGGGCCAGGTTGGCTGAATGCCGCGCCCATTCGCGCTATCCTGCAAACCGGAATCGGTCAGCAGCTGGCCAAACCAGGGTGACCAGGGCGAAAGATTCAGATCGCCCAGCAGAAGCAACGGTTGGCGAGCTTGCCGGACGCGCTGAGTCAACAGGGCTAATTGTTCATTACGGCTCTGACTCAGTTCGGCGCTCACTGGCGGCGGTGGATGGGTTCCCAGCAAGGTGAAACGATGCTGGCCGACTGGGATTTCAGCCAGGATAGAGGGCAACTCAGCAGGCCCCCAGCGAAAAATTTCACTTTTCAGAAATGGCTGCCGACTGAATAAAGCGATACCAAAATTATCCTCCCGGGGTTCAGCGACGCGATACGGATAGCCGTCAGCCAGATTCGCCAATTGATCCAGCATCCACGGCGTGATTTCCAACAGCAAAATGAAATCAGGATGCTCATCGGTAATCGCGCGATGGATCGCGGCGGGATCGCGATGCGCCGAGTTGATATTGGCCAGCAATACCCGAAAGACCGGCTCATCATTGCGGGTTACCGCCTCGGCCCCGGGCAAGAGGCGCGGTGTGAGCAGGACTATGTTAAGCAGAGTGAAGCCGGCGAAAACCACCGTCCAACGCCGATGACGCTGGATTAGCGCCGAGATCGCGCCAAGCCCCAGCACGAGCGCATACTGAACCCGGAAATGCGCCGCCAGATCGAACATCCACCAGAACTGGCCGGCTAATCCCGCCAAGGTAGCAATACAGGCCAAAGCGCTAGCCGCGTCCAGTAGACCGGCTAGACGAATGCGAAAGATAGATGACATCGTCGATCTTCCAGGTGGTAAGGAAAAACCCTGATGCTATTCACGAATATCCTTATTTACTCTAAAATGTCAGGTTTTAACATAACCATGCTGACTAATAGGGAATCAACCTATATCTCGAAAAATAATTTGCTGACCCAATGAACGCTAATGATACAGGGTACAGTAATAAAACCATTAACTAACTAACTACCAAAGCGAGGAACCCGACCTGATGAAAAATGAGATTGCTCGACCTGTGAAGGCCAAACGCTACGCCAACGAGGGATTGATGCCTGTCGATAAGTACAGTTGTCCCTATCGTGGCGAGGCCTCCTGTGTCAGCGCGAGTGGCGGCAGTTACTGCGGCGGTTACGGGGGCGATGCCCCCATCAAAGGCACACAACTTCACTCGGTTCGGTGTCTGGAGGAGAACAACGCGGATTTTGCGCTCTATCATTGGTTGAAAATGCCGCGCCGCTTGGCTTATCCCTTGTCCCATCGTTAGTAGAAGCATTTTTCCGGTAATCACGCACCCGTCAAACGGGCGTTCAACATAGACATAATGCGCCAAGGTCGGCTTGTAACTCCCTGGTGGTGAATGCAAATTCACTCTGGATTCGCCACCATTCTTATCGCCTATTGCGCAATCTGGACCCGAACCTTCTGGTCGTTGCGCCATTCGCCAACAATTTTCTGGCCACCCTCGTAGAGCACTCCCTGGCCGTGCTTGCGGCCGTTGCGCCATTCACCCTCGTAGCGATCCCCGTTGCTGTAATAATAGGTTCCCTGACCATTCGGCCGATCGTTAGCGAATTGCCCTTCATAGCGATCGCCACGATTGGCGTAAAGGTAAACTCCCTGGCCATTCTTGCGACCGTTCCGCCATTGTCCATCGTAGCGGTTACCGCTGCGATAGTAGTAGGTTCCTTGCCCATTGATGACTCCGTTGCGCCATTCACCTACATATTTTTCGCCCCGTCCGGCGTAGACATAAGTCCCCTGACCATGCATTTTGGCGTTGCGGAAGTCCCCAGAATACTCACTGCCATCCGGGTAACGGTAGGTTCCCTGACCATTTTCGCAATTGCCGCTGAGACAGTTGGGCGCTTGGCGCCCGAGAGTGGCGACTTGGCGCTCCGGCGATTCGGGTTTAACCGGTTTAACTGCTGGAGGCGGTGGTTTCGGGGTAACGGCGGGCGGTTCTGGCGAGGTCGTTGCAACCATTTCCGGTTTCTGCTCTAGCACGGTCCTGGATGCTTGCTCCGCAGGTTGCGGCACCGACACCAGATCAATCGGCGGCACAACCGGCATTTGCGGTTCAGGAGCGGGAGGCGGTGGTTCCGATTTAGGCGCGGGCGGAGCAGCAATTGGTTTTGGAATTTCGGCCAGCGCCAACTGTTGGCGCAACCGGGGCAGTTGCGCGTAGTTTGGGTCGATGGACTCCATCCGGCTCAGGTAACTCCTAGCGCGAGAGAGATTGCCATCCTTGATTGCTGCACTCACCAGCTCCGCGTAGCGCTCGGCGATGCGGTCGATTCCGGCTAAGGCTTCCGCGTTGCCGCGATCCAGCTTTAGCACTTCGTTGTAACAATCCGCCGCATTACCACCTTGCCCGACGGTCAGCCGATTGGCCCGTAGGTGGGCCGCGCATTCGTTTAATAACGCAGCAATTCTAGCGCTGTCATCGACGGGTGGTTTAACGACTGGCGCAGGCGGCGCGGCCCGATCCTCACGCAATTGCTTGCGGACCGCCTGGCGCAACGCCAGCAAGCGTTGATGGTCGGGAACCTGCTGCAAGCCCTGCTCAATGCGCAACAGGCTGGTCTCATAGGCGTGTCGGCGCTGTTCGTCCAGCGCTTGAGTCAGGTACTCATCCGCCTGGCGCTGGCGCTGCGCCGTTTCAGCCTTCTCGCGCTCCATCGCCTCAGCCTGTCGACGGGCCTCCTCTTCTTGGCGTTGCAGGTCCATCTGCTGCCGCAAAACGTTCTGCTTCAAGCTCAACAGGTCCGGATGATCGGGCATCGCCTGCAAGCCCTGCTCAATGTACGCCAGACTGACTTGCAAGGCTCCATCCTGGCGGGCGCGCTGCGCCTGTTCAAAGAACTGTTCGGCTTGCAAACGGGCTTGACGTTGCTGTTCCTGCGCCTCCACCGGTGGAGTCTGAGTATCAACATCTACTGCGGGGGTCTGAACCGGCGCGGTGGCTGGCGGTATTGCCGCGACGGGCGTTTCAAGCAGCGGCTTCACTGGCGTTGAAACCACCGGCGGTGGTGCGGGTCGGATCGTGGGCCGGTATAGAAACCAGTAGCCGCCCGCCAGCGCTGCGCCCGCCAACGCCGCCACAGGTATGCCGATTTTCCAGCCCAGTCCACGGCTCGGTCGCGCCCCGGGAGTCACAACCGGTTGCGCTGGATCGGTCACGCTGAGCAGATCAAAGTCGCCAGCTTCGACAGCGTCAATTGCCGCGATCACTTGCTGACCGCTTTGAAAACGCTGGTTGGGATCTTTCTCCAACAATTTGTTCAGTAAGGGCTGAAAACGCCTGAGATGCGGCGGCACTTCAGGCACGGGCGACGTCACATGCATCATAGCCAGCGCAAAGCTATCTTCCGCCGTGTAGGGCACATTGCCGGTCAGCATTTCGTAGAACAGGACGCCGAAACTGTAGAGGTCGGCGCGAGCATCCACCCCCTGACCGCGAATTTGTTCCGGACTCATGTAGCGTGGGGTGCCTAGCGATAGCCCGGTGCGCGTCATGATTGAATTCGCGCCCAAGGTCTTGGCGATGCCAAAATCGGTCAGCACCGGCTGGCCATTTTCGCGGAACAGGATATTTTGCGGTTTAATATCCCGGTGGATCACGCCGCGTCGATGCGCATAATGCAAAGCGCCCGCGATCGCCCGTCCAATGCTCAAGGTCTCCGTCAATTCAAGGCCCTTGCGGATGCGCTGTTGCAAGGTGCCACCCGGCAAATACTCCATCGACAGATAATAATTACCTTCATGGGAGGCAATATCATAGACCGTGACGATATGTGGATCGCTGAGTTGCGCGATGATACGGCCCTCGCGCAGGAAACGCTGGGCGAATTCTTCATCAGTAGTCAACACTGGCTTGATGACTTTCAGCGCGACGTGGCGATGCAATGACTGTTGAAGGGCGAGATAAACGATCGCCATGCCGCCTTGTCCGAGTTCGCGCTCAATCTGAAAACCTGGAATATGCATGTCTGAATCCCGGAATGCTGGTCTCGATGGCCGCAACCGATGGTCGGTTCAACCTGCGGTGTCGCCTGATGCTGTGGTGCGTTATGATAGGGTTCAATCGACCTGATTGATGATCGTTAACCCGGTTTACGGCAAGCGATACCTGGATATTTTTTATTGAATTTATAGATAGCAAATCCTGTGCCGCCGTTCCGCATTCGAGGATCCTTTTTTCCATGTCCGGTAATACCTTTGGCAAGCTGTTCACGGTCACCACCTTTGGCGAAAGCCACGGTCCAGCGCTTGGGGCGATTGTGGACGGTTGTCCCCCCGGTCTGGAGCTGTCCGAGGCCGACTTGCAACAGGACCTGGAGCGGCGGCGGCCGGGCAAAAGCCGGCATACCACCCAGCGGCGTGAACCGGATGCGGTGCGCATTCTGTCCGGAGTCTTCGAGGGTCAAACGACAGGCGCGCCTATTGGGCTGCTGATTGAAAACGTGGACCAGCGATCGAAGGATTATAGCGAGATTATGGATCGTTTTCGTCCGGGTCACGCTGACTATACCTATCATCACAAGTACGGGTTACGCGATTATCGGGGCGGGGGACGGTCCTCGGCGCGGGAAACAGCGATGCGGGTGGCGGCTGGCGCCATTGCCCGGAAATACCTGCGCGAACGCTACGGCGTACAAATTCGCGGCTATCTGGCCCAGCTTGGCCCGATCCGTCCCGCCAAAGTGGTCTGGGAGGAAGTCGATAACAATCCATTCTTTTGCCCGGACCCGGATAAAGTGACCGAACTGGAAGTATTCATGGATGCGCTGCGCAAGTCCGGCGATTCGATTGGCGCGCGGGTGACTGTTGTGGCGACGGGCGCGCCGCCGGGCTGGGGAGAACCGGTGTTCGACCGGCTGGATGCGGACATTGCCCATGCCTTGATGAGCATCAACGCGGTCAAGGGCGTGGAAATCGGCGCGGGGTTCGCCTGCGTCGAGCAGCGCGGCACAGAACATCGCGACGAGCTGTCTCCTGAAGGATTTTTAAGCAATCACGCCGGGGGGATGCTGGGCGGAATTTCCACCGGCCAGGACATCATCGCCAGCATCGCCCTGAAACCGACCTCCAGCATTCGATTGCCGGGGCGGACTATCAACATTCATGGTGAACCGGTGGAAGTTGTTACCGAGGGCCGGCACGATCCCTGTGTCGGCATCCGTGCAACGCCGATTGCCGAGGCCATGCTGGCGCTGGTGCTGATGGATCACGCCTTGCGCCACCGTGCGCAGAATCTAGATGTGCGTTCAACGACGCCGGTGATTGCGCCCTCTCCGCCAACCCCACTATAGCGATTCCTCGATAAGTTGTGGAATCATCTCACCGACGAGGTAACAAAACTACCACGCTTTAGGCTGAAAGCGTTCATCGTTGCGAATCACTAACTGTTCCCCGCTCTGGCCAATCACATAAAATCCTTGTCGATAGGCATATTGGGCCACATTGTCCGGAATCACCATCGCCGATACAGCGCCAAGCACCCGTTTGTTCGCATAAGTCGGCAATAACCGTTTAAGTTTGTCCAGTCGCTCGCGATGTTCATTCACATCGTCCACCGACAGCAGGCTTTTGCATTCAATCGCAATCACGTCCGTGTCATTGACCACCAGTAAATCCACTTCAATCCCTTCGATTCCGCGTTGTGCGCTGACGTTCTGGTGCACTTCATGAACCGCGATCCCGCGTTCCTGAAACAGTCGCACCGCTGCTGGCCGCACGGCGTCTTCAATGTAGTCGCCTAAACGATCACCCAATTTATGAATCGCCGTCGCCATGGATTTGATCTTCTGATCGGTCTCCTGAAACTTGCGGTCCGTGTCTTGCGAACGCTCTTTGAGCAACCGCTCGGTCTCCTGAAATTTGCGCTCCGTCTCTTTTTGCGCTTCGGCAACTTCTCGAAATAATTGCAAGATATCTTCGTAAGTGGTGGACATCATTCGTTCCTCCGGTCGTAAATGGCTCCACTATATCGCTCATTAATCCTTTGGATAAAAAAACCACCCTGGCTTCCCAAAGGCGGTTCATCGACTTACGTTCTTTTCTCGCCCCTTTGAAAAAGCAGCATCCAGTTCCCCCCTTTGAAAAACGAGCATCTAGTGGGCTGACACAGAAGTTTTGACAGGTAGCGGTGGGTGCCCTATGGTTGAGATCAACAGGAGGAATCACCATGGCCCACAAGTATCTGGTTGATCTAACTGAAGAGGAGCGGGAAGACCTGCTGAAGGTCATTCATAAAGGCAAGGCAGCGGCGCGCAAGGTTGCCCGTGCCCATGTGTTGCTGCAGGCTGCGGAAGGGGCGACGGATGAGGCCATTGCCCAAAGCCTTCACTTGGGGATTTCGACCGTTCATCGTACCCGTCAACGGTTTGTCGACGAAGGGTTGCTGGCGGCGTTAAGCGAGCGGCCACGAGTCGGTTTGCCCCCGGCCTTGACCGGCAAACAGGCCGCCTTTCTGGTCGCCTTGGCCTGTAGTACCCCGCCCGCTGGCCGTTGTCAGTGGACTCTCCAATTGTTAGCGGACCGCTTCATGGAACTCCGGCCCATCGAAGCCATTTCCCGTGAGAGTGTGCGGCGCATCCTTAAAAAAACGACCTCAAACCCTGGCAACGTCAAGAATGGTGTATTCCCAGTGTCAGTCCCGATTATGTTTGGCATATGGAGGATGTGTTGGACCTGTACGCCGAACCCGATGATCCTCAATACCCCCAAGTGTGCTTCGATGAAAGTCCGGTGCAATTGACCAGCGAAACCCGCTGTCCTCAACCCGCCCGCCCGGGTCAACCGGCGCGCTATGACTGTGAATACAAACGCGAAGGCACCGCCAATTTATTTCTATTCGTACAACCCTTGCGCGGGTGGCGTCATGTTAATGTCACGAAACAGCGCACCAAACGCGATTTTGCCCAGCAAATGCAGCAACTCGTTGATGTGTACTTTCCGAAGGCGGAGCGAATCCGGTTGGTCGTGGATAACCTCAATACCCACACTCCTGCGGCCTTGTATAGTGTCTTTTCTCCAGAGGAAGCCCGCCGGATCACCCGCAAGCTCGAATTTCATTACACCCCCAAGCATGGCAGTTGGCTCAATATGGCGGAATGTGAGTTCGCTGTTCTCGCCGGCCAGTGTTTGAATCGCCGCATTGCGAACCTCGAAACTTTGCGGAAGGAAATCGCCGCTTGGCAAGGCCCACGCAACCTACGTCAGACCAAAATCCACTGGCAGTTCGGCACCGACTTGGCCCGGGTCAAACTCAAGCGCCTCTATCCTCCCTTGAAATCTTCTGAAACCCCGGTGGACCTAGAAACCTCTGAACCTGTCAAAACTTCTGTGTCAGCCCACTAGTGGGCTGACACAGAAGTTTTGACAGGTAGCGGTGGGTGCCCTATGGTTGAGATCAACAGGAGGAATCACCATGGCCCACAAGTATCTGGTTGATCTAACTGAAGAGGAGCGGGAAGACCTGCTGAAGGTCATTCATAAAGGCAAGGCAGCGGCGCGCAAGGTTGCCCGTGCCCATGTGTTGCTGCAGGCTGCGGAAGGGGCGACGGATGAGGCCATTGCCCAAAGCCTTCACTTGGGGATTTCGACCGTTCATCGTACCCGTCAACGGTTTGTCGACGAAGGGTTGCTGGCGGCGTTAAGCGAGCGGCCACGAGTCGGTTTGCCCCCGGCCTTGACCGGCAAACAGGCCGCCTTTCTGGTCGCCTTGGCCTGTAGTACCCCGCCCGCTGGCCGTTGTCAGTGGACTCTCCAATTGTTAGCGGACCGCTTCATGGAACTCCGGCCCATCGAAGCCATTTCCCGTGAGAGTGTGCGGCGCATCCTTAAAAAAACGACCTCAAACCCTGGCAACGTCAAGAATGGTGTATTCCCAGTGTCAGTCCCGATTATGTTTGGCATATGGAGGATGTGTTGGACCTGTACGCCGAACCCGATGATCCTCAATACCCCCAAGTGTGCTTCGATGAAAGTCCGGTGCAATTGACCAGCGAAACCCGCTGTCCTCAACCCGCCCGCCCGGGTCAACCGGCGCGCTATGACTGTGAATACAAACGCGAAGGCACCGCCAATTTATTTCTATTCGTACAACCCTTGCGCGGGTGGCGTCATGTTAATGTCACGAAACAGCGCACCAAACGCGATTTTGCCCAGCAAATGCAGCAACTCGTTGATGTGTACTTTCCGAAGGCGGAGCGAATCCGGTTGGTCGTGGATAACCTCAATACCCACACTCCTGCGGCCTTGTATAGTGTCTTTTCTCCAGAGGAAGCCCGCCGGATCACCCGCAAGCTCGAATTTCATTACACCCCCAAGCATGGCAGTTGGCTCAATATGGCGGAATGTGAGTTCGCTGTTCTCGCCGGCCAGTGTTTGAATCGCCGCATTGCGAACCTCGAAACTTTGCGGAAGGAAATCGCCGCTTGGCAAGGCCCACGCAACCTACGTCAGACCAAAATCCACTGGCAGTTCGGCACCGACTTGGCCCGGGTCAAACTCAAGCGCCTCTATCCTCCCTTGAAATCTTCTGAAACCCCGGTGGACCTAGAAACCTCTGAACCTGTCAAAACTTCTGTGTCAGCCCACTAGTTCCCCCCTTTGAAAAAGGGGGGTTAGGGGGGATTCAGTCACAACGACCAGGCAAGACGGAAACCCACAACGTCACGGTGTAACTGGAACCGCAGTTGATACCACCCGGGCTTGCTAGTGATGGTGACATTGCTATACCGATCTTAGTGATGGTCAAGGCAGCAGCGGCACTGCTCTCAATGCTTGTGGAATGGCTATGCCTGTTAGTTTAGGAGGTGGGTTTTTCTGAATTTCTCCTGTTGATAAATCAAACGCATAGATAAGTGTACCTCCACCCAAAATATAAAACCTGTTATTCTCAGGGTCTGACGTGAGAGTATTAGCATAAAATCCACTTAACCTAATAGTAGTCTCCAGAATGGTTGATGCCCCACTCAACGGATTAATAACGTAGAAATTACCGGAATTACCATCAGAAACCCGAGCTAGAAGCTTTCCTTCTCTTCCTAACACAACGCCATTTATACTCACATAGTCTAAATCTAATTGTTTGACAGTCTCAGCTCCTGTTGATGAGTCGAAACTATGGAGTACCTTAGAGCCATTAACACCAATGATATAAAATTTACCATTAGCTATATCAGCGGTAAACGTCCATGGAACAAAGGTGCTTGAACTGGCAATAGTAAACGGTGAGTTTATGCCCGTTGAAGGATCAATCTTATAAATTGTCCTATTCTCCGGCCTGAATCCCATCACAACTCCGGAACCTACAGTTATTATTTCTGCAAGATTTGGTACTGGAGGACTCAGTTTTTGTTGCTTTAGGAACGATCTTGTTGCTAAATCAAAAGTGTAAATGCTTTGGTCAGCCGTGGTGATGTAGAAATGGCTAGCTTCAATGTCAATTGCGAGTGAACTCCACGCGCCCAATGAAACTTCGACAGGTGAAGAAGCTACCCCAGTTAAAAAGTTGACATTGTAAATCAGATTTTTACCCGTAGTGGGCTGACACAGAAGTTTTGACAGGTTCAGAGGTTTCTAGGTCCACCGGGGTTTCAGAAGATTTCAAGGGAGGATAGAGGCGCTTGAGTTTGACCCGGGCCAAGTCGGTGCCGAACTGCCAGTGGATTTTGGTCTGACGTAGGTTGCGTGGGCCTTGCCAAGCGGCGATTTCCTTCCGCAAAGTTTCGAGGTTCGCAATGCGGCGATTCAAACACTGGCCGGCGAGAACAGCGAACTCACATTCCGCCATATTGAGCCAACTGCCATGCTTGGGGGTGTAATGAAATTCGAGCTTGCGGGTGATCCGGCGGGCTTCCTCTGGAGAAAAGACACTATACAAGGCCGCAGGAGTGTGGGTATTGAGGTTATCCACGACCAACCGGATTCGCTCCGCCTTCGGAAAGTACACATCAACGAGTTGCTGCATTTGCTGGGCAAAATCGCGTTTGGTGCGCTGTTTCGTGACATTAACATGACGCCACCCGCGCAAGGGTTGTACGAATAGAAATAAATTGGCGGTGCCTTCGCGTTTGTATTCACAGTCATAGCGCGCCGGTTGACCCGGGCGGGCGGGTTGAGGACAGCGGGTTTCGCTGGTCAATTGCACCGGACTTTCATCGAAGCACACTTGGGGGTATTGAGGATCATCGGGTTCGGCGTACAGGTCCAACACATCCTCCATATGCCAAACATAATCGGGACTGACACTGGGAATACACCATTCTTGACGTTGCCAGGGTTTGAGGTCGTTTTTTTAAGGATGCGCCGCACACTCTCACGGGAAATGGCTTCGATGGGCCGGAGTTCCATGAAGCGGTCCGCTAACAATTGGAGAGTCCACTGACAACGGCCAGCGGGCGGGGTACTACAGGCCAAGGCGACCAGAAAGGCGGCCTGTTTGCCGGTCAAGGCCGGGGGCAAACCGACTCGTGGCCGCTCGCTTAACGCCGCCAGCAACCCTTCGTCGACAAACCGTTGACGGGTACGATGAACGGTCGAAATCCCCAAGTGAAGGCTTTGGGCAATGGCCTCATCCGTCGCCCCTTCCGCAGCCTGCAGCAACACATGGGCACGGGCAACCTTGCGCGCCGCTGCCTTGCCTTTATGAATGACCTTCAGCAGGTCTTCCCGCTCCTCTTCAGTTAGATCAACCAGATACTTGTGGGCCATGGTGATTCCTCCTGTTGATCTCAACCATAGGGCACCCACCGCTACCTGTCAAAACTTCTGTGTCAGCCCAGTAGTTGAATCGTAACCAATAGCGATGCCATTACCACCAGACGGGCAATGATTCGCCGTTACGTCAAAATTCACCGTCAAGTCTTCATACTGACGGATGAAGCTCCCCAAAGCGCTGTGGCCGCTAAACCGCAGCGTATATTCACCGGAGGCATCGGCGCTGAACCAGACATCACGGTTAGTCGCGCCCTGAATCAAGCGCACCCCGTTGCTCGGCATCACCACCGACCACTGGGCGCTGTCGTTCTCAAAGGCATTGAAGGTCACCGGCCCACCGAACAGTGTGCGGAACGGATTGGCGATATTTTCAACATCGGCGGTCAACGCCACCGCCCGGCAATCCTCGGTTGTGCCACCCGTGGTCTGGCGCGGGGTCAGCTTGGGCAGCCCAAGGATCGTTTCAGGTTTGATCAGCTTGAATTCATGGAACTGGCTTGGGTCCTTCGGATAGCCCGCAATCGTTTTATCAAATACTTCCAACCCTACGCGGAATTTGCCATCCATGCCGCCGCCGAAGTTCAGTTTGGTAAAGCGGTAATCAACATCCGTACCCTCGTTCACGCCGCTGCCGTCCGCCAGCAACTCATAGAGGAAATGGCCCTGCAAAGCGGTTTCCGCATACAGATACGGTTCCAGAATCAACCGCCCGGTAGCCACATCATAGAAGCTGATTTGCAAATCCGGCACGAAGCGCAGTTCCGCGTAAGCATGCGTATCCGCCTCACCCGACAACTCGAAGCGTTGCCACGGTTGCGCGTCGTGCAGAACCTGCCATTCCCCGTTGCGGTATTCCAACCCGGCTTTCAGGTCATAGCCGATATTCAAAGTCTGAGTCAGGTCGAGCGCCGCGTCCGCACTGGCCTGATACTCCAGATTCAGCAAAAACCGCCCGTTGATGATGATCGGCACACTGCCGGCCCAGAAGATTTTGGTGAAGCGCTTATTGACCAATGTGTAGCTGTTAGCGTAGGACGCCTGTCCGGTCGCCTGTACCCGCACCTGACTCTCAAAGGATACCGGTCCCTGGACGACAACTTGGCCGTAATCCCCCCGCCCCCCACGGATGTGAGACTCGGCGTGAATCGCCGGCTGAAAATCGACCTTAACCGTGGCGTCCAGGCTAATCTGGCCGTTGCTACTGGTGATACGGCGCTCCTCGGGAGGCGGCAGATCCCCCCAGGAGACGGCAATGGGTACCTCGAATTCGATTATAGTCGAACAGTTTTTGGATAGTTTGCCATGTGCTCAGGCCACTACAGTATTCCTTGCTGGAAGGGCAATCAACATAAAACTGTTTGACTATAACGCTACTGTGCCCGTCCGAGCGTTATTATCGGCGCTATCAGCGCGCGCATCGACCGTTGACCGAGCGAGCACGGCAGGTGTTGCACCGGGTACAGCGCTAGTTACCGCGTCGGTCCATGGTGGTGGTGGCCGATAGCAGCTTTGCGGTGTTGGAGCTGTTGGCGGCGGTCACCTGCGAGACGTTCAGCGTCGTAACGCGGCTGCGGTTGGATGCAGCGCTGTATGCGCCGGCACCGTCACGCGTGGCCGGTCGCGGGGGACGGCCGCGCAAAAAAGGCCAGCGTCTGCCCACACTCGCGCAGGTGGCCACCGACCCGACGACCGACTGGCAGCCTTGAACCGTGGCCCTGTGGTATGGCGAGGTCCACCGGATGGTGGAGATCGCTTCGGGCACAGCCGTATGGTACCACGCGGGCAAACCGCCGGTGGCCGTCCGCTGGGTGCTGATCCGCGATCCCCAGCAACGCTTTGATACTCAAGCGCTGCTATGCACCGATCCCAACGCGCTGGCAGCGGATGTCGTGCGCTGGTTTGTGCGTCGCTGGTCGGTTGAGGTTACCTTCCAAGAGGCGCGAGCGCACCTCGAGATCGAGACCCAGCGCCAGTGGTCGTGGCATGCGATCGCGCGCACCACGCCGATACTCCTCGGGTTATTCTCCCTCGTAACACTCATCGCCGATCGGCTCGTTGTCGGTTGTGCGATACCGGTACGCACCAGCGCTTGGTATCGAAAAACCCAGCCCACGTTTAGTGATGCGTTGGCGCTATAGTCAAACAGTTTTTATATAGTTTTGAAAACTGCCGCCAGCGCATCAAAGAGATTTTGAAAATTTCCAATAATTTTCCTCAACTTTCCCTTAAGAATAGCCCAGTAATTTTCGATAAGATTTAAATCCGGTGAATAAGGAGGCAAAAACAGCAATCGATGACCATTGTCTTCAATGATTTCTCGTGTTTCTTCGGATTTGTGAAAACGGGCATTATCCATCACGATCATGCAATTTTTTGGAAGCACAGGAATTAAGCATTTCTCAAGCCAGGTATTAAATATCTCGGTATCTGTATAAGATTGATAGGCGAGTGGCGCAATAATTTCATTGTTGAGTAGTCCACCCAATAAATTTAGTTTTTCAGTAGGTCTGCTTTTCCTTTCACCAAAAATAATTTCGCCCCTTGGACTCCAGCCATATTCATTTCTGATATTGTTATGAAATCCAGATTCATCCACATAAACAACTTGTTGAGATTCTTCCCCTCGGGATGCATTCGCCTCTAATTGCTGGGCAAACTCCGTCCTTTTTTGTTCATCCCTTTCTTCGTAGAGAAATTGTTTTTTTTATAGGTTATTTTTAGGGCTTTCAATCTTGCTTGAACCGATGAGGGTTTAACAGAAAAATGTTCCGCAATTTGTTTAAGGGTCGCCGAAGGATTGTTTCTAATGTAATCCGTTAAATCAGAGTCACTAAATTTTCTTGCACGAAATTTGGTTCTTTTTTTGGGTTTAACATCCCCCGTTTGCAGATACTGACGAAGCCAACGATTCAGGGTGTCCATCCCTATTTTGAAAAGCGTAACAATATCAATTTTCGACAGGCCATTTAAGTAACTCTGTATCACTCTTGTTCTTAAATCTTCACTATACGGCTTTGACATTACAGTACTCCTTATTGAGCTAACTTCTTCATTATATATTAACTAATAAAAAACTGTTTGACTCTACTTTAGAGTCGCAGACAAAACCAAATACGCAGTGTTCTTTACGTTCACTGGCTTTGGCAACAAAGCGGGCGGTGTAGGGCCGAAGCTGATCATCGACCTGCGATTCTTGCGGGGTCCAGCGCAGCGTACCCTTGCCCAGCGTATCGCTCCCGGAAGCGTTCGACGTCCACTCCGCGCCATAATTGGCGGTGTTCTTGGGAACCTTGGGGTGGGTCATCTCCAGAAACAGCAGTTGAGTAACCTCATAGTCCGCCGTACTGCTGGACTCGATTTCAGCGCTGACATCAATGATTACCTCACTGCGCGGCTCGACGCAGATCGTGCCCGGATAGGTGACTTTGAGCGGGGTATCGTAACTGACGCGCCGTTGGCCGTTGGGACTGCCGTTGCACACCACCGGCGTATCGGCAGCGGTGGGCGTAAGCCGCATCTTCACCGTGGGCGTCACCGGCGCGGGCGGATCGGTCTGAATCAGGGTCAATCCGCTCTCGGGCCAAGTGAGTTGCCGCGTATTGCCGCTGCGCTTCACCCGCAATCCCCGACTCAACGCCTGCATCCCGTTCGTCGTTTGCGGGACATCAATCAACCGGACATCGGTCGAAAACTCCAGGTTATCAAACGCCTCGTTCAGCGCCGCCGGTTCGGTCTGCACCGTGACTTGACTGCCGCTCTGGTTGACCGACGTCGCCCGGCGCAAAAAGCCCTCGCCTTCCGGGGACACCAGCAGATCACCAATTTGTGGCGCAGTCTGCCCGGTAGGCAATTGATAACGCACCTGATCCACGGTCACCGTCTGCCCCAGCGCGTGGTCTGCATCGAGAATCTGGCGCGGCTCCGCGCTTTCATCGGGTGTGCTGGCCGCCGTGGTCACGCTCAGTTCATTGCTCCAACTGCTGTGACCCTGACCGTCGCTCGCCTCGACCTTGACGTAGTACAGCGTTTCTGGACTCAAACCGGTCATGGTCGCGGTAATGGCGTCCACGACCTCCGCATAAACGGTGGCGCGGGTCGGGACAAAGCGCGGCGTCAAGCTGGCATGAAGGAGATAGCGAATTTGCGAACTCGGTGTGTCGTTATCAAACGTCGCCAGCCAATCCATTTGAATCCGGTCGCTCTGCAAGGAGGTCGCCGAAACCAACTCCACCCGTTGCGGTGCTTCCGATACGCCGGTTCCATCGACAATCGCCCCATCCAGGCTCGGATTCGCCGCCAGCCACGTCGCCGCCTCGGTCGGTGTAATCGTTCCATTCGCATCTGCCGCGATGAAGGCGATAAATGCTTGGAGCGCGGCCTTCCGCGTCGCATTACTGTCCTGGTTCTCCAGCGTGTTGGCAAAATTAGCGAGCACCGTCCCCCGTGAATCGCCCGCCTCTAGGCGACTCACCCAGAACGCAAAACCTTCCAAGTCCGGGCTTCGGCTCAGCATGTTTTCATACAAGGCTGTCACGAACTGTTCATTCGTCAAGGACGCTGGGTATTTCGCTTGAAACTCGTCCGATGCGACGAAGAAATCAGCAATGGCATTGACATTGCCCTGAAATGGCTCGAAACCTGCGCCCCCGTCCAGATAAACATCGGTCCAGAAGGTGAGTCCGGTAAGGTCGCCATAATCGGGCAACGTCGAGTTGGGCAACGGCGAGCGGCCAAACGCCGCCGCGTAGAACCAGGCAATCGTCGAAGCTGCTGGCGCACTGAACGCCGCTTGAGCCGGCCTTGATGCAACAAACGCCAGCGCCCCCAGTAATGTCAACAGAATGAACGAGAAACGAATCGAGCGCGTCATGATGTGTATTCCTCCATGTCCAGAATGGATAAAGTATAGGGGAAGAGTTGACAATTGCACCATTCAAATCCCCCCTCACCCCCCTTTGCTAAAGGGGGGAACCAACCGCAGGGGAAATGTCTCCCCCCTTTGAAAAAGGGGGGCTGGGGGGGATTCTGGCTGCGCGCCCCCCTCTCCCTTTATTAAAGGGGAGAGCCAACCGCAGGGGAAATGTCTCCCCCCTTTGAAAAAGGGGGGCCGGGGGGAATTCTGGCTGCGCGCCCCTCACCCCCCTTTGCTAAAGGGGGGGAACCGACAGCAGAGGAAATGTCTCCCCCCTTTGAAAAAGGGGGGCCGGGGGGGATTCCGACCTAAACTCCAAACAGCATTTCCACCGCGCCGCTATCCAGATCATAACGCGCTCCAACAATCTTGAGCCGACCGCTTTCCTCGGCGGCGGACAGCACCGGGGATTTCTTTAAGCGTTGGACGACCATTGAAACATTGGCGCGCATGGCGTTTTCCGCGATATCGCCCATGCCCCAGGACTGGGCTTTTTCGATGGCCGGTCTCAGGTTTTGCACAAGATAACCCAGATCGCCGGGTACGGCGCTATGTTCTCCCTTCTTCTTGCCGCCCTGGTGGCCGCCGCCATGTTCCAGTGCCTCAATAGCAGCCTTGACCGCACCGCACCGTTCGTGCCCCAGAACCACGATCAGCGGAATTTGTAATTCAAAGCTGCCAAACTCAATACTGCCCGTGACCGCTTCATCCAACACTTCACCGGCGCTGCGAATCACCAGCAAGTCACCTAAGCCAAGGTCAAAGAGGATTTCCGGCGGCACCCGGGAATCGACACAGCCAAGTACGGTGGCGAAGGGTTTCTGGGAATGGGCCAGGGCAGCGCGGCGCTGAGGGGTTCGGTTGGGATTGATGACGCGGTTGGCGACAAAACGCTGGTTACCTTCCATCAGGCGTTGCAGGGCTTCCTGAGGTGAATTCACCGGCGTTTCGGGGAGGCCATATCCTCCCGCGCCGGATGCATCCGATACTTGAGGCGGCTTCGGCGCTGAGTCCGGATTGGACTCCGCCATGGGTGGATAACCGACGCAAGCGCTCAGGGTGGTGGTCAAGGCCGTAGCGCTGGACAGGCGCAGGAAATCGCGGCGTGATAAGGTGCTTTCAGACATAAGATTCTCTTTCTCTCTGTGCGTGAAGAGTGAGTTTATGGTGGTTACCCGACTTATTGTAAGAGGTCTACCCGCCATTGGCGGCAGAAGGAGCAACTTTTGGGTGGAATCGTCGTGTTGACGCCAGTACTTTATTTGCGCCTGTCCGGTTTTTACCTGTTTTATTTCGCCACGCTAGGTGTTCTGCTGCCTTATTGGGGACTGTATCTGTTGGCGCTAGGTTTTGCGCCGGCGCGGATCGGCGAGTTGCTGGCCATCTCGCAAGTCACCAAAGTGATCGCGCCCAATCTATGGGGCTGGCTGGGCGACCATACCGGTCAGCGTATCCGCATTGTGCGCTGGGCTTGTCTGGCAACCGTGTTGTGCTTCGTCGGCATCTATGCCGCTGGCGGTTCCTACAGTCGTCTGGCGCTGGTGACATTGCTGTTCAGTTTCTTCTGGAACGCGGCGCTGCCCCAATTCGAAGTGGTCACCCTCAATCATCTTGGCGAACAGGTTCACCGCTACAGTCGAGTGCGGCTTTGGGGTTCTGTAGGGTTTATCGGTGCGGCGGTCGGCATGGGTTGGGTGGTCGAGGATTGGGGTGTGGCGACGGTGCCGACGGCGCTGCTCGGTCTGTTCACGGTATTATGGCTGAACAGTCTGGTCGTGCCGGAATCGATCAAAGCGCCCGATCCGCAACCAACGCCGCCGATCGGTCAAGTGTTGCGCCGACCAGCGGTCATCGCGTTCTTTATCGCCTGTTTTCTCAATCAGGCCGCGCATGGCCCGTACTACGGTTTTTTCTCGCTGTACCTGGAAACTTTTGGTTATTCACGCGAATTTATCGGGCTGATGTGGGGGCTGGGGGTTGCGGTGGAAGTTGCTATGTTCGTATTCATGCACCGCTTGCTACCGCGTTTCGGTCCACGCCGGTTGCTGCTGGCGGCGCTAACTATGGCAACGCTGCGCTGGTTGTTGATCGGCCATTTCGCCGCCAATTTACCTGTCTTGCTGTTCGCTCAGACCTTGCACGCTTTTACTTTTGGGGTGTTCCACGCGGCATCGATCCATCTGGTGCATCAATTTTTCCCCGGAGCGTTGCAGGGGCGTGGTCAGGCGCTTTACAGCAGTTTGAGCTTTGGCGCGGGTAACGCAGTCGGTAGCCTCGCCGCGGGCTATCTGTGGCAAGGGCTGGGACCCGCTATGATGTTCAATCTGGCGGCGATCCTGGCGGCACTGGGGGGATGGGTGGCCTGGCGGCGGCTATGGCCCTAGAAGGAGGCCGCGTTTGACCAGATGGTCATCGGCGCCGGATTCAGCGCGACAATCGCCAGCGCCTGACGATCGGAGCCGGTCAACATCAATACAGTTGCCGCCGTTGCCCCCAGATTCGGTATCTGGAGCGTACCATTTTCCGGACTAAACGCTACTTGACAATCTTCAGCTTCGGTTTGCCGCGACTCGGCTTGGCCGGTGGCTGATCGGATTGTGGCGCATCAGGCGGCGCGGGTGGTTCGTCGCCATCACTCTGTTCTTCGCTAAAGGCCATGCCCTGGCCGTTTTCGCGGGCGTAAATCGCCAACACTGCCGCCACTGGGATTTGCACCACGCGGGCGACCCCGCCAAAACGAGCGTTGAATTCGATCCAGTCGTTGCCCAATCGCAGATCGCGCACCGCCGCTGGATTGATATTGAGGATAATTCGGTTTTCGCGCACGTGTTGTTTGGGGACTTCCACGCCGGGTAGCTCGGTGTTGACCAGGATATGTGGCGTCATTCCGTTGTCTTCAATCCACTCGTAAATGGCGCGAATGAGATAGGGGCGGGTCGAAGTCATCGTGGATCGATTGAGATCATTGGAAAAATAAATTTTCCCCGCTGAAAGCAGGGGCCGAGCCGGTCAGCCGTTTCGCCAGGGAGTGAATAGGGTTGCCGCTCCCCGGCGAAATCAGCATTGTTAATGCACGTCCTTCCAGTATTCCCTCTTAAGCAGATAGAACACTACGAACGCTAGGAACAGGAACAGAACCACCCAGACACCGATCGCTTGGCGCTCCAGCTTAATGGGTTCACCAACATAAGCCAGGAAATTCACCAAATCCGCCATCGCTTCCTTGTACTCCGGTGGACTCATGCTGCCCGGTTGGACCAATTCAAACCCCGTGAGCGTTTTGACTTCATGACCCTCGGCATTTTTATGGACTTCATAGACCGGCTTCTGCATACCCTGGAGTTGCCAGAGAACATGCGGCATCCCCGCATTTGGAAAGATAGCGTTGTTTACGCCAAAAGGCCGGCTGGAGTCCTCGTAAAAAGTCAGCAGATAGGTGTAAAGATAGTCCACTCCCCGAGAGCGGGCGATTAGGGTCAGATCGGGCGGCGTTACGCCAAACCATTGCTTAGCTTCGGTTTTTGGCATGGCATTCTTCATCAGATCGCCAACCTTGGCGCCGGTGAAGATCAGGTTCTCCTTGACCTGCTCGTCGGTCAGGCCAATATCGCGGGCCATGCGGTTATAGCGCTGGTGCTCCAGAGAATGACAGCCCATGCAGTAATTGACGAACAGCTTGGCGCCTTTTTGCAGCGATGCATCGTTGTGCGGGTCAATGGGCGCGGTCATCGGATGGAAGCCGCCGTCACCGGACGCAACAGTCAGACCCGGCAGAGTGAGTAGCGCGAGTGCAATCAGGATTTTTTTCATTGCTCAGTCACCCTTTCCGGTACGGGCTTGGTCTTTTCAATCGCCGGCAGGAACGGCAACACGGCGAAAAAGGCAAAGTAAATGCAGGTGCAAAGTTGCGCCAGACTGGTGCGGGCGGGCGTGGTCGGCAACGCGCCCAAATAGCCCAGGATCAGGAACGACACCACAAACGCCGCTAACACGAGTTTGAAGGCAAGACCGCGATAACGGATGGATTTGACCGGACTGCGATCCAGCCAGGGGAGGAAGAACAGGACGACGATGGCGCCTCCCATGACCAGCACCCCCCAGACCTGGGTGCCCGCGAAGGAGGGCACGGCCCGCAACATGGCGTAAAACGGGGTAAAATACCAGACGGGCGCAATGTGCGGCGGCGTCTTCAATGGGTCAGCCGGATCGAAGTTTGGATGTTCAAGGAAATAACCGCCCATCTCGGGGATGAAGAAAATAACCACTGAGAAGAAAATCAGAAAGACCACCACGCCGACCAGATCCTTGACGGTGTAGTACGGATGGAAGGGAATACCATCTAGCGGGATGCCATCCGGGCCTTTGACTTTCTTGATCTCGATGCCATCGGGATTGTTGGAGCCGACTTCGTGCAGCGCGATGATGTGAGCGACCACCAAGCCAACCAGCACCAGCGGCACGGCAATGACATGCAGCGAGAAGAAGCGGTTCAACGTCGCGTCGGACACCACATAGTCGCCGCGAATCCAGATAGACAGATCAGGACCGATGCCGGGAATTGCGCTGAACAGGTTAATAATGACTTGGGCGCCCCAGTAGGACATCTGGCCCCAGGGCAGCAGATAGCCCATGAAGGCTTCAGCCATGAGGCATAAGAAGATGATGACCCCAAAGATCCAGATCAACTCGCGCGGTTTCTTGTGCGAACCATAAATCAGCGCGCGAAACATGTGCAGATAGACCACGATGAAGAAAGCCGATGCGCCGGTGGAGTGCATGTAACGAATCAGCCAGCCCCAATCAACATCGCGCATGATGTATTCCACTGAGGCGAAGGCGTCAGCGGCGGCGGGCTTGTAGTTCATGGTGAGCCAGATGCCGGTCAAGATCTGGTTAACCAACACCAGCAGCGCCAGGGAGCCGAAGAAGTACCAGAAGTTGAAGTTCTTTGGCGCGTAATATTCCGTCAGATGCTCGCGCATCATCTTGGTCAGCGGGAATCGCTCGTCAATCCAGCCGAGCAGCCCGGTCGTACCTTGTGTATTGGCCATTATGCAGTCTCCGGGTCAACGCCGATTAACACACGGGATTCGCTCAGATACCGGTAGGAGGGCACCACCAGGTTGGTCGGGGCGGGGACGCCCTTATAGACCCGCCCGGCCAGATCAAAGCGCGAACCGTGGCAAGGACAGAAGAACCCGCCTTTCCATTCCGGTCCCAGATCGGCGGGCGCCACATCGGGACGGAAGGTCGGCGAACAGCCAAGGTGAGTGCAGATGCCGACCAGCACCAGGGTTGCCGGGTTAATGGAGCGATAGGCATTCTGTGCGTATTTAGGTTGCTGGCTAGCCACCTCGGAGCGGGGATCGGCCAGTTCGCCATTCAGGGTAGGCAAATCATCCAGCATCTTTTTGGTGCGTTTCAGCAGCCAGACCGGTTTACCACGCCACTCGACGGTCATCATGGCGCCGTCTTCCAGTTTGCTGATGTCGGCTTCCACCGGGGCGCCGGCAGCCTGAGCGCGCTCGCTGGGCGACCAGGATTTTAGAAAGGGGACAGCGACGAACGCCACACCTACGCCGCCGACCACGGTTGCCGTGGCGGTCAGAAAGCGGCGTCTGCCGAGATCGACGGCACCTACCGTACTCATAAGCAGTCTCCCGATTATCGGTTTATCGTTGATATAAAAAGAGTTGGCAGCCCGGAGGGCGTCACGGTCGCGCTGGAACCGGATCATGCGCCGCCGCCGGGCCAAAAATGGGGGCTTCTGCAAAACCCACTGCGGTGATGCTTGGTTAGTTAATCGGCTCAAGCTTCCGTGATGACCACGGTACGAAACAGGATATTACCGCAGTGTGGGTATAGGGTCTATGCGCTTGTCCGGGATGTTTGGATCCAGCCTGGATAAATATTGGGAATTGACGTCACTTTCCCTTCTTCCGATCCAGCCGCCAGACAAAGTCCTCGACGATCCGGCGATACAATTCCTCCTTGAGCACCAGATCCTCAATGCCATGATCGAGATTAGGGTTGTCGTTGACCTCGATCACCACGACGCCCTTGGCAGTTTGCTTCAAATCGACGCCGTAAAAGCCATTGCCGATCAGATTAGCCGCCTTCATCGCATTTTTGACGACGATTTCCGGCGCATTCTCGACCCGGAAAGTCTTGGCCTCGCCTTCGCGGAAGCCGCGACCCTTGCCCGGTTCATGATGGTAAATCTGCCAGTGTTCTTTCGACATAAAGTATTGACAGACAAATAAGGGAACTTTGTTCAGAATCCCTACCCGCCAATCAAACTCGGTGTAAAGAAATTCTTGCGCTAACAGCAAGTCGGACGCTTTGAACAGCTTGCCGGCCATGTCCAGTAGTTCGGCGCGGTCGTTGACCTTGAAGACGCCGCGCGAGAAGGAGCCATCGGGAATTTTCAGCACAATGGGATAGGGAATCTCGCTGTCCACTCGTTCCAGATTATCGCGGCGAACGATCACGGTTTTCGGGGTGCGTACCCGATGGGTGCGCAGCAGTTCGTCCAGATAGACCTTATTGGTGCATTTGAGAATCGAGTCGGGATCATCGATCACCACCATGCCCTCGCTCTCGGCCTTCTTGGCGAACTGGTAGGTGTAGTGGTCGATGCCGGTGGTTTCGCGGATGAACAGAGCATCGAATTCGGCCAGTCGGCCATAGTCTTTTTTCTCGATCAGTTCGATATTGACGCTGCACTCGCGCCCCGCCTTGACAAAGTATTGCAGGGCCTTGGGGTTGGAGGGCGGCATTTCTTCCTTGGGATTATGCAACACCGCCAAGTCGTAGCGATAATTGCTGCGCGCCCGGGGTTGCCGCCAGCGTCGGCTGAGATAGGTCGTTAAGGCGCTCAGAAACATTTCGCCCTGTTCCGCCGACAGCGAGTGCAGGTGCAGGGCCTTGACGGTATCGATGCGCCATTTGCCTTGCCGGCGAAATTCTACCCTCAACAATGGCGAACGGAAGGCGTCGAACAATTGCCGGGCCAGCTCCTGTAGCTCCTTGGCGACGCATTGACCGAAAAAAATGTCCAGTTCGAAGGCGGTGGCGGTAAATCCGGAGCGAGGTTTACCCAGCACCTGCTGAACATGGTCGTCCAGATCCTCGATGTCGAGACTATAAATGGATTTGCGGCTGAGATCGTTGAGGGTGCGCACGCTGGGGATCACCCGGTGATGCCGCGCCTCGGCCAGCAGGGAACAGTAGTAGCCCACGCTCAGATAGCGGTAACTGCGGCACAGGTTCAGCACGCGCTGGCTGCGCCCCGTAGAATATTCCGGTTTAGCCAGATAATCCTTGGCGGCCACCACGGGCAGTTTCGGGAAGTGATTTTTCCAGTCGGTGGGATTTTCCACCAAAATGATGTGATCGGCCATCGGTGTAAAACGTCCTGATAAAGCAGGGGGTATGAGGTTAAAACAGCGCCGGCGGTTCCGGTCGGCGTTGGGAACGGTAAAGAATTAGCACCGCCTTCTGAGCGGCTTTGCCATAGCGGGCCATGCGCTGGAACTCCCGGTGAGGGATCGGCATGTTGATGGAGTCCGTGACGGTTTCGCCTTTCTCGGTATCCACCAGTGGATCATGGACGTAGATATAATGGTCATCGAAGCCGGTAACGACTACCCAGTGTGGGAAACGTTCGCCATAGATGCGGTAGGAGCTGATCAGCACCAGTGGAATACCGCCCGCTTCAAACTTCTGGCGCAGTTCATCCACGCTCAGGCTGCCGCAATGCAAGGCGACCGGTAGTCGTTGCAATTCCTCAATCCAGTCTTCCTGCACCAGCCGCATGACTTCCTTTTTTTCGGGGTTGCGCACCGAGTCCACCAGAAAAACGCCATCTTCATTGACGTAAATTTCGAGATCGAAACCGCGCCGGTAAGCTGACAGCGCCAGACCGTAGGGGCCGCAGCCGCCATGCCCGGAGGTCATAAAAATCGTCGTCGCTTCGCGCCACAGACGCAGCTCCAGTTTGCGGCTCAGCTCCAGCGTTGGGTCCAGGGCTTTCATGGCCATCATCAGCGCTGCCGGGCCGCAGGTGAACTCCAAAGTTTGCTGGTAATATGGTGTTTTGACCAGATCGAGCTGGAGTTGCGGAACCAGGCGCTTTTCGAAGCGCAGCGCCGTCATGTGGTCTTCGTAATAATCCAGCACTTCCTTGAATTGACGATAACCGTGACGACGAAACAGGTTCAGCGAAGGGGGATTGTCGCGGCGCACTTCGAGGCGCATGGACACACAATCGCGCTCCAGCGCTGCGGCTTCGGCGGCTTCCAGCAACCGGTCGCCGATCCGGCGCCGGGCGAAATCCGGATGGACGGCGATGGAATACAGCCGAGCCATCGAAGCGCCGCGCGAAAACAGCAGCAGCACATAGCCGCAAATCTGCTCCGCTTCTTCCTCGACCAGGGTGGTCGCGTGACCACGGGTCAGTAGATGACGGAAACTGCGGCGCGAAAGCCGGTCTGAGTGAAAACAGCGGTTTTCAATCGTCAGCAGAGCGGGAAGATCGGCCAGGGCGGCAAGACGCGGCATAACAGTTCGGAGCGGTTCTACAAGCAGGGAGCCATTAGGCGATAAACAAGAATGAGGAAAGCCAGTGGGATGAAAAATTACTGGCCGGTTAACCGCTCCAGCGCTTCGCGGTACTTGGCGACCGTCTTCTGGACAATCTCCGGCGGCAGCTCCGGTCCAGGCGGTTGCTTGTCCCAATCCAGCGTTTCCAGATAATCGCGCACGAACTGCTTGTCGAAACTGGGGGGATTGACGCCCGGTTGGTATTGATCTGCCGGCCAGAAGCGGGAGGAATCCGGGGTTAGCGCCTCGTCCATCAAAACCAGACTCCCATACTCGTCCAGCCCGAATTCAAACTTGGTGTCAGCAATAATAATGCCTCGCGCCAGGGCGTAGTCGGCGGCTTCCCGATAGAGCCGCAGGCTGATCTCCCGCATCTGTTCTGCTAAATCCCCCCCGATTTTGGCTACGACATGGTCAAAGCTCACATTCTCGTCATGCTCGCCCAGCGCCGCTTTGGTAGAGGGGGTAAAGATCGGCTCCGGCAACCGATCCGCTAACTGCAACTGGTCAGACAGGCGAATCCCGCAGACCATGCCGCTTTGCTGATAATCCTTCCAGCCCGAACCAATCAGATAACCGCGAACAATCGCCTCCACGGGTAAACATTGAAGCCACCGCGCCACCACGGTTCGACCCGCGATGTTTCGACGCTCATCGGGATCCGGCAGCGCTTGCTCCAGGGTCCTTCTGGCCAGTTGCAGATGGTTGGGGACGATTCGCCGGGTGCGTTCAAACCAGAAATTCGATACTGCGGTCAATACCGCGCCCTTGCCAGGAATCGCCGTCGGCAAAATGACATCAAACGCCGACAGGCGGTCGCTGGCCACCATCAACAGGTGTTGATCATCCACGGCGTATAAATCACGGACTTTGCCGCGATAAACCAGCGGCAGGCTGGTGATATCGGGTACAGCGGCGGCATCGGAAACAATCATGCGCGGGTTACTCCTGACCTGAATAAAGCAGAACAACAACGCCGCGCATTTTAATACGATTCGTGTATCGGCGTCGGTATTTTGCATACCTCCGGCGCTTTAGTTCATTGTGCGACCCGATGTTTACCGTCATTTGACCGATTGAGCGTACAATCAATAAAATCTGGAGCAACCCTAAAATTAATCATTTTGCATGGTAATCAAGACCAAGAATAAGATAGAGTTAAATAGATGACCGATTTCGTTGAAGTTTGGCATAACTCAGTTCATCCGCCGAATCAATGGAGGAAAATGATGAACCGGTTTTTACAACCTGGCGCAGGGTTATTGGCGCTCATCGTGGGAATCGCCGGTTGTGCGGCGCCTTATTTACAATCGCCCAGCAAGCCGGTCGCCAAGGCGCCGATCGTCGATCGCAGTACGCGCAGCGCCCGGCGGACGCCAACCTATCCTGCCCAACCCGCTCAACCTGCTCTCCCATCGCCTCAACCTCCGGTGGAAGTCGGGCAGTTGCCACGCGAGGATCCGTTGATGCCCCGCGAATATGCTTCTCCCTATCCAGGGACGCGCTATTCGGCTGAGCGTTATCCATCTGCGCCAACCCCTTACCCGACGCCGACGCCGGCCTATCCAGACGCCTATGGCGCGGCGCCCGCGGGGTCGTTGAACCCGACCTATCCAACCACGCCAGACGCGGCCTACCCGTCGCCGGCCTATCCACCCGGCGCGGCCTACTCCTCGCCCAGTTATCCCTATTACCCTGACGCGCCAGGTGTCGAGCAGGATACCGATGCGCTTTATGAAGCCGCACCAGCGCCGGACGCGCTGCCCCCATCCAGTCCGGTAAGTTCGCAGCCAGCCCGTCCGAAACCAGTGGAGAAGCCGGTGGAGAAGCCGGTTGCCTTGGCGCCGCCCGTCGAACCCGAGCCAGAACCGGAAGTGCCCGAGGTTTCGCTGCCGCTAGCGCCCCCCCCTCAGCGACCTGCGCCGCCGCCCCGTCCTGCGGAATTGCCGCCGGCGGAAATTACCCGCGAAGGCAATCAGGCGGTGGTAGCCCTGTTGGACAGCGCTGATAAATATGTCAAGAGCAACCAGTTGGACAAGGCTGGCGCGGCTCTGGAGCGGGCGCTGCGCATCGAACCTCGTAACGCGGGCATCTGGCATGATCTGGCGCAAATTCGCCTGCATCAGGGTCAGTATCAACAAGCCGAGACGTTGGCCAGCAAATCCAATAATCTGGCGGGCGGCAATCGGGCACTGCAGGCCCGTAACTGGAAATTAATTTCGGTCGCGCGCCAGGCCAGTGGGAACAAGTCCGGCGCTGAAGAAGCCGAGGCGCAGGCTTCGCTGCTATCGCGCTGAACGACGATCACTGGATGAAATAGCGCAATGGACATGGCTGAACTGTTGGGATTCGATGGCCCCCTGGCGCGTCATGCGCCAGGGTTTGCGCCACGCTTTCAACAGCAACAAATGGCCACCGCTGTGGAAGCTATCCTGAATGAAGGAGGGACCTTGATCGTTGAAGCGGGTACGGGTACCGGCAAAACCTATGCGTATCTGGCGCCCGCGCTCCTGTCCGGGAGACGGGTGATCATTTCCACCGGCACCCGCCATTTGCAGGATCAACTCTACCATCGTGATTTGCCCATAGTGCGTCGGGCGCTGAAAAATTCAGCGAAAGTTGCGCTGCTCAAGGGGCGCGGGAATTATTTATGCCGGTATCGCCTGCGTTTGACTGCACAGGAAGGCCGGTTGACCTCCCAGGAACAGGTTGCGGAACTGCGGCGCATCCACACCTGGGCGCGGCGCACCCGGCGCGGCGACATTGCCGACGTTCCCAACGTGCCGGAAAACTCGCCCATCTGGCCGCGCGTCACTTCTACCACGGATAACTGCCTGGGGCAGGAGTGTCCGGATTGGAGCGACTGCTTTCTCGCCAAGGCGCGGCGCGAGGCGCAAGCGGCGGATGTGCTGGTGATTAACCATCACCTGTTTTTCGCCGACATGGCGATTAAGGAAACCGGCTTCGCGGAATTGTTGCCTGGAGCAGAAGCCATTATTCTCGACGAGGCGCATCAATTACCGGAGATCGCCAGCCACTTTTTTGGCCAGTCGTTGAGTAGCCGGCAATTGCTGGAACTGACCCGGGATACGCTAGTGGAACAGGTTCGGGATGCGCCAGATTTTCCGGAGTTGCGTAAACGCGCCTTGGCGCTGGAAATCGCCCTTGCCGTTCTATGCCAGACGCTGGGTTCAACCGATCGCCGGGCGCTCTGGCGTGAAGTGGCTGATGAATCAACGGTACAGGAAGCGATTGCCGAGGTGACTTTGAAGCTGGATGCACTGCGCGCCGCATTGCGCGAAGCCGCCGGGCGCGGCAAAGGTCTGGAGAATTGCTGTCGGCGCGGCGACGATCTCGGGCAACGGTTGCAGACGCTGACGGGAACTGATCGCGATCCCGGCAACGTCTGCTGGTTCGAAACGCGGGGACGGGGGGTGATGCTGACCTTGACGCCGCTGGATATTGCCCCGACCTTCCAGGGACGGATGACGGCGCAACCGGGCGCATGGATTTTTACCTCGGCGACGCTGGCGGTAGGACAGAGTTTTGGCCATTTCGCGGCGCGGCTGGGTTTGGCGGACTATGCAGCGCTCTGCTTGGACAGTCCGTTCGATTTTGCTGGCCACGCCCTATTGTATCACCCACCGGACTTGCCCGATCCAGCGATGCCGCGCTATACCATCGCGCTCCTGGAGGCGGTATTACCGGTGCTGGAGGCCAGTCAGGGGCGGGCATTTCTGTTATTCACCAGTTACCGGGCCTTGCATGAGGCGGCGGAGTGGCTGGCGGGGCGGGTGGACTATCCGCTGCTAGCGCAGGGTCAACTGCCCAAGGCGGCGTTGTTGCAACAATTCCGGGAACTGGGTAACGCCGTGCTACTGGGCACGACCAGCTTCTGGGAAGGGGTGGATGTGCGCGGCGAGGCGTTGTCCTGCGTGATCATCGACCGATTGCCGTTCGCCTCGCCTGGCGATCCAGTGATGCAGGCGCGCATCGAATCGCTGCGTCAGCGCGGCGAGAATCCATTTATGAGTTATCAGTTACCCCAGGCGGTCATTACTCTGAAACAGGGCGTTGGCCGATTGATCCGCGATGTGAGCGACCGGGGGGTGCTAGTGCTCGGCGATCCCCGGTTGTTGAGCAAATCCTACGGGCAAGTTTTTCTGGACAGTCTGCCGCCAATGCCGAGGACAAAAAAGCTGGAACGGGTGCAGGCGTTTTTTAGCAATTCGGAATCATGATCTCGTTCAGACACTACCCACCAGTAGCCTTGTTTTCGATGTTTGTGAATTGAATTCCATGTGATACTGAAAATTATCTTGTGATATGACCTGAAATCCAAGTTTCTGGTAAAGAAAATATGCCGGGTTTTTGAAAAGAACGCTTAATTTTAGTGGCTTGCCTTGCTTTGTTGCCTTCGCTATCTCTTGCTTGAGAATGGCGCTTCCAATTCCGCAATGTTGAAAATCCGGATGGATCTGTATCTCAGTTATTTCATGATAATCGATTGATTCCTTTAACCAAATACCGCCAGCCAACTGGCCGTCCAGCATAATTTTTCTGAATCCCCGCTGACGCCACTTTCTATCGAATGCGCAAAGCTGTTGACTTTCGCTCCATCCGCCAAACTGGTCTTCAATCACCGTCCTGTACGAAAGCTCATACAGTTCCCAGAAATATCCCTTATCAGTTTGATCCGTTTTCTCGAACTGAATGTCCATCTTTCCAGTCTCCATCAGGCGTTTGCGGAATCGCCCGCTCTGCGGCGCTGGAATTGCTCGCTCCCGCGCCGTTCCAGCCACAACCGATCCCGCAACCCCGACGAGCGCCGCAATCGCCGCTCCACCGCTGCTTCAAACACCTCCGGCGCGCCATAAAATACGGCTTGCTGTTTGGCCCGGGTCAAGGCCGTATAAATCAGTTCGCGGCTTAATACCGGTGACGGCTCATTTGGCGTCACGACCAGCACGCATTCAAATTCCGACCCCTGACTTTTATGCACGGTCATTGCGTACACGGTCTCATGCTCCGGCAAACGCGCCGGCGCGAAACTGCGCAGCGCGCCATCGTTCCCCAGGAAGAATACTTTCATCCGCTCCGGTTCCTTCGCATCAGGCAGGGTGACGCCAATGTCACCGTTAAACAGGCGCAGGTTGTAATCATTGCGGATCACCATGACTGGCCGGCCCGGATACCAGGTCTGTCGGGCATCGATCAGCTTTCGACTCTGTAATATCTGTTCACACAAAGGGTTCAGCGCCTCCACTCCAAACAGTCCACTCCGCACCGCGCATAACACCCGAAAGCGGTTAAATTGTTCAAAGATTATTTCTGGAGCAGCGCCAGTCCGCACCGCGTCCAGATAGGGCGCGAATCCGGCGGCAACCGGTTCTTGCAACTGCTCCGGCAATGCTTCTGCGCTCGCCAGGGTGCGCCAGTCAATGTCTGCATAACGACCGTCCAGTAGCATCGCGATTTCTGTTGCCCGGCCCCGGTTCACTGCCTGCGCCAGCGCGCCAATGCCACTGGCGGCGCTGAATCGGTAACTGTGCCGCAACAACACAATGGCGTCGACCAGGGAGGAGGACGATTCCTTGCCGCGCGGCAGCGCTTCGCCGGTCAATGTCGCCAACCGGTTTTGGAATTCGGGGGAAAATCGTCCAGCGCCGGTGCAGAGATCGCCGAGCACTGACCCGGCTTCCACTGAAGCTAGTTGATCCTTGTCACCCAGCAGAATCAGCCGCGTCGAGGGCAGCAGTGCGTCCACGGTCTTGGCCAGCAGCGCTAGTCCGACCATCGACACTTCATCCACGACCAGCACATCCAGAGGCAACGGATTATCGCCATTGTAGCGGAAATACACGGAATCGGGCCGACTGCCCAGCAAGCGATGCAGCGTGGATGCCTCTTCGGGAATTTGCGCCGCCTGGTCATCCGATAAACCGAGTCCCGGCTTGGCGGCGCGTATGGATTCCTGCATCCGCGCTGCTGCCTTGCCGGTCGGTGCGGCCAGCGCAATGCGCAACGGACGCTCGGCCTGCCCAGTCAACAACGCCAGAATGCGCAGGACGGTGCTAGTTTTGCCGGTCCCCGGACCGCCGGAAATTACGCAAACCTGTTTCAGCGCGGCCACCACGGCGGCGATCTTTTGCCAGTCCGGCCCGGTCAATGTCGGGTGACGCGGGAAGAGTCGATCGAGATCGGCGCGCAGTTGGGTTTCATCCATTGGCGCTGGCGCTTCTTTAGCGCGTCGCAACAGATCGCGAGCTAAGCGTTGTTCGTATTCCCAATAACGGTAGAGGTACAATCGACCGCGCCGATCAAGCACCAGGGGCTGACGTTGACCGGGTTGACCAACCACTGGACTAGCGCGCAAGGCGTCCAGCCATTCATTGGTGGGAGGCAGGGTGAATGAGGCTGGCGCTTCCGTTTTGTCGGTCATAATCTGCCAGCGTCGCGCCCATTGGCGTAGATTGACGCAGATATCGCCCTGACCGGTCGCATGGCTGGCTAATGCCGCCGCCAGCGCCAGATCCGGGGAGGGACTGCCGGTCAAACGCTCCATGAAGCGCGCGAAATGCCAGTCCAGATCCGTCACCATCCCCAAGCTGTGGAGAACGGGCAGGGCGTCATCGTGGTTGGCGAGCGTTGCAGGCTCACGCAAATTCATAGCTTCATTATTCAAGGTCGTATCTTCAGAATCCGACTTCTTCGATAAACTTGGCAGCCGAGGGTCAGCGGGCGTTTACTGTCCAGCCGGCTGGAGTTGCCGGAAGAGATCAGCTGCATCGTCGCGGTTGACGCCGCCCCGGTTGTTATCCTGCGGCATCAGCAGTTGAATCGGCGCGGGCTGGCCGGTATGGGTGGGACGATCCAGCCCCAACGTCACCAGCGACGGGAAGGCGATGATTAACGCCACCATGATCACCTGAATGACTACGAACGGCACCGCGCCCCAGTAAATGTCCGTGGTGCGAATCGTCGGCGGCGCAACGCTGCGTAGATAGAACAGCGCAAAACCGAAGGGCGGATGCATAAACGACGTTTGCATGTTCACGCCCATTAAAATCCCGAACCAGACCAGATCAATGCCCAGCTTTTCCGCGACGGGCGCCAGCAACGGCAGAATGATAAAGCTGATTTCAAAGAAATCCAGAAAGAAGGCCAGCAGGAAGACCAGGATATTGACAAAAATCAGAAATCCCATCGTTCCGCCAGGCAAATCGAGCAGCAGATGCTCGACCCACAAATCACCGTCGACCCCGCGGAACACCAGGCTGAATACGCTGGAGCCGATCAGGATAAAGATCACGAAGCTGGCGATTTTTGCGGTGGAATGCAGGGATTCCGTAACCATCTTCCGGTTCAGCTTGCCTTTGGAAAGGGCCAGCAACAATGCGCCCACCGCGCCCATGGCGCCGCCTTCGGTCGGCGTGGCCCAGCCGATGAAAATAGTCCCCAGCACCAGAAAAATCAGTAAAAGCGGCGGAATCATCGCCACGATCACCCGCTTGAACAACCCCCAACCACGCAGAGTGCGCGCTTTCGGCGGCAAGGCCGGGGTCAGATGCGGTCGGAACAACGTATTCAGCAGCACCCAACCCACGTACATCGCGCCTAGAATCAGGCCGGGCAATACCGCACCCTTGTACATATCGCCGACAGAACGGCCCAGCACGTCCGCCATCACGATCAGCACCAGCGAGGGTGGAATAATCTGCGCCAGGGTTCCGGATGCGGCAATGACCCCGCAAGCCAGCGATTTGTCATAGCCGTAACGCAGCATGATCGGCAGCGAGATCAACCCCATTGCAATCACCGAGGCGGCAACCACGCCGGTCGTGGCCGCCAATAGCGCGCCAACGAAGATCACAGCAAACGCCAGTCCGCCGCGAATGTTGCCGAACAACTGACCAATGGTGTCCAGCAAGTCTTCGGCCATGCCGCTGCGCTCCAGCACCAGGCCCATGAAGGTGAAAAACGGGATCGCCAGCAGGATCTCGTTCTTCATGATGCCAAATACGCGATCCGGCAAGGCTTGCAGCAGATTGGGCGTGAGCAGACCCAGTTCAATGCCAATCAAGCCGAACATCATGCCGACCGCCGCCAGTGAGAACGCGACGGGGTAGCCGATCAGCAGAAACAGCATGAGTGCTGAAAACATGATCGGCGCCATGTTGGCGATCAGGAATTCAGCCATGTCAATGTCCTCCGTGGAAGGTTGGCATGGGCCGATCGCCGGTCAGTGCCGCGATGCTCTTAATCACTTCGGAAACCCCCTGCAGGCTGAGCAGGGCGAATGACACCGGAATCGCCAGTTTCAGCGGCCACCAGATCAGGCCGCCTGGATCGGGCGAGGCTTCGCGGGTCTGGAAAGAAATCAGAAAGTAATTCCAGGAATCGGCCACGATCAACAGGCAGACCGGCAACAGAAAGAGCAATCCGCCCAGGATGTCAATCCAGACTCGCGCAATCGGCGGCAAGCGCGACGACAGGACGTCAATCCGCACATGGCCGCCTTGTTGCAGCGTCCAGGCCGAGCAGAATAGAAACACTAGACCGAACATGAACCATTGTGCTTCCAGCAAGGCGTTCGATCCCCAGTCAAAGGCATAGCGCAGAGTAGCGGCGGTGGCGCTGGTTAGGATGCAGAACAGGATCAGCCAGGTCATCCAGCGGCCAATCATGGAATTCAGGGCGTCAATGGCCGCCGCGATGCGAAGCAAAAACTTCATGCGGTCTCCTTGGACGAAATAGGTGTGGCGAGGCGGATAGCTCAGCCCTCTCCCCCAACTCCTCTCCTGCCAGTGGGCGAGGGAAATGCACGGTTACAATCAGTCATTACAGCTTCCAGCAAGTGTAGTTGCTGGGCATGGACCTGCCACGCGCTGGCCAGAGAAGGAAGGGCATTTACTGGTAAAATAAACTTGTCTTCTTGGAGTTTCCATCACACCCTTCGTTCAGGACATAATCTATGCGCTATCAGGACTTACGCGATTTCATCGCTCAACTGGAACAGCTCGGCGAGTTGAAGCGTATTCGGATCGCCATCGATCCTCATTTGGAAATGACCGAGATTTGCGATCGAGTATTGCGCGCCGGCGGGCCGGCGATTCTCTTTGAAAATCCTAAAGGTCATACGATCCCGGTGCTGGGCAATCTGTTCGGCACGCCGCGCCGGGTGGCGCTGGGCATGGGTGCTGATGATGTGGACGCCTTGCGGGAAGTGGGCAAACTGCTCGCGTTTCTCAAGGAGCCTGACCCACCGAAAGGGATGCGTGACGCCTGGGAGAAACTCCCGATCTTCAAGAAAGTGCTGGATATGGCGCCGAAAAAGGTAGGTCGTCCGCCTTGTCAGCAGCGCGTGATCGAAGTTGCTGATGTCGATCTGGCGCGGTTGCCGGTGCAACACTGCTGGCCGGAAGATGCCGGGCCGCTGATCACCTGGGGTCTGGTCGTCACGCGGGGACCGAACAAGCCGCGTCAGAATCTGGGTATCTATCGCCAGCAGGTCATTGGACGAAACAAGGTTATCATGCGCTGGCTGGCCCACCGGGGCGGCGCGCTGGATTTCCGCGACTGGCAACAGGCCCGGCCCGGCGAACCGTTTCCCATCGCCGTGGCGCTGGGCGCGGATCCAGCGACGATTCTAGCAGCAGTGACGCCAGTGCCCGATACGCTGTCGGAATACGCCTTCGCTGGTTTGCTGCGAGGATCGCGCACCGAACTAGCGCAATGTCTGAACAGCGATTTGCAAGTACCGGCCAGTGCGGAGTTTGTGCTGGAAGGACATATCGCGCCGGGCGAAACGGCGCTGGAGGGACCGTTTGGCGACCATACCGGTTATTACAATGAAACCGATCATTTTCCGGTGTTCACTATCGACCGCATCACCCATCGCGAAAATCCGATTTACCACAGCACCTACACCGGGCGACCGCCGGATGAACCTGCCATTCTTGGCATGGCCTTAAATGAAGTGTTCGTGCCGATTCTGCAAAAGCAGTTTCCTGAAATTGTCGATTTTTACCTGCCGCCGGAAGGCTGTTCCTACCGATTGGCGGTGGTGGCGATGCGCAAGCAGTATCCGGGACACGCCAAGCGGGTGATGCTGGGCGTGTGGTCGTTCCTGCGGCAGTTTATGTACACCAAGTTCGTGATCGTCGTCGATGAGGACGTGAACACCCGCGACTGGAAGGATGTGATCTGGGCGATGACCACCCGCATGGACCCAGCGCGGGATACGGTAATTATCGAGAACACGCCGATTGATTATCTGGATTTTGCTTCGCCGGTATCGGGACTCGGTTCAAAAATTGGCTTTGACGCGACCAGTAAATGGCCGGGTGAGACGACGCGGGAATGGGGCCGGCCCATTGCGATGAGTATTGAGGTGAAACAACGGATCGATGCGCTGTGGGGGGGGTTGGGGTTGTAACGCCGACGAACCGAACGAATGAATATGCTTCTAAACAGACTATGTCCAAAATCCAAGAGATGAGTCGATCAATGCCTTATCACGTCACTATCCAGCCGAGCGGCCACGAGTTCCAGGTTGCGGATCATGAATCGGTGCTGGACGCCGCCCTACGTGAAAAGGGCAGCGTTCTGCCCTATGGTTGCCGCAACGGTACCTGCGGTTCCTGCATGGGCACGCTTCTGTCTGGTCAGGTCGTTTACCCCGAGGGTCGTCCGCCGGCGCTCAGCGAACGCGAAGAGACCGAGGGTAAAGCGCTACTCTGTCAGGCTCGACCCGCCTCCAACCTGGTGATCGAAGCGCGCGAGGTGAAAACCTGTGGCGATATTCCGGTAAAAATTCTGCCTTGCCGGGTGGAGCAACGGGAATTGCTAGCGCCGGATGTCATGCGGCTGTATTTGCGGCTACCGAGCGCTGAGCGTCTGCAATTCCTGGCGGGCCAATACATCGACATTCTACTGGCCGATGGGCGGCGGCGCGGGTTCTCGCTGGCCAATCCACCTCATGCCGACGATCTGCTGGAATTGCATATTCGCCATGTGCCAGGTGGCTTTTTCACCGGTTACATCTTTGAACGTATGAAGGACAAGGCGCTGTTGCGCTTTCAGGGGCCACTGGGAACGTTCTTTCTGCGCGAGGATTCGCCACGCCCGGTTATTTTGATGGGCGGCGGCACCGGTTTCGCGCCGTTAAAGGGTATGCTGGAGCACGCCTTCCATATTGGCTGGGATCGCCCGCTGCATCTGTACTGGGGTGCACGGGCTAAAGTGGATTTATACCTGGATGCGTTACCGCGCCGCTGGATAGAGGAACAGACCAACTTCCGCTATACCCCAGTGCTATCGGAACCGCACTCGGAAGATGATTGGCAAGGACGGACGGGCTGGGTGCATGAAGCGGTTGCCGTCGATTATCCCGATCTCAGCGGCTACGACGTTTACATGAGCGGCCCACCGCCGATGATCGAGGCTGCCAAGCCGGTTTTTGCAGCCCAAGGGTTGTCCGCTGAACAGTTATTTTACGATTCCTTCGATTTTTCAGCGCAATAAGATGGATATGCAGGATTGCGAGTGAGACGAAGTCAGTCCACTACGTTGCTCCCTGAAGACGTCATCACTTGATTCAGGATTTGCAAAGCGTCAGCAAAATGCAACCGTTCGATCTGTTGACCAACGGGTTGTAATTGTTGATGGATCTGTGGATCAGTGATTTGCCGCATCAGTTCCGCGAAGTAGCTTTTGGCTTTCAAGTCGCGCGCGGTGAGCAGTTCCGCCAGGACGGCGATCTGCGCGGCCCAGGGTTCCCGATCCGACAGCGGGGGTTGATTCGCTCGCGCGTCATGGGACGCCCCGATTTCGCCCGTGGTTTCAGTCCTTGAATTGAGTTGATCGATTCCGGTCAAAACCTCTTGCCATCGCGCTTCCGCATAACGGAAGTGTAAGCGGATACCGTTAGCACCCTCAATAATTGCTCGCTCCAACTGCCGCATCGCCTGCTCCAAGGATGTCGCGGCAAGATTTCCCGCTACTCCAGCCAGAGCATGCGCCTGGTGCGCCGCTTGTTCCTTGTCGCCGGCGTCCAGAGCTGCCTGGATTTCCGCCAGCACCGCGCCGTGTTGATCGGGAAACCGGGCCAGGAGCCGTCGATAGAGTGCTTCGTTGCCGCCAACCCGCTGGAGTCCAGCGGCTAGGTCAAGGCCAGGCGCGGCATTGGGTAAAGTAGAAGCGGTTGTCTTATTAATCGGGGATGGGGCCTCCGTCCGGGCGTTCGCATCAACCGCTGGCGGTTCAACGGCAATGTTTTTAACCCAAAGCCGCAACTTTTGATATAAATTGGACACATCAATCGGCTTAGCCAGGTAGTCATTCATACCGGCTGCCAGACAGCGTTCCCGCTCACCGGCCAGTACATTGGCGGTCATTGCGATAATGGGCAACCCGGCAAAACGCGGATCAGCACGCAATTGTCGGGTTGCCGCATAGCCGTCCAACACCGGCATTTGCAAATCCATTAACACAACATCAAATCCGCTGGGATTCGCCTGAAGCGCTGCTAACGCTTCCTGTCCTTGATCGGCGATTTGTACCTGCAAGCCAGCCTGACGCAATATCTCCGCCGCCACCTCTTGATTGAGCGGCTGATCCTCAACCAGCAACACCCTCGCTCCACGCAGCCGCTGCATTTCTTTAAGCACGTGACTCGATTCCTGCCGAGTTTCCACCTCTTCCGGTGCGGCATGACCAAATGCTGCGGTAAAACGAAACGTACTGCCTTGATCGGGAACGCTGGCGACGACAATGCGTCCTCCCATCATTTCCACGAGGCGCTGGCTGATGACTAGACCCAAACCGGTGCCGCCAAACCGTCGGGTGATGGAAGCATCCGCCTGATTGAACATTTGGAACAGCCGGCCCTGCTGCTCTGGCGTCATGCCAATGCCGGTGTCCCGAATCGAGAATTCCAAGCGAATCTGTTCCGGAAAATTTTCTATGACCTGGATAGAGATTACGACCTCGCCTTGTTCAGTAAACTTGATCGCGTTTCCCACCAGATTCAACAGGATTTGACCCAGGCGATGCGGATCGCCGCGTAGATATTTGGGCGTTCGCTCGTCCTGATGAAACGTGAGCGCCAGTCCTCTTTCAAGGGCGCGAAAGCCTACAATGCTGCGGATTCGATCAAGAACCGCCTGCAAATCAAAGGGGATATTGTCCAGATCGATATGTCCCGCTTCGATTTTAGAGAAATCCAGAATATCGTTGATGATGGTTAACAAGGTATGCGCCGAATGCTCCATCTTGTTGAGGTGATTTCTCAGCTTCGGCGACAGCTTATTTTGTTGCGCCAGATAGAGCAGTCCTTGAATAGCATTGATCGGAGTACGGATTTCATGGCTCATATTGGCCAGAAACTGGCTTTTGGCCTGGTTGGCTTCTTGCGCTTCCTGTTCTGCCCGTTGCCGCTCAAAAACTTCACGGCGCAAGCGACGCCCTAAGGACAGCACCCAACGCCAGACTACCAACAACAGTATGAGGATGAGCACGAATTCGGCGATCAGGGTTTGACGGATGTCCTGCTCCAAGGTCTGAAAAAACAGAGGGCTGATATGAAATCGGGCGATGCCCAGCAGTTCATCCGTCAAAGGTGCGTAAAGGGGGACTGGAACACAGAAGCAGCCTGGATGACCCATTTTCCCGCGTTGCAAATTCAAGGTCTTATCAGCGGCGAGGACGACGTTATAGTCCAATTCTAATGCAAGTCCAACGATGAGCGGTTGATCGGTTGCAGGATCGGTGGCGAGCAGAATTTTGTCCATCGCCGCCTCGACTTCACTAACGGAAACGGGATCGCCGCGCGGCTGCAAGACTTCCGCCAGGGAAACCGCCTGTGCCTGGGCCAACAGCTTGGCGTTAGTTTCCGCCGCCAGAAGCAAACGAGGTTGCAGAAGAAAAAACCAATAAAAGACGGTGACGCCCCCAACCGCCAGCGCGAGTAACAGAAACGACAGAGTCAATTGGAAAACGATTCGTCCGACATGCCGCCGGACGCGATAACTCCGATTCTCCTCATGGTTCATGAATTTTGGCTACCTTCAACAGGAGACTCTTCAGCCGAATTCCGGATCGCCTGAGGGTGGTCTGGTTGATATAAGGCAGTACCCGCACTTCGATGGCCAAACCCGCTAAAACACCCCTTTCCACATGTCCCTCGAAAGGTGAAAACACGACCCGCTGGTGATCGATACCATATCGAATCACTTCCTCCAGCACAGGGTCCGGCAACGATTGCACCAGATAAATGGCTGCTGGAACCTGCTCTTGCAGCGTACTGAAGTGAGCGCCATCGGCGAGAATCACCTGGATGGGATAATTTTTAATTTTACCTTGCTCACGGCCATGCCCGGATGCTTGCAATGCAGCGGCGAACTTTTCGGCTATTCTCCGGTCGTTCCGGTAAAGCAGCGCCAGTAGCAGTCGGCCCTGAGCATCGATTTTTTGTCCCAAGTCCTCATCCGCTGCCAGCAGGGCGCGAAACAACCGCAACCCGATCTGCGCGCGCTGTTCCTGCGGATCGCCCAACGCGCCATACGAAGCGCTTAGAAGACTCAACAGGATTCCCAACAAGAGCGCTAAACGCCTGGACCCGGAGTAACCGGACATTGCAGGTCGATTACCCTGATGATTGACGGTCGGCATTAAAAATCATAAGAAATCTGCCCCCAGACGAGGCTATCAGGAAAATCACTGCTTTCCACGCGACCCGGTTCGCTCACCAGGAACTGCTGATCGACTTGCAACAGATTATGCACTCCAAACCGCAGGGTCAGTCCTTGGGTCCAGACATCGAACAGGCTTAGAGTCAGCGCAACGCGATGCTCAGGGTCAGTATCGATGCTCGAGGCATGACGCGCGCCCACATAATTCCAATGGGCAGCCAGCAACATGTATTCGTAAGGGCGGTAAAACAGCGCCAGATTGCCCAGCCAATCCGCAGTGCTAGGGTCTGTCCCAATCGTTTCTCCACCCAACAGGTAGGGATGAAGACCGGACCGGCTGTCGGCATACGAGAGATTGAACCAGGACTTAAGTCGGGGGGACCATTGCTGTTCCCATTCGAATTCCACACCGGTTGTTTCTGAAGTGCCGGTGTTAATAAAAATAGGAGCAGATGGTGGAGGATTTATGCGGTTGATATTATTTTTTATTTTTGAATAAAACAGGGTCAACCGCAAGGTCCGTTCAGGCTGTCGGTGGATATAGCTTAATTCCGAGGTATGGATATTCTCGGGCTCAAGACCCGTTTGGTAGGTCGGTATAACAAGCTCCCAGAAAGTCGGGGCGCGATAGCCGCCCGCATACTGGGCTTTCACAATATGCCCCTCAGAAACTTGCCATACAACGGCCAAACGCGGATTCCAAAGATTCTGTTCCAAATCGTCGCGTCGATCAAAGCGCAGACCTGCCGTGAGCGCGAGTTGATCAGAGGCTTCGTATTGATCTTGAAGGCTAATTCCATAATAACGACGTTTGATATCGTATATGAATCCATTGTTAGGGCGGACATTGAAAGGGAGAGCTCTGCGGGCCTCCTCTGTGTGATCGTCCGTGTACGACAACTGCGACAACCACTGATGACGTTCCATCCCTTGCCACGCAAGTTCCGCTTGGCCTTCCCAGGCATATCCTAGAAAGCGCTGAATGCCTTCTTCGAAATCATTATTGAGATAAGAAAGCGAAAGGCTTAGCTGCGCGTCGCTGGCTAGATCGAAGGATTGGCGCGCGATGATGGTTTCCGTGTGTTGATCGCGGCTGACGCCCTGATCGATGGCATAATCTTCGTTGATCGCCTGCGCTGTCAGTTCAAAGCCGCGGTGCGCGAATTTGAGGATCGCTGACTGTTGGTCATTCTCCGCATCAATGCCAATGGGCGCTTCCACCGAAGAGCCTGTGAGACCGGCAACATTGAGACTCAATCGAGTCGCCCCATCTTCGCTTTGATCAGCGTACAGACCGTTCACGGTGGTCGCGCCATGCTCATCCACGCGCGTGGCGACTTGAGAGGTTTTTTGCCGGGTTAGAATATTCAATACACCGTAGTAGGCAAAATCCCCATATAATAATGCATTGGGACCCCGGATAAATTCGATGCGATCCACTTGTTCAATAGGCAATGAAAGCGCTTGGGAAGTCAACCCGGAACTTTCCCGGCTCATGGGGGATGAGTTCAACAACACCTTGATATTTCCGGAGTTAAACGGGGAGGTGAATCCACGGACCCCAACGAAGAGTTCTCCTTGCTTGTTTTGAAGGAGCATCACGCCAGGAATCAGCGCCAACGCCTCCCACACCGTGCGCATACCTAAGGTTTCCAACTCCCGACCCTGCAGCACCGTCACCATGCCCGGCACGTAATCTACATTCAACCGGCTCTTTGTGGCGATTTCCGTGCTTTCGTCCAGCACTTGCATGAACTCGCCTAACCAGGCTTCATCTTGACTGTCCGAATTCGCCGCCAAATTAACCAGGGCTTCCTCGGCTCGCAGAGCAAAAGTACCAATGACCAGCAAAAACATTCCTGCCGATGTCAGCCAGAACTTTGGTTGATTACCCATTATTGATTCCCCACAATCCGGTTTCTCCCCATTTGTTTAGCCTGATATAGATGTTGATCGGCTTTTTCGATCAAGGCTTGGGGGCTAATGTGTTGATCGGGTTCCAGAGTCGCTACGCCCATGCTGACGGTTATGAAAGAATGCTTTGGCGAGCGGGCATGGTCGAGACGCAGGGACGCTACCCGCTGCCGTAATCGTTCTGCAATGACCAATGCGCCCGCATGGTGAGTCCCTAGCAGCACGCAAGCGAATTCTTCGCCGCCGTAACGAGCCGCTAAATCGGTGCGCCGGGTTAATCCATTCGCTAGAGTGGTTGCAACGACCTGTAAACAGCGATCGCCGGCGACGTGACCGTAGTGGTCATTGTAGGCTTTAAAATGATCCACATCCGCTAGAATGAGCGACAGCGCCGCCTCGGAGCGAACGGTATGAAGCCATTGGGTTTCGAGAAACTCATCGAAACAGCGGCGGTTAGCAATCCCGGTCAAGCCGTCGGTCATTGAAAGCCTGGCCAGATGCTCCCGGTAGCGTTTCAGTTCCAAATGGATGCCCACTCGTAACTTGACGATGCCGGGACGCACCGGCTTGGTCAGGTAATCGACAGCGCCCAAGTGCAGGCCAATCTCCTCATCCTCTTCCTGATCCTTCGCAGTCACGAAAATTACCGGTATTTCCCGAGTCAACGGGTTCTGTTTTAGTTGTTTGCAAACCTGGCGCCCATCCATACCCGGCATGATGACATCTAACAGGATGAGATCCGGCGATTGCTCTTGCACCACCGCCAGCGCCTCCAGACCATTCGTGGCGAACAGAATGCGATAGCGATCGCACAGTGCATTGTTTAAAATTTCAATATTTTCAATCATATCGTCGACCACCAGAAGAGTCGCCTGATGTTCATCGGGTATGGTCATTTCTATTCCTCAACTTTGCAGAACTGCTGAAACCTTTTTCACTACCATTAACCATGCAAACAGCGCATGGTAATTTGCATCTCGAAATTCAGACTTCCTGCCCAAGCGCTCTATTCGCGCCCTGAGCCCTGGGTGAACAGCGCGCTGGCGATGATTGTTGGACGCCTCGTCTATGCTGGCAGCAAGCTCTCATTATGCAACCATCACCCCAACACCTGCCTGTGAGAGGCTTCTGGATCTCAGCGTAACCGCCTTGACTGCGATGGGGGCGTACCAACGTGCAACCACCGTGGAGAAGCGCGGTGCGCGGGTGGGTAAGGTCTTGGCCAAATACAAGATGGGCAAGTTTATCCGCTGGTCCATTGAGGCCGACCAGACCATGCCGGCCTTCCGGACGCACCGCTTGGTATGGTCGATTAACGCCGATCAGGTGGCGCAGGAAAAGCGATTCGACGGGTGCTATATCATCACGAGCGATGTTGACCAAGAGCAGATGAATACCGTGGAAGTCGTCGCCGCCTACAAGAGTTTGACCTTTATGAAACGGGCCTTTCGTAATCTAGAGACCGTTCAGTTGGAGATTTGTCCCGTTTATCATAAGCATGATGAGCGCATTCGTAGTCATGTCTTCCTATGCATGTGGGCCTATTATCTGCAATGGCACCTGGAGCAACGTTTATACCGTTTACCGATAGATTCTGAATCTTTCTTTCCCTGGGTAACCCTGGCGGCCCCTCCATTTTTCGGGTTAAACCTAACGGTAATTGGTATTAGCACCCTGGGTTGCCAAGGATGGAGAGGGGCAAGAGAGATGTTGGACATTGCGCGATGTGCTCGATTATCTGACTCAGATAACCCATAACAAGGTCTCTGTAAACGCCGCTGAGTTTTATCAGAACAGCACACCGACACGAGAGCAAGAAGAGATACTGGACTTGTTACAGGTCAGCATGTAGCCACCCGCGTGAAATCCAAAATTGCCGTCTAGCCCAGTGGCGATCAGGGCTTTCGCTGATTCTGCTAGGGGAAAATCTGTCAATAGTAAGCGACGACATCAGTCGCTGGGGTATAAAACCCTCAATCACGTCTACACGACCGGTCAGGGTGGTGGTGCAGAAATCGTGGACAAATGGAGTGGTCTCCCGGAGCCAGTATCAGAAGCTGTCGAAAAACCTTATTATCCTAAGCAGACTCTAAAACCGGCTCTTGCAATAATGCACGATTTTTACACATTTTTCGCAGCATCAGTCGAATCGATGCGATATAAACATGACCTTCGCTTGATGTGGGCTTTCGTTCATAGTCTTTGCTCAGTCGCCGAAATCTTCCTAACCAGGCCAGCGTTCTCTCCACAACCCATCAACGAGGTAATACCTGAAACCCACGGCCTGTTTTATTGTTATTCTGTACAATCTCAATCATACGATTAAATTCTTTTTCAACCCACTGAATAAATTCTTCACCTCGATAGCCACAATCCGCCCAAATTTTCTTAATCGTATCGATCACTGAAAATCCAGCATTTAACACGGCGCGTGCCATGCCCATCGTAAGTATTCGCAGCATGAACACGAACAATAATGATATAACCTATTGTATCAACTAATATATGTCTCTTGCGTCCTTTAACGAGGTTACCGCCATCAAATCCCGTTTCATCCACACATTCCTGCGTTCTTTTCACCGATTGACTGTCAATAATGGCCGCACTAGGCGTTTCATTCCGATCCAATTCTTTGCGAAGATTTCGATGGATCGCCGTATTAATTTTCTCCAGAACACCGTTGTCCAACCACCGATGATAGTAGTAACTGACCCGCGTGTAGGATGGAAAGTCCTTGGGTCAGTATCGCCATTGACAGCCTGTCTTGTTCAGATAGAAGATCGCATTTAAAATTTCACGAAAATCCACTTCTCGAGGGCGTCCTCTACTTTTACGTGGTTCGAGTTCTCTAAAATCGGTTTGATGATTTCTCATTCCTCCTGGGTCAGATCACTGGGATAACGGTTAAAAGGGATTTCTTTCGGCCAAGACATCGGTACACCTCGAATGGGATTTTTGGGATTAAAATATTTTTTGCCTTTTTGGGGCCTTTCCAGGGAATCATAGCAAAATAAAATTATAACGCGATGTTCGACTTTTCCGAGGGGAGATGAGAGCAGGCGGATGCGGCATGGCGATGTGAGCTAAGCTGAGAGGAACCAACCGCCTCAACCGCACGGAGAGACCGCCATGCCGCTCGAAGACTTTATCATCACGGTGTTTTGTTGGGTAGACGAACACCTGAATGCCCTGCTCGGGGATCACTGCTTACGCTCGCGAGGCTTCGCCCCCAAGCTGAATGATAGTGAAGTGATCACGATGGAAGTCGTCGGCGAGTTCTTAGGGCTGGATACGGATGTGGGCATCTGGAAGTACTTCGGTCGTCATTGGCCGTCGTGGTTCCCGGAACTCGGATCGCGGACGACGTTTGCCCAGCAGGCGGCGAATCTGTGGGTGATCAAGCAGCGGCTTCATCAGCAGCTGCTGATCGAGTTGGGGGCGGCGACGGACCCGATTCGCTTGGTGGATGGTTGCCCTCTGCCCCTCTGTGTGTTGACCCGTGCCCCGCACTGTCGGTTATTTCCTGCGGTGGCGGATTTTGGCTATTGTGCGGCAAAGAAGCAGTACTATTACGGGCTTCACGGTCATCTGATGGTCACGATCCATGGCGTCATCACGGCGTGGACGGTGACGCCCGCTACGGGTGATGAACGCGAGGCGTTGTGGGATTTGACCGAAGGTGTTCAGGGTTGGGTGATCGGCGACAAAGGTTACCTGAGCGCCTTTCTTCAGACGGAACTGGCCACGACCGGGATTGACTTGCAAACCCCCTTGCGGGCCAACATGATCGATCCGCGTCCCCCGTGGGCTGTCCAGCAGCTTACGAGAACCCGCCGCCTCGTGGAAACGGTCATCGGTCAGCTCACCGAGCCATTCCATTTTGAGAAAATCCGGGCGCGGGATGTGTGGCACTTGACGAGTCGGATCGCCCGAAAAGTCTTAGCGCACACCTTGGGTATTTTCATGAACCGACAAGTCGGTCGGTCAGACCTCCAGTTTGAGGGCCTGATCGCCTGAAAGTCGAACATCGCGTAATTATATAAATTAATTGCTTATTTTTTATACAGCTTCTAACGGGTGGTTGATGAGCGATGGGTGGTGCGCCTATCGGCATTTCGAGCCGCGGTTGCGGTGCTGGGCGCATCTCCTGCGCAAGGCGCAGGGGTTGATCGACAGTTACGGTCAGGAGACCTGCGCGTTTGGCCGCCACGTGCTCGACTTGTTGAAAGTCCTGATGGCGGCAGTGTACGCCACCCGGGAAGGATCACCTACCGACGACTTGCCGACCCGGTATGCCGAGGACTTGGCCTGCCTGCGGATGACCTGCGAACCCCTCAAAGACCACACCCATGCGAAGACTCGGGCGTTAGCGGTGGAGTTACTGAATGACTGGGACGCGATCTTCCAGGTCTTGCATCATCCTGAGTTACCGCTCACCAACAACGAGGCCGAGCGTGCGCTCCGTCACTGGGCGATTCTTCGTAAGATCAGCCGCGGCACCCGCACACCCACCGGTTCGCGCACCTTCACCGTACTGGCCAGCGTCATGACGACCTGCCGACAGAGGGGCCATTCCCCGTCGCCCGATCGCCGCGCCGCCATCGCCGATCGCCGCGCCGGACGCCCCTTGGCCTCTCTACCCACTCCCGTTATGCAGGGAGTGTGAACGGTTACAAGCGTTCCAGATCAGCGCCAGTGACGCAGGCGATGCGAATTTCATCATTCATTTGTCTTTTCCACGAAATAGCTTGGCTTTGAGGCTAGTGGGCTGACACAGAAGTTTTGACAGGTTCAGAGGTTTCTAGGTCCACCGGGGTTTCAGAAGATTTCAAGGGAGGATAGAGGCGCTTGAGTTTGACCCGGGCCAAGTCGGTGCCGAACTGCCAGTGGATTTTGGTCTGACGTAGGTTGCGTGGGCCTTGCCAAGCGGCGATTTCCTTCCGCAAAGTTTCGAGGTTCGCAATGCGGCGATTCAAACACTGGCCGGCGAGAACAGCGAACTCACATTCCGCCATATTGAGCCAACTGCCATGCTTGGGGGTGTAATGAAATTCGAGCTTGCGGGTGATCCGGCGGGCTTCCTCTGGAGAAAAGACACTATACAAGGCCGCAGGAGTGTGGGTATTGAGGTTATCCACGACCAACCGGATTCGCTCCGCCTTCGGAAAGTACACATCAACGAGTTGCTGCATTTGCTGGGCAAAATCGCGTTTGGTGCGCTGTTTCGTGACATTAACATGACGCCACCCGCGCAAGGGTTGTACGAATAGAAATAAATTGGCGGTGCCTTCGCGTTTGTATTCACAGTCATAGCGCGCCGGTTGACCCGGGCGGGCGGGTTGAGGACAGCGGGTTTCGCTGGTCAATTGCACCGGACTTTCATCGAAGCACACTTGGGGGTATTGAGGATCATCGGGTTCGGCGTACAGGTCCAACACATCCTCCATATGCCAAACATAATCGGGACTGACACTGGGAATACACCATTCTTGACGTTGCCAGGGTTTGAGGTCGTTTTTTTAAGGATGCGCCGCACACTCTCACGGGAAATGGCTTCGATGGGCCGGAGTTCCATGAAGCGGTCCGCTAACAATTGGAGAGTCCACTGACAACGGCCAGCGGGCGGGGTACTACAGGCCAAGGCGACCAGAAAGGCGGCCTGTTTGCCGGTCAAGGCCGGGGGCAAACCGACTCGTGGCCGCTCGCTTAACGCCGCCAGCAACCCTTCGTCGACAAACCGTTGACGGGTACGATGAACGGTCGAAATCCCCAAGTGAAGGCTTTGGGCAATGGCCTCATCCGTCGCCCCTTCCGCAGCCTGCAGCAACACATGGGCACGGGCAACCTTGCGCGCCGCTGCCTTGCCTTTATGAATGACCTTCAGCAGGTCTTCCCGCTCCTCTTCAGTTAGATCAACCAGATACTTGTGGGCCATGGTGATTCCTCCTGTTGATCTCAACCATAGGGCACCCACCGCTACCTGTCAAAACTTCTGTGTCAGCCCACTAGGAAACGAATCTGGTAAGGACAAGTGCCTGCCTTCAGGGCAGGGTAGACGATGCAAAACAAGACGTCGGTTGCTCCACTGGCAGATGCACCGTCAACTGATCGAATGGAATCGTCCAGCCGTACCGATTACAGGCGCTGACCGTGGCGCGTTGCAGAAAGCGGCGAATCGGCCAGTAGTCGCCAGCGCCGGCCCCAGTGAACACTGCCACAATCAACAGATTCAGCGAGGAACTGGCGGCTTCATTGAATTCCACCAACAGGTTCGTCAAGTGCGGACGGAATGGTTGTTCCTCCAGTTGCGCTTCCAGATAGGCCCGCAGCGTGGGAACAATAGTGCTCAAAATTTCATGTTGATGCTGATAATCCAGGCCAAAAACGACGGGTACAGCAAATCCGTCGCGCGACAAATTGCGCGGGTTCTTGCCCAGATACTCGGCAATCGGGAAAGTAGTGGTTGAACCGACCACTTGAAGTTGCACAATTTCCGGGGTTTGCAGCAATACCTTGCCGTAAATATCCCCGTCTAGGATAACAATATCGTTTTCCTGACTGGGGAACCAAGGTTCTTCCAGAGCATAGGGACGCGACTGCAAATCGACCATCCTGTCCAGCGGCAACCGCAAGCTGCCGCCGCGCAGCAGTGAATTCTGCAAAGTTGAGTACAGGTTAAGCGAGGTGATTTTCCAGGGCGCTCCATTGTAAATAACCCGCTCGCCCTCGCGAACGCCCCCCATGTCCAGCAAGGTGCGGATTTCCCGCATATAGCGCGGCAACGATTGCCGCAGTCCCCATAAAAGGCCGATCACTATCAGAACCAACAGGCCCAGCAGCAGCCAGTCACCCTGCACATATAAAATCAGCGTCGTGACAAACAGGGCCAGAGCCAGGGTCAGCAGCCGGAAACACCAGGCGATCACCCGCCCCATCCGATGGGGTCCAGGTTCACGACCCCGGCGCGTCAAATTTCCGACCAGATGACCGAACCCTCCCAGGATTAAATAGGTGAGTATGAAACCACCCAGCGCCAGCGCCAGATTCAATCCTCGACCGTGGGCAAACTCCTCAAGGGTCACCAGCAAGCCCTTGCTTTGCTGCTTGTCGGGAGCCGTCAAGCGCTCCAGCTGGACATTGATGCGTTGTAGACGGTCTTCGACGCTTCCACGTTGATCCTGCCATTGCCCAAGCAAGGATTTAAGCGCCTTATCGACCACCGGCGCTTTGATCTCGGCCTGCTTTTTTTCCAGTTCGGTAATCGCAGATTCGATAATTTGCAGCTGATCTTTGTATAAGGCCTGTTCGCTTTTCAGCCGCTCCATGATGCGAGGCCGTTCGGTGAGCCGTTTCAGTTCTTCCAGCAAGGGTTGAACGACCGCCTCCAGCTCCTTTTGCCAGTTGAACTGCGCTTCCTCGGCTCTCCTGTCAAGCGCCGAGATACTGAATCCCCCCGTCGCCAATTCTCCAAAGGAAATTTTTAAATCCTGAAGACGTTTTTCAATCAGATCTATTTGTTGGTTAATCTGTTGTGCGTTCGCAGGGTCTTTCGTGCGCTTCAGTTCCCGGCTCAGTTGAGCGTCCTCACTTTCGACCTGCTTGATAGTGTCGAGCAGCGTCCGTAATTGCTCTTCATGTGAGGGATTTTTTGCCGGTTGCACGGTTTTATTTTCTGGGGAGGCGTCAGCCGATTGCGCGTACAGATTTGGCGTCAGTGCAACGCAAAGAAAAATGAGGATTAATCCGCGAAAAAGCATGAAGTTCCTCCTGTGGATGGACATGAGGCAAACAGTCGTTGGTTGAACCCGGAAGGTCCGGGTATACCGACCAATCGCCGACGTTTAACGCCGGATGGGATTACGCCCCAGCAGCAGGGCGCGGGGAGTCAAGGCGATGTGAAAGAAAAGCAGGCATGGGCATCTAGGGGATGGGAGAAAGTTCAAGAATTGAAGTAGTGGATATGGACGCCTTCCAGATCGCTTTTGGCCAGTTCCACCATGCGCGAAGCGACCGTTTCCGCTTCGACAGGCCGGTAGCGGCTGAATGGCCCCCATAAGAGCCAGGACCAGTACGGCGCAAATTGCTTACCCCAGTCCTCGGTGGGCCGGGGTTCCCAGCGTTGGCCTAACAGCAGTGAGGGCCGCAGGATGTGAACCGCCTTGAATGGAAGTTCGCTAACGGCTGCTTCGGCGCGGCCCTTAACGCGATTGTAGAAGACTGGCGAGGCTGGATCGGCGCCGACCGTCGAGACCAGCACAAAACGCGAGACGCCGCGAGACGCCGCGAGACGCGCCAGTTCGGCAACGTAGATGTGATCGACCTTGGCAAAGGCTTCGGGCGAACCTGCGGCACTATGCGTCGTACCCAGGCAGCACAGCACGACGTCGGCATTAATCGCCTCGACGTAATTTTCGAGGCAATCGAAATTCACGACATGGACAGCCAGTTTGGGAGGAATCCATTCCAGTGGACGGCGCACAAAGACGGTTACTGCACTAAAATCGTTGTCGTACAGCAATTCGCCCAGACAATGGCCACCGACCAGACCGGTCGCACCGACTAACAAGGCGCGCATTCCCGAAGGTTGCTCTACCTCCATTTCGCCGCTCCTGAATGTTCGATTACCCCTTTAAAGAATAGCATAAGGCCAAACAGTCCCCTCTTCTCTAAGAGAAGGAGGGGCGTGATACATCGCATTTGCATGAATCCCTGGCCGATTAAACTCAAGCCGCGCTGGTCAGCTGATCATACTTGGCTTGCAGTTGTTCGTGGGTCTCGGTGTAATTGGGATCGACGAGAATACAATCCACCGGGCAGACTTCGATGCATTGGGGTTCGTCAAAATGACCCACGCACTCCGTGCAAAGCTTGGGATCAATAACATAAATTTCATCGCCTTGGGAAATCGCTTCGTTCGGACACTCTGGCTCGCACACATCACAATTGATACATTCATCGGTAATCATCAGCGCCATGACGAGGCTCCTCTTCTGTTTTAACGGGAATTACATGGGAGTCAATTTCCGAGTATTTTACTCAATTATTTTCGCAATGCGAATTTTGCCGCCAACGCCGCTTCAACTTTGGGATGGACGAAGGGGGCAATATTGCCGCCTAGCTTGGCGACTTCCCGCACCAGGCTGGAAGAAATAAAGGCGTACTGTTCGGCGGGCGTCAAAAAGATTGACTCAATCTGTGGATTCAGGCGACGGTTCATGCTGGCCAACTGGAATTCAAATTCAAAGTCGGCGACGGCGCGCAAGCCACGCATCAGCACATTCGCGCCAATGCTTTTGGCATAGTTCACCAATAGGACATCGAAGCCGCGCACCTCGACATGCGGTAGATGCGCGACGACTTCGTTAACCAATTCCACCCGTTCCTCCAGCGAGAACAGAGGCTGCTTGTTGGGATTAGCGGCGATACTGACGACCAGCCGTTCGAACATGCGGGCGCCGCGTTCGACCAGATCAGCATGACCGTTGGTAATAGGATCAAAGGTGCCGGGGTAGATAGCGACGACGGACATAGAAATTCCTTCAGTGCAAATAGTGCGGATGGTTTCGCCGATTATCTGGAAAGCTGCGGGCTAAGGCAAATCCGGCAACTGGAGCGGTGAAGAGAGTTCTCGTCGCGCCAGTCGGTAGGTTACCATCCCAGCGGTTTTCTCCCGGTGGAAAGTCCAGTGTGCCGGTAATAGCGGTCGAGGTTGGTCTGCTTGGGTTTCCAGATAAATCCAGGCGATTGCCGCCAGCCAACCGCCCTGTTCCAGAAGTGCGCACGCGGGTTCCAGCAAACCTTCGCCGAAGGGTGGATCGAGCCATACAATATCGAACGGGGTTCCCGACGGGCGCAACCAGGTAAGCGCATCAAGCGGATCGACTCGGGCGTTTGAGGCAGACAATCGATCAAGATTGTTCCGCAGGGCGCGAACCGCCAGTGGCTGGCGTTCGACAAACACCACTTCCGCCGCGCCGCGCGAGAGCGCCTCGATACCCAGCGCGCCGCTGCCGGCGAACAAATCCAGACAACGCGCACCCGGCAAGACCGGGGCTAACCAGTTGAATAGCGTCTCCCGCACCCGGTCCGGGGTGGGCCGCAATCCGGGCAAGTCTGGAAATTCCAGGCGCCGGCTGCGCCATTGCCCACCGATAATCCGCAAGGCTTGCGTCGAGCGCCGATGTGATTTCATATCTTCTTCCCATAGCAAAATTCGTTATCAAGGCTGAAGACGCTCCGCAGCCCAGCCGTTTGTCCTCCAGTCCTGACACCCTTGAAATCCCAGGATTGAACCCTATTACCTTCTCCAAAGGGAGGCCAAGCCTACCCGCCCGATTTGCAGAGTAACGGAGGAGAATACCCACCATGCCCGCCACTGAACCGACCTTGGATGCCCGCACCCAGCCGGAGGCGACCGGGACGAATCGCTCTTTTGCGGAATCCACCATGCCAGAAGCCCCCATGCCGGTTGACGGGGAAGATACGGAAATTCTGGTGAGCCGCGAAGAGTTTGATACGCTCCAGCGTGATTTGGATCAAGCATTGGCTAAAGCTGATGAACACTGGAAGTTGTATTTGGGCGCCCACGCCGAAATGGAAAACCTGCGCAAACGCACCGAGCGTGATGTGCAGAACGCCCACAAATTTGCCCTGGAACGGTTTTTTAATGAATTGCTGCCGGTGCGCGACAGTCTGGAAATGGGACTGGCGGCGGCTGACGAAACCACCAATATCGCCAAATTGCGCGAAGGCGTTGACCTGACCCTCAAGCAACTGACTGCGGCGATGGAAAAATTCGGCGTTCATGAAGTCAATCCGGTGGGCGCACGGTTTGACCCGCACCGGCACGAAGCC